>CAYPOY010000270.1:0-7335 GCA_964412395.1 uncultured Anaerolineales bacterium | reverse complement strand
GCGCGCGTGGGTTGTGTCTTGCTTCGGCTTACCTTAAATTTGTCCGTCAATCAGGTAGCGACCAGGAAAAGGAGTTAGCACAATGAAGCTCATCACAGTCCAGATCAAGCTGTTTCGCAACATCCTTGATTCCACAGATGTCAGCATCCAAGATGACGTAACATGCCTCGTTGGAAAGAACGAGTCAGGCAAGACAGCCTTTCTGCATGCTCTCTACCGACTGAATCCGGTACATCCCCAGGTTTCATTTTCCGTGCCTGCCCATTACCCAGCTTGGTTGGAGAAGCGAGATCGCCTGCGAGGTGTTGATCTTGAGAGAGTTCGCCCAGCGCGAGCGGTCTTTGCCATCGAAGATGATGACCGAAAAGTACTTGAACAGCGCTTCGGGCCAGGGGTTCTTAAATTGGATACCATTACGTTGGAGCGTGATTACGGCGGTCATCTCGTCTACACCTTCGATTCGGATGAGCAGGCCACGGTGAAGTACATCATAGCGCAAGCGGAGCTTCCACCCGCTATCGCGAGCGAGGCAGCCGAGGCGAAGAGTTTCGATGCACTCACGCAGATCATCTCTGACTTGAAGGCGCGCGGCGAAGAACAACCAGAAGCAGTGCAGGCCGCCACGGCACTTGAGACGAAGATTGCCGACACTTTGGGAAAAGCGAGCTTTCGAGAAATGCTCGAGAACGCACTCTATGAACGCCTGCCAAAGTTTTTCTACTTCGCTGTGTACAGCAAGCTGCCCGCGCGGGTAAAGATCCGGGAATTATTGAAGACGAACGAGGCATCCTTGAGCGATGATCAACGCACTGCACTTTCACTGCTCAGGCTGGCTGCTGCAGACAAAGATTATCTTCTCAACCCCGACTATGAACGGCGCAAACGGGAGCTTGAGAACGTAGCAAATGCGATCACAGCTGACGTTCTGGAGTATTGGACGCAGAACCCCGAACTTCGCGTTGAGATCGATATTAGCTTGGAGAGGGAGACTAATCCACAGAGGCAACCTGTAGCTGTCTTTGACGAGTTGAAGATTCGCATAAGAGACGAGCAGCACTGGCTATCTTTGCCGTTTGATGAGCATTCAACTGGTTTCTGCTGGTTCTTCTCATTCCTTGCTGCTTTCTACGAGTTCTCGTGGGCTGATACACCTTTGATTATCCTCCTTGATGAGCCAGCCCTTGGCCTTCATGCGCGAGCCCAGAAGGATTTCCTGAGATTTATAGACGAGCGGCTTGCGCCGAAGCATCAAGTCATCCACACAACGCACTCGCCGTTCATGATCCAACCTGGTAAACTTGAACGGGTGAGAATTGTCGAGGACCGTGGGCGTGATGATGGTGCGCAAGTATCCGCAGACGTATTAAGCACAGACCCAGACACACTTTTCCCTCTACAAGGCGCATTGGGCTACGACTTAGTACAGCATCTCTTCATCGCGCCGAACAACCTTGTAGTGGAGGGAACGTCGGACTACACATACCTGCAGGTTATGTCGGATTTTCTTGAGGAACAGGGCCGTGTCTTTCTTGACAGACATTGGTCCATTGTTCCAACCGGAGGGGCAGATCTAATCCCAACTTTCGTTGCGCTTCTTGGGCATCACCTTGACGTGACCATTCTAATCGATGCACGCAAAGGTGGAAACCAGCGGCTGTCGAGACTCGCTGATGAAGGATATCTTGCACACAAGCGCATCATAACTGTTGGAGAAACTCTTGGTCGAAAACTCGCAGATATTGAGGATGTCTTTACGGTTGAGGATTATTTGCTCTTGTACAATCGCGCGTTTGGTACAACTGTAATCCCAACCGGTCTTACTGGCACAGACCCTCTTGTGTCTCGTATTGCCCGGCACCAGGGCATCAATCGCTTTGACCATGGTCGACCTGCAGAAGTGTTGCTGCGCCATCGTGACGAGATGCTTCCGAAGTTCAGCAAGGCAACTCTTGATCGATTTGAAAAGGTATTCACACGTATTAACGCCACCCTCCCAGTCGCAACTTGAAGTATACACATTGATGGTAATCCAAGGCGGCTTGCTTTGGATTCGTAGGTTGTCTGAACCGGGGTGCAACCTGCACACCAATGCGGCGACTCGGTTCGAAACCGTTAGGAGACCAAAATGACCGCATTCCACACGATCGCCGTACCGCACGAGGACATCGTGACAGGCCGCGAGCGCGTGCGAGAGGAAGTGGGCAAAGCAGCGCGGCAGGGAAGGTTGTTCGATTGAGCCATTGAAACGCATCAAGAACAGGAGGTTGATCCGATGCAAATCGATATGCATCAAGTTGCTACTACAGCTGCAGCACTGCTTGGCCCCTATCTAGCCAAGTCAGGCGAAGGCTTTGCCAAGAAGGCTGGCGAGGCGGCTTGGGACAAAGTAGTTGCTCTCTATCAGACAATTCGCTGCAAGTTCATCGCAGACAAAGATGAAAAGGCCCAGGAAGCTCTGCACCGTCTGAAGGAGCAACCCACCGACGAGAAGCACCAAGCGGCTCTAGCGGAAGTCCTGACTGAGAAGGCTCAGGCTGATCCTGTGTTTGCTCAAGATCTGCAGCAGCTAGTGCAGGTGACAACTCAAGACGAAACTGTTGCTCAGTTCCTCAACCAGGTCTATGACAGAGGACGGGTGGATAAGATCATCAGCATTGGTCACGCTGGAGTAGTGAACATCGACTGATTGTTGCCCTGAGATGCAAGATGGTAGTTGGTGATTCCGCTCAACCACAAGACCTGGCAGTCTGGCGAGCTCTTCAGGACTGGCTAGGTCAGGATGAAGAGGGCCAAGCCATACTGGATCGCTTGAAGACTGATCCACAAGTTGGAGCCGGTGCCCTGGCCCAGTGGATCCAGACCCGCTCAGTCCAAGCCCCACCGCGACTGGCTACCTATATTGCTGGCGGTCATGTGGAAAAGCTGATCAACATCGCTCAAGCAAGGGTAGTGCTCATACAGCAGACCCTTCCGCCGACCCCGCCATCGGCCCTGTACCCGCTTCCTCCCGACATTGCCGACTTCACCGGTCGTCGCGAAGAGCTGACCAGAGTAATCGCCATCTTGGAACAAGCAGCAGAAACTCGAGGGACAGCAGTGGTCATCTCTGCCGTGGCTGGGATGGCTGGCGTCGGCAAATCGGCTCTAGCCATCCACGTGGCCCACCGCTTGAAGGATCGTTTCCCCGATGCCCACCTCTACGTCGACCTGCGCGGCGCCCAGGGTCAGCCGTTGGCCCCTGTTGATGTGCTAGGGAGGCTACTGCGGGCACTGGGCGTGGAGAACCAGTTCATCCCCGAAAGCCTGAATGAACGAGCCAGCCTCTACCGCTCGCGAATGACCGACAAACAGGCCCTGGTGCTGCTTGACAACGCTCACGACGAGGCCCAGGTACGGCCACTGCTGCCGGGAAATCCTTCCTGCGCCGTTCTGGTCACTAGCCGGAAACGTCTCTCCGCTCTGGAGGGGGCCGCTCTTATAGATCTGAAGGTGATGGATGAGGACGAAGCCTTGGAACTGCTGGGACTGCTAGCAGGCGCAGAGCGTGTCCAGGTCGAACCGGAGGCTGCCCGGCGAATCGTTACCCTTTGCGGCCAACTTCCTTTGGCTATCCGCATCGCCGGAGGGAAGCTCAGAGGTAAACCACACTGGGACCTTGAAACCTATGCCTCACAACTAGACAGCGAGCGACGGCGGCTGGGGCGACTTCATCTGGGCGACTTGGACGTTCGAGCTAGCTTCGCTCTGAGCTATCGAGACCTAACTGCTGACGACGTTCGCCTCTTTCGATTGCTGGTACTGGCCGGACATAGCTTCTCACCGGAGGTGGCTGCCCTCCTTTTAGAGACAGACCTGGACACAGCCTGGGAAGCCTTGGAGCGCTTGGTAGATTTACAATTGCTGGAGCCGACCGGTGGGGAACGCTACCGCTTCCACGACCTGATGCGCCTCTTCGCCCAGGAGCAACTCGAACAAGAGGAGCCAGCCGAGGAGCAACAGGCCGCCCGCTCACGCGCCGATCGGTGGTATCTTACGGCCTCTGAGGTGCATTTCTATGCGCAGGCTGAAATCCTGGACCGCTACACTCACTCTCCTAACCCTGCTGCCGATCCGGAGATGCTGGAAGCTGTTCTAACGACACTGGAAACACGCGAAGATCTGCGAAGGTACTTCTTCCGCAGCGGACCCAGCACTGCTTGGGCTCCCATTCTATGGGAACGGAGTTTCTTCGATAACCCACCGCCCCGCCAGAAGACAGACGAAGGCTATGTGGTGCCTCAGTGGGACGTGCTGTACTATCTCAACAGCGTGGCAGCCGAAGTTCCAGATGTCATTGTCAAGGTTGCTGAATCCATTGAGGGAGAAGGAAGACACATCTCTCTAGCGATGCGCGCATTGTGTCATATTCCTGCCGAACGGGCTGTGAAACTGGTGCCGAGGGTTGTCCAGTGGCTTTGTGAACCACGCATCGCCGTATCTATCGCTAGTGAGACGATCGGTCTGATTGTTCATCTAGCTCAGGGCAAGCAATTTGATGCAGCACTCAATCTGACGCACGCGCTCACGGCGCCGATCCCTTCATCGGACCTGAGAACGGTTGGGGGCATGGTTTGGGGAGCTGAAGCGCGGTCCAAGTTCCTGAGTATGCACGATTACGAGACAGGACAGTTTTTTGACCACCATATCCCTCAACTGGCGGCACTTGCTCCAGAGCGGGTGGTAGCAACACTACAAGAACACCTATGCACTGCTCTCCGACTCGAAGCGGAAGCCCTGGGGGAGCCGGATTTCGAGACACGGTCGTGGTGGCGCACTGCTATTGAGGACACTGGACAAGACCTGGATAACACCTACAGGGATCGCTTGCTTCGCGCGCTCCGCGATGCTCTCGAGGCATGGGTTCAAGCAGATGCGCTGGCTGCGGAACCATTGATCAGGCAGTATTTGCGCGATGAGAGAGAAATCCTGCAACGTTTGGGGCTTCATATCCTTCGCAGATTTCCAGCGAAGTACAAGGCTCTTGTGGTCGAAGAGCTGCGAAGATTCGAAAACCTGGACGATACCGGCATCTACCACGAGTTCTTCATGTTGTTGCGAGCAGGTTTCCCACTACTTGATGTGCCAGACCAAGAAGCCCTTGTTGCAGCCATATGCGATGGTCCTCCACCCGAACGAGTGAAAAGGCTAGTCGAGTGGGCCAAAGAGAACAAGGGTATAGTTGATGTAGAAGAGTATTCTCGTAGGCATGTGATGAATTGGATCCGTGACCGCTTGTGGATGTTGCAGAGCTACGTCTCCGGCAAACCAGCGGACACGTTGCAAGAACTGAACGAAGAACTTGGACCGCCTCAAATCCCTCCTGGATTCCTCCGCTGGTCGTCAGGGGGCTTTGCCGTGCGAGAGATCGCTCCCATATCGGAGCAAGAACTTGCCAAGATGCCTCCCGAGGAACTAGTCAGGTATATCCAGGAGCGGCAACCTGACCCTCAACAGTCGTTTGGTCCTGAACAGGTCAGCTACGAAGGTTTGGCCAGTGCAGTCGCAAAGGTGATTTTGAAGAATCCCCAAAACTATGAAGAGCAACTAGCATCAATAGCTCTATATCGCCCTGAATTCGCCTACGCCCTACTGGGACACACCAGAGACGAAAAACCAGCCACATCCGAGGCTTGGGAGTTGGGTATCGGTTTGTGCGAGACCTTATTGGCGGATGAAACTGTTCGCGCCGATATGACTCGCACCTTTGGTGTGAGTTGGATTGGCGTTCGGTTAGCGATTGTACGTCTTATGCAACTGGGGTTGAAAAACGAGCAGTACAGAATCCCATCCCATCTTCTGCCGAGGGCACGCGATGTCCTTTTGGTTCTGTTGAATGACCCCGATCCTGACGCGAAAGCTGATCGTCCACCAGAAGAGTATTTGGAACACGAAGACCCCGCCACAGTAGTAATCCAGGCGGTCCGGCCCAGTGCACTGAGTGCCCTTATCGAGTATGCGGGGATCAGGGCCAGGTTAGCCGACGAAGAGGCGCAAGGGCCTACCCCTGAGGGACCAGGCCCCAAGCGCCTTGAGCCGGTTGTCCAGGAGGCTTTGACAAGGAAGCTGGATCGGCACGAGGATCCAAGTTGGGCCGTGCATTCAGTGTATGGACAGTATCTGACCTACCTCTACTGGTTAGATCAGGAGTGGGTAGAGAGTCATGTTGATCAAATCCTTCCTGAAGGGAAGGATGATGACAGCGTCAGGTATTACATAGCTGCCTGGGATTCCTATGTTGGTAGTCGCGATCGTCTCTATACACCGATCATCGAGTTGCTTCGCCCCAAGTACAAGAGAGCGATATACAACCTGGGAAAGGGATGGGTGACTCGAACACATTTCGGTCCAGGAAGACATCTGGCGAGCCATGTAGCCCTGGAGTACCTACGGTCAGACTACGAACTGAGTTTGCCCGCCGGACCGCAGAATCTGATCGCGTTGTTCTACCGGGAAGCCCCTGTAGAGGTTCGTGGCGGTGTGCCCTGGACATTCTGGCGAGTGCTTGAGGGAAGTGTGCCTGCTAATAGGGAAACCTACTGGCCCAAAGTGCGTGTTGTTTGGGAATGGCGAGCGAGGCAGGCATCAACCGCGAATCACTCAACTGACTTTGACGACGAGATGCAGTGGTTTGCGCATATGCTGCCGGTGCTGCCCGGGAGCGAGACGATAGCATCGCTCTGGCCACTGTTGGAGGCGCTGTTGCCCCACATCACTCGATCTGAACAGAGAACCACAGCCTGGGATGCTGTTGAGAAGTACCTGGCAGCAGAGGTCGATCGCGACTCTGTGGGGGCGATCAGGTTCTATCATCTCATGCACGAACAGAGGCCACAGCCTGAATGGTATCGCGCTAGTGACGAGGCATGGAAGATCATCGAGACAGCGGCTGCCGACAGGAATGCATGCCGCGATGCGCTCTCACTCATCGGCTTGCTCGCCCAGCGAGGTAATTATGAGTTCCAAGATGTCTATGAACGCCACAAGGGCCGTTTGACAGGAGGGAGACTATGACCGCATTTCACACCATCGCCGTACCACACGGGGACATCCTGGCCGGCCGGTTGACGCTGGATGTCTTCGCCGCCGACCTGTGGGAGGTTCACAAGGGCCGCGCCCCCGACGAGTACCGCGACCCCACCCGTTTCTTCCAGAAGACCTACCAGACCGAGGGGCTGCGCAACCTGCTGGCCGTGGTCGAGAGGCGGCTGCGCGGGGAGGGCGGCGATCCCGTCATCCAGATCCAGACCCCCTTCGGCGGCGGCAAGACCCACGCCCTCATCGCCATGTACCACAAGA
>CAYPOY010000269.1:0-7403 GCA_964412395.1 uncultured Anaerolineales bacterium | reverse complement strand
AATGAATAGCCAATATGAGGTTCTTAGTCCCTGGGCGGAGGCTGACCCGGTACCGTTAAGAGGTATTTCACCCCGATTAACCGACCTGGCAGGTAAAAAGATTGGTTTGCTCAGCAATTCTAAACGAGCCTCAAGGCCAATACTGACCGTAGTCGGACAGAAACTGAAGGAAAGATTCCCCGATTGTGAGATTAGCTGGTATGATGCTTGGGGAACATACCATACACCATACTGGGTCCTCCAAGTAGAAAGTGAGCACAAAAGTAAATTTGAGGATTGGGTAGGGGGGATTGATGCAATAATCCACGCTACCGGCGATTGAGGGTCATGCACCAAGTACCTTGTGTACGAAGCAGTCTCCGTAGAGGAATTGAATAAGCCAGTAGTAGCGCTGTGTAACGAAGACTTTTTAACTGATGCCGGGTCAGCGGCATCAAGCAAAGGAATGCCTGGATTGCGGGTCGTGCCGGAAACTGTTCCCTGCGAGTGTAATATTACAGAGCAAATTGAAGCGGGGGTTAGTGCCGCCATGGATGATATCGTCACGGCGCTGACCAAACCACTAACCGCGGAAGAGAAGTCTCCCAAGCCGAAGGAGGCAGAGAAACCGTCGAGAATAGTGTTCAAGGGTAACCTGGAAGAGGTGAACCGGTTTTTCTACAGGAGGGGTTGGACTGATGGCTTGCCGATAATACCGCCTACCGAAGAGGCGGTAGCTGAGATGCTCACGGGGACGGACCTGCCCGCTGACCATGTAGTGGCCAAGCTCATACCCCGGCTAGGGAAGGCCACCGTAGAGAAGATTGCGATCAATGCGGTCATGGCGGGAGCCTTACCGACTTATTTGCCGGTGCTGATAGCCGGAGCGCAAGCCGTGATGGATCCAGGTTCTGGGTTCATCTCCTATGAAGTGAGCACGGGTTCGTTTATACCATTTTGGATTATAAATGGTCCCATACGTAAAGACCTGCATGTCAGCAACGGTCAGGGGGCTCTGAGTCCGGGGGACATAGCCAATGCCACTATTGGACGCGCCATGGGCCTCATAATAAAGAACATAGGCGGGGCACGAAAGGGTGTGGAAGACATGGGAACCCTCGGCAATCCCGGGAAATACACCATGGTCATTGCTGAGAATGAGGAGGAAAGCCCCTGGGAACCACTGCACGTCGAACGGGGCTTCAAGAAAGAAGATAGCACTGTTTCCGTTTCCTTCCCGAATTCCTTCTGGCAATTAACGCAGTATGGTAGCGATGATAAGGGCATACTGAGGGCTATAATTTACAATCTTCACCCCTCTACGTCGCAATTGTGTCTCATGCTGACCCCGACACACGCCAAGTTACTAGCCAGCACCGGTTGGACAAAGAAGGAGATAGCAGTCTTCATTTCTCAACACGCACGCGCCCCGCTGTATCGTTTCACCCAGTACTATGGGAATTTGCTGGATCGTTCAACAGGAATGCGAAGGGACTTGCTCATGAACGCCGAGGATTCTATCTCCATATTGAATAACCCCGACTCAATTTGGATGTTCGTTGGTGGTGGGGGAGGTCAGTGGGTAGGCATGATTGCAGGACCTGAAGGCCGCATCACAAAGAAATTAGAGTTGCCGGCGAATTGGGATAAGCTGGTGCAGAAATACAAGAATGTAGTACCGACATACGCTAAGTACTAAGCCAGATTTTACTGAGGGTGTGGATTTCGGCGAGGTCGGGCCATCCTTGTATCCCGAATCGGTCATCCTGGGGTTGGTAATGGTCTGGTGCGAAGCAGCAGCGGGCATACTTGAGTTTAGTTCTGCTCAATCTCGTCCGAAAATATCCTCGTAAAAATATTATCATAAGAAGATTGGCTAAATCTGAGCACCACCAACATAAGAAACCAAGAGGTGCATCATGACAGAAAATAGTGATTAATGTCCAGCAAGGTAAAATCCTGTGAGGAGGACTTCTTAAATGTTTAGCAAAACATGGGCGACCTCTGAGAGAAAGAATTACAATATCATAGTTGAACGGAATGTAAGAATTCCTATGAGTGATGGGGTTGAAATCAGCGCGGATGTGTTACGTCCCGATAGTCATGATAAGTTCCCGGCCATATTGGGAGTGCATGCCTTTGGTAAACACTTCAAGCTAGCACCAATGAAGCCCGTTGCTTTTACCTGGGGTGCTTTTGTACCACCTTCACAAGAAAAGGGAGCCGGTATGCTGGAGTCGGGTAACCCCAACTTCTTCGTTCGCCGTGGATATGTACAGGTGATAGCCAATGTGCGCGGGACCGGGAAAAGCGGAGGAAAGTATCACTGGTACGGGTCACAAGAACGTCAAGATAATTACGAGGTTATAGAATGGATAGCCAGGCAGAATTGGTGCAACGGTAATGTTGGTATGTTTGGGCCTTCCTATTTTGGTACTAGTCAGATATTTGTGGCCGCAACGAATCCACCCTCACTTAAGTGCTTGTTTGCGCCTTGGGCACTTACTGACTGGTATAGAGATGTCATTTATCGCGGTGGCATCTTCAACTACGTTGATAGGTTGGGGGCAACCAAGGGCGGTTATGACAATATGAGGTATGAGAGCGCAACTCGTACAAAGTTGGGAGATGAGAAGTATAAAGAAGCTATTGCTAAAGCTTTGCAGGATGAAGACATTTCTGCCATACCCGAACTGGTCCAGATCCTGAAAAACCCTGATGAAGGTGGCAATCCCATCATGGTAGATATTATCCTCAATCCTCTTGACGGGTATTTCTGGGAAGAACGCCAAGTAAACTATAAGAACATCAAGATACCTGCTTACATTGGTGGCGGCTGGGGGGCCTACGGATTTCACCTACCTGGAGCATTTCGTAGCTGGGAAAATTTGCAGACACCCAAAAAGATGGTTATTGGCCCGCCGATGTATTTAGAGCGTCCCGTCCATCAACTTCAATATGAGGCTCTGCGATGGTTTGATTACTGGATGAAAGGGATAGATACAGGTATTATGGATGAAGCTCCAGTCAGGCTTTTTGTTATGGGTACTAACCAGTGGAAGCAAGCACAAGATTGGCCCCTACCGGAAACAAAATGGACGCCGTTTTATCTACATGAGGATCACCTCCTGTCCGAGCATGAACACTGGCCTAATGAAGGCCAGGATTCGTTTGAGGATTCCCATTGGCATCGAGGCTGCTTGGAATATTACTCTCCAAGTCTAGTTGAAGATACGGAGGTAATTGGTCCCATTGTACTGAAGCTGTATGCTTCCACTACGGATGATGAGGTGCTTTGGCGCGTTAGCCTTCGAGAAGTTGACCTACAAGGAAATAATAAGGTGCTTACTCAAGGTTGGTTGAGAGGAACACACCGAGAAGTCGATCAAAAGCGCTCTAAACCCTGGGCTCCATTCTATACACATAAAAAATCGGAGCCTTTGACTCCGGGTAAAATATACGAGTTCAATATACCAATCGTTCCAACTGGGAATTTGTTCAAGGCCGGGTCTAGAATAGGGCTCAAAATCAGCAGTGTAGATGATGTGCCAACACATACGTTTGAGCAAATGGCCGGTGGTAATATTCGGAGACAATCTGCATCACGCATCACGGTTTACCACGATGCTGAGCATCCTTCTCAGCTGCTGCTTCCGATTACAATGGGCAATATCGTAGGCACTTTTTTCTCCGGGGGGAAACCCTACGTATAAAAGGATAGGCTTTGTCAGGGGAAAGAAAAACCGCGCCAAGACCGGCTATTCCTTGACATAATGTGATACAATAACAAATAATGTAAAGCTAGGTGATGGTTATCCGTACCGCCTATTGCGTTCGTGACAATAAGCTCCTCTTCCCTCAGATAGTGCTGTAGCTCCCTTCAATGATGGTGAAATGAACTCGAACGCATAAGTAAACGGTACCGAGGCTATTGCTGCTTCAACGGATGCTGAAAATGCGCCGGTTTGAATGGTGGGATTCCCTGTCTTTTCAGGGAGAGTTATAATCGAAAGAAGAGGTGAAGTTAATGAGCAGTATTCTTCAAGAGCTGGCCAGCTTCGCGGTTAACACTAAATACGAGGCGTTACCAGAGCCGGTCGTACACGAGGCGAAACGAATTCTTCTGGACTCAATTGGATGTGCACTGGCTGCCCTGACAACCGATAAGGGGAAAATGTCGGTAGCGCTGGCTAAAATGTTAGGCGGCCCCCCCGAAGCCACCATCATAGGCATGAGTGATAAGGTATCGCGTTGCGGTGCGGCGTTCGCCAACGGCGAGTTAATCCTAGCTCTGGATTACGATGCTCTTATTATTCCAGGGGCACATGTTCCGCCGCATGTCATTCCGGCGGTACTCGCCACAGCAGAGAGCGTCAATGCCTCAGGCAAGGAGGTAATTTTAGGTACCGTACTGGCCCACGAGATTGCATCAAGGGTGGCCAGCGCGCTGAATACTTTCTATCGCTTTGAGGGGACAGAGGGGCAGAACGTCAGATGGGCACATCGTTATGGACACGCCCCCAGTAATTTTGGCGCCGCTGCGGGAACGGGCCGGATGCTTAATCTTAACGAGGAAAAGATGTTACACGCCCTGGGTATAGCCGGGCACCTCTGTCAGGTCCCAACTCATATTAAGTTCTCGTTCAGTGAACCCAGGCCAATGGTTAAATACGGAGTACCGGGATGGCAAAGTACAGGAGCCATCATAGCCAGTCTGCTGGCCCAGATGGGATACACCGGAGATACTACGGTTTTTGACACTGAATACGGGTTCTGGAGGTTTGCTGGCTTTGAGGAATGGCATCCTGAAAGGATAACAGAGGACATCGGAAATACATGGAAGTTTCTTAACGTACGTTACAAACGGTACCCTTGCTGCTCTATGCTTGACACTGTGCTGAACTGCTTTATCACCATTATTGACCAGCACCATCTTATGCCCGAAGATATAGAAAGTGTCGAGGCTTTCCTCCATCCTACTGTCGAGCTGCCCTGTTTCACCAACAGAGAAGTTGTCGATATTGTCGATGCGCAGTTCGGCGTCGCTTATGTTTTTGCTGTTGCTGCCCACAGGGTCAGGCTGGGCATAGAATGGCAGGACTGGGAGACGATGAGAGACCCCAAGATACTCGAGTTTATGAAAAAGGTCAGCTACCACCGTCACCCTGAGTACGTGAAACTGCATCTTAAAAATCCATCAAGTACCATCGGCCTGGTTGAGGTTGTGGCTAAAGGTAAGACATTCAGGGAAGAAAAGTATTCTCTGACGTTTCCCACTGCCGACGCAATATTTACGGATGAGGACCTGGTGGAAAAGTTCCGGCATAATGCGTCCCGGGTCCTGACCCAGCCTAAAATCGAGGAGGTTGTCAAAGCCATCTTAAAGCTGGAAAAAATAGGAAACATCGCCGAGCTTATGAAGCAAGTCACCTTATAATCATACCGGGAATTACTTAGCGAGCCTTCTCTCGTGGAGAGCTTCCAAGCCTGCCTGCTGGCTCAGAATGGCTTTACCGCCAACAAGGACATTCTGGACGGTCCGGCCGGTTTTTGCCATGTCTTCAGTGCCGGCAGGGGACGTGAGCTGGCAGACTTAGCGCGGGATTTAGGTGACAGCTGGCATACCGTTTCACCGGGGATATCAGTTAAACCTTACTCTTCCTGTTGAGCCACACACTCCAGCATAGATGCCACGGAGACATCAGTGTGAATAAAAACAGCCTGGCCACCGCCGAAAATAGCTATTTCTTTGACTTCACGAAGCCTAGCAATATACTCTTCAATCTTTGGACTCCTTAATCGGGAACATGGCGGATATTATTCAAACCGAAAACTACTACACAACCTAAGTCACAGTTAGTTATACTACAGCGACCTTATTTTGGGTAGATTGCTTACTCGTTTCGTAGTCCAGCGCTTCGCTGAGCGAAAGAGAAAGCTGAGTAAAGCAGCCACCAGAAGGAAGGAGGTGAACAGACTAATTGATTTGACGAAAGTGAAGGTCGGAGTGTACCATTTTAGTACCATTGATTTGTACCAAAACGATTGAAGCATTATGAGAAAGGAAGGACAAAAATGAGATTAGCTAACAAAGCAGCCATAATTACGGGTGCAGGTTCTGGATTGGGTCGAGCATCGGCAATTTTGTTTGCCAAGGAGGGGGCAAAGGTAGTAGTTGCCGACATTAATGACGCTGGTGGCGAGGAGGCTGTGGCAGCTATTAGATCAAGCGGTGGCGAGGCTATTTTTGTCCACACCGATGTCTCGAAAGCTTCTGACGCTAAAAATCTTATCAAGACAACCAAGGACAAGTTTGGCAAAATTGATATAATCCTTAACAGTGCTGGTGTACCACAAAGACCCACCCCAGTCGAGAATCTTGATGAATCATTGTGGGATCGCATTTATGCAGTTAATGTCAAGAGCATGTTTCTGATGACTAAATACGCCTTTCCTGTAATGAAAGAGGCCGGTAGTGGAGTTGTGATAAATCTTGCCTCCATATCTGGGCTTAGACCCCGCCCAGGTAGTTCTGCTTATGCCAGTTCCAAGGCTGCGGTTATTAATCTAACTAGGATATTAGCTTTAGAGGGTGCCCCGAGTAAGATTCGGGTCAATGCCATAAATCCGGTAGCAGCTGATACTCCGATGCTCCCAGGTCTACTGACAGAAGGTGTAGATATGAACGAAGCAAAGAAAGCGTTGATAGACACTGTTCCTTTAGGACGCCTGGCTACTCCGCAAGATGTTGCTTATGCGGCTCTGTACTTAGCCTCTGACGAATCCTCAATGCTTACCGGCACGTGTATAAATGTAGACGGAGGTCGAGGGGTTTAAAAAGTAAAGCCCACGATGCTAAGACTTGAAAAGGCAATTCGGGGAGAGTGTCTCCCCAACCCCCTGGAAAAACAATTATCGGGTCAGTGAAGACACCAACAAGGTCGGAGATGCCCTTCTCTATTGCTTTATTCAATGAGAAATGCATCCGCCAGATTGACCTGGTGTTCCACCTCGTCCATAGACTCACTCACCCGAAGCGCACTCCACTTGATGGGCACGATTTCACCCCCTTTCCAGCCACAAAAAGAGGGGGTCTTACTCCCACGCTAGGGGAGCAAAACCCCCTCAAAAAAGAAAAAGACGCCAGTCAAAGAGAAAACCAGCGTCTTAAAATACTCTACTAACCAATGTGTCCACCAGAGACCACCTTACCGCACCCTGCCACTTCGGAACATATATCCGGCTTGAACACATGTAACTCCTGGTCTGGGACTTACAGGAGTTCTAGGTGATGAGTATCATACTTCTAATAGTTCAGTTTGTCAAGTGCTCAGGCCATTATAATCCAATAAAACTTGGGGGTTAATTTGAGATTATGTCTTCATGTATTAAGTTATGCAGCAAACTATCCTTGGTGCAGGGTA
>CAYPOY010000268.1:0-7418 GCA_964412395.1 uncultured Anaerolineales bacterium | reverse complement strand
GGTCGGTGGGGCCGGACCAGAGCATGTAGTCGTTGACAGAGAGGACGTCGAAGCAATCGGCAGCGCCAGCGTCGTACATGCGCTGGAGGAAGACCAAGTCATTCAGGCCCGTCCCTGGCCCAGGTCCAGGATGGAGCGAGACGGTGGGAGCCAGTGCTCCGCTGATGATGACCGCGTCTGGGTCGGCCTCCTTGACGCGGTGGTATCCCTCGCACAGCAACTGTGTATAGCCCTCCGGATCCACTGGCTGCTCGCCCCACTCGGCGTAGATGTTGGGCTCATTCCACAGTTGGTAGTAGCGCACGTGCCCCCGGTAGCGTGAGACAACGGCGTAGACGTAATCGCCCCAGTCAGCCAGGTCGTCAGGGGGGGCATGGGTGCCGATGGTGTCGGTCAGCGCGCGAGTCCAGGCGGGCGGGTTGCTCAGGCGGGCGATAACATTCAGATCGTACTGTTCGGCCAGATCCACGATGTGGTCGTACTTCTCCCAGGCGGAGCGATAGGGCTCGTTTCGCCGGTCCTCGAAGTCGCCCTTGCCGTGGATCTCGATATCCTCCCAGGGGAATTCCTGGCGGATCCAGTGGAAGCCGGCGTCGGTGACCATCTGCAACGACCGCTCCCGTTTCCACTCTTCCACCTCCTGCTCCAGGAAGACGTTGATGCCGAAGGGGTTGACGCCAGCATGGGCCACCGGCACGCCGGATGTTGTGCGTGGTTGGGGGTGGAGGACGTTGGTCGCCTGTTGGGCCATTCCGCGAACCGGGGTTAGCATATCCTCCTCTCCCGTGCTGGTGAACATCATCCCCCCCCTTTCCTCCCCCCCCCTGGTGGGGGGGGGCAGGGGGGGGGCCTGACAGGCAGTCAAAGTCAGCAACGCCAGAACGGCAAGGGTGAGGGTTAGTTTGCGCATTGCGCCGCGATTATACCCGGCTTCTTCCAGGATGCAAGAGGCCCGGCACAGCGCCGGGTCCCAGCGGTGGACAGCTCGCGTCAGGCTGGTTGGTTGACCAGTGCGGCTATAGGCCCAGGTATCTCGTTGGATGCCAGGTAAGTCCGCACCTCCTCACGGGCTTCCTCGAACAGGCGGATGAGTTCCTTGTCGGAGCCCTTGAAGCCGGAGACGGAGCGGCGGGCGCACGTGCAGCAGCCCAACGAGGCACGGTAACTGTCCAGATCGCAGGTGAGGCAACTCCCCAGTCTGATCATCGTTAACGAGAAGCCCAATACGTCCTCGTGACCGTCGGGGCGCGCGGCGATGTGGTCAATCAACTTGGCCCACTCAGGTCCACGCAGGTCGCGCAGTTGCGGGATGCAACGGGATGGAAAGAGAATTTCGCTGTCAGGGTACATTGTTCCACGTAGTCCTTTTCAAGTTTCGATTGGGACCTGGTAATTGGTGCATCTCATGATAGCACAAAAGTGAGCCGATTTCAAGGGCAGTTTATAGAATTACCCTACAAGATTTGCGTTATGCACGAGAATCCTTCAGGCTTTTCCTGCTTGCGCAGCCGATCGAGCATGATGACCACCGCGATAACCAGCCCCTGCACTGCTCCGTTACCCAACCGTAACGTCCCCTTAATGAACAGAAGCGGCGAATCATGGTATAATAAAGACGTTAATGAACGGGTGCGGCTGAACGCGGGAAGTGCCATCCACCGCTGCGTCGGCCTTTTTGTGTTCCCTGGGAGAGCAAGATGAAATCGGACGTGCGCATCCTGGTAATTGACGACAGTCGGCCCATGCGGGAGTTCGTCGTCCAGGTCCTCGCGAACCAGGAGGGATTCGTCACACTGGAGGCATCTAACGGCGACGAGGGGCTGGAGATGGCCTTGGCCGATTCCCCAGACCTGATCCTGCTCGACCTGGAGATGCCCCGCCTCAATGGCTTTCAGGTCGTGGATGCCCTCCGCGTGCAGCAAGCCGACATTCCCATCATCCTGGTAACCTCCCACGGCTCCGAGGCCATCGCCGTGGAGCTTTTCCGCAAGGGGGTGAAGGACTACCTGATCAAGCCCTTCACCGCCGAGGAGATGCACGCTGCCATTGAGCGGGCCCTTACCGAGGTCCGTTTGCGGCGGGAAAAGGAAGCCCTCACCCAACGCTTGGTCGCAGCCAACCAGCAGTTGCGCCGCAGGGTGCGGGAACTGGACACCTTGTACCGCGTGGGGAAGTCGGTCACCTCCCTGCTCTCTCGAGACCAGCTACTGGAGCGGATTCTGGATGCTGCTTTTTACGTCATCGACGCGGAGGAGGCAACGCTGATGCTGGTGGACGAGGAAAGCGGCCAGTTGCAGACGGAACTCCACCGTCAACAGGTTCCTGGGGAGGTACACCAATCGGCACGCCGCAGCACCGAGGAACTGGCAGCCGAGGCAGCCCGCAGGGGAAATGTCACTGCCACCGGGGCCATACTCTCTGCACCTCTCAAGGTGGGCGACAGGGTAATCGGGGTGCTGGGTGTGGGTAACCGTGTGAGTGCCCAACCCTTTTCCAGGCACGACCGGCAGTTGCTGCTGGCCCTGGCCGACTACGCTGCCATCGCCATCGAGAATGCGTGCCTTTATGAGGAGGTGCGCCAGGCTGACCGGGCCAAGTCCGAGTTTGTCTCCTTCGTCGCTCACGAGCTGCGCACGCCGATGACATCCGTCCGTGGCTACGCCGACCTGCTGGCGAAGGGCAGCATCGGCTCGTTGACGCCGCAGCAGAAGGAATTCATCGGCACCATCCTCAGCAATGTGGGGCGGATGCAGGTTCTGGTCTCCGACCTGCAGGATATCTCTCGCATTGAGACAGGCCAGTTACGCCTGGAAATGAAGCTGGTACGGCTGGCGGAACCACTGGAGAACGCCCTGCAGGCCACCCGGGCGCAGATCAACACCCGGTCGCAGCAGTTGACGGTGGAGGTGCCGGAGAATCTACCGCCAGTTCACGCCGACCCGGCGCGGCTGACGCAGGTTCTGATCAACCTGCTTAGCAACGCCTATAAATACACTCCCGAGGGAGGGCATATCTGCGTGCGGGCTTGCTTGCAGAATGGATATGTACGCTGCGCCGTGTCTGACTCCGGCATTGGCATCTCCCCGGAGGACCAGGCGAGGCTATTCACCAAGTTCTTCCGCTCCGAGGACCTGGCGGTGCGGGAGATGCCTGGGACAGGCCTGGGGCTGTGCATCGTCAAGAGCCTGGTGGAGCTCCAGGGCGGGAAGATCGAGGTGGAGAGCTGGCCTGGGAGGGGGACGACTTTCTCGTTCACCGTGCCGGTCGCTGTAGAGGAGTGATTAGCAGTTACTGCGATGAGCCACTGTCCCAATTGTGGACGGTACGTCGGGCCCTACGAGACCTGCCCCTACTGCGGCGCCCGCCTGACCGGACGAACCTCCATCCGCGGCGTCAAAATCGTCGCCGTAGCGCTCGCCACTGTGGGCCTTGCCATCCTCTGGTTCGCCGCCACCCACGCCGAAGTGCCGCGCGTTATGATCGGGCAGGCTGGCGCGACGATGAACATGGCCTACGTGCGGGTTGAGGGCCACTGCACCTGCGCCCCCACCTACGACCCCGAAAGCGAAACTCTCAGTTTCTGGATCGAGGACGACACGGGAGAGATACGTGTCTCGGCATACCGGGCGGAGACGCGGCAGATCATCGAGCAGGACCACATTCCCGCGCTGGGTGACCTGGTCGAGGTGGCCGGCACGCTGCGCGTGCGCGAGGATTTCCTCTCGCTCACCATTAACGTGCCCGAGCAGCTCAAGACCACCCGCGCCGAACCGGTGGATCACGACATCGGCACCATCGTGCCGGAGGACCGATACCTGCGCGTGCGGGTGCGTGGGCAGGTTCGCCAAGTCTACGAACCTTACGAGGGGCTGACGCTCATCACCATCCGCGACGAGACCGGCTCCATCCCCATCGTCGTGAGTGAGGACCTGATTGCGCTCAGCGATGCCTCCTCCACCGTTCGGCTGAGCGCTCACGGCGAAGCGCTGACCACGGGCCAGTCCGTCGAGGTCGTGGCGGCCGTCTCGCTCTACGGCGACACGCCGCAACTCGTCCCCGCCTCCCTCGCCGACATCGTGCCGCTCGGCCAGAAAGTGCCCATCGCCGTCGAGAAACAAATCGGCGAACTGACAACCGCCGACGCGGGCCAACTGGCCGTCGTGCGCGGCACCGTCACCGAGGTAAACCCCTTCTCCTCCGGCGTCAAGGTTATGCTGGACGACGGCACAGGCGCGGCTATCGTGCTACTGTGGCAATCGGTATACGACGGGCTGCCCAACCCAGCGGCGCTGGACGTGGGCGCGGAGGTGCAGGTGCAGGGCGAGGTCTCCCAGTACCGGGGCCAACTGGAAGTGATTCCCGAATTGGCCGAGGACGTGCAGGTGTTGACCACCGCCGCCCCGCCCGCCGAGACGACCATCGCCGCGCTGACGACCGGCGACGCGGGCCGCGTGGTGACGTTGCGCGGGACGCTCGGCCCGCCTGACCCCTTCTCGGCCGGCGTCAAATTCACCCTCGACGACGGCACGGGGCAGATCACCCTGCTCCTGTGGAGCGATGTCGCTGAGAGCGCGCCGGAGGGGCTGGGTGCGGGCACGCAGGTCGTCGTGACGGGACAGGTCGAGGAGTACCAGGGTGAACTGGAACTGATCCCGCGCAATGCGGGCGAGATACGGGTGACCGGCGTAGGCGCGGTTCCGACTGAGGATGAGGTTAAGGTTGAGGATGGGGGTGAGGCGCGGGCCATCGGCGACGTCACTTCTGCCGATGTGGGCGCGACCCTCCTGCTGGCGGGCACACTCGGCGAGCCGCAGACCTTCTCGAAGGGGGTCAAGTTCCCGTTGGACGATGGCACTGGCACCATCATCCTGCTTCTGTGGCAGAACGTCTACGACGCTATCCATGACGCCGACCGATTGGTGGCCGGTGCGCGGGTCGAGGCGGCGGGTCGGATTGACGAGTACCGGGGCGACCTGGAGATTATCCCGGAGGCGGATGGGGTGAGGGTGGTGGAGTGAATTGCGAATGTGTCAACGATGATTTGCGCAAATGACGGAAGGAGAGCGCTGATGAACAAAGGACTGCTGCTTTGCACGGTTGTGGTGTTGATGACTGGGCTAGTGGGCTGCGGGACCGCAACGCCGCAGCCAACGGCGACGCTCACCGCCAGGCCATTGCCGCCATCGACTGCCACGGCTACACCCACGCCGACGGACACGCCGCCGCCGACGGACACACCCACGGCGACGCCGACGCCGGAGCCGACCAGTACACCCACACTGACCGAAACGCCCACGCCGACGCTCACTCCTACTCCGGCGGAGACCTCAACGCCAGTGGTCGAACTGACGCCCATCGGGGCCATCACCGCCGACCGCATCGGCGAAGAGGTGATGGTGGAGGGCGCCGTCGTCGGCACGGCCAGTTTCTCGGCCGGCTTCAAGTTCACGCTGGACGACGGCACGGGACAGATCGTACTCCTGATGTGGCACAACGTCTACGACGACTGCTGGGACGCAGCCGAAATCAACCTGGGCGCGAAGGTGCAGGCCACAGGCGCCATCGGCCAGCACGAGGGGGAGTTGCAGATTCAGCCGGATTATGGCGGGGACGTGAAGGCCATTGAGGGCGCGGCCGCCTGGGCCACCCCACGCGAGATCGGCTCCCTCACCGGCGACGATGAGAAGCAGCGGGTGATGATCGAGGGGGAGGTCGTCCGCGTGGAAGGATTGAGCAGCGCGGTGAAGGTATTCGTGAGCGACGGTACTGGCGAGACCCTCGTCTTTGTCTGGCGCAACGTGCTCGACCGTATCGCCGACAACACCGCGCTGGGCACGCCGGGCAGCCACGTGCGGGTCGCCGGCACAGTGGAAGTGTACAAGGGCAACCTGGAGATAGTGCCGACGCTGCCCAACGACGTGGTGGTGTTGGGGATGCCTTAACAGGAGGGCAATGGCCGCAAGCGAAATGGTGATAATGCTGCTGGTGGCAGCAGTCGGGGCGCTGCTGGCCTCGGTACTGGCGCTGGTGCCAGCACTGCACGTCTACAACATTGCCGGCCTTATCATTCTGGCTACATCTCGGCTTGGTGAGTTCGTGCCGCCGGAACATCTGGCGTTTTTCTTCCTGGGGATGATCACCAGTTACTCGATCCTGAACACCATCCCCAGCATCTTCCTGTCGGCCCCCGATGATTCCACTGTCTTCATAGTGCTACCTGGGCAGAAGTACCTCCTCCAGCGGCGCGGGTACGAGGCGGCGGTGCTGACCGGCATTGGAGGGCTGGGCGGCATCGCGGTGCTGGCACTCTTGACGCCCGTCGCCTCGTCCCTCTTCCCGGCGCTGCGGGCTATCCTCCAGCCCCACCTGCATTGGATCCTGTGGACTATCATCGCCTACATGCTCATGTCCGAGTGGCCCAAAGGCTCCGACCGCGCCCCGGCGGGCTGGCGCCGCTGGTGGGACGGCTGGAAGAGCTTGACGGCCGGGCTAATCACTTTCCTGCTCTCGGGCCTTTTGGGGTTCATCCTGCTCTACCGCAGCCTGGTGCCGGTGACGGTTGCCTACCAGAACCTGCTCCCGGCCTTCATCGGCCTCTTTGCCGTGCCCTGGATCTTGCAGAACATCCTCTCGCGGGTCGAGTTGCCGGAGCAGCACATCACCGATACAACAGACGCCACGCTGTGGCTGTTTCTGCGCGGGACGTTCGCGGGCGCGTTGGGGGGGCTCTTCGCCGCCTTCTTCCCGGTCGTGACCGGCGGCATCGGCGGCTTCATCGCCGGGCACGCCACCGCGCAGCGGGACGACCGGCTGTTTATCATCTCGCAGGGGGCTTCCAAGGTCGTGTACTACGTGGGGTCTTTCCTGTTCTTCTTCGTGCCGGGGCTGCACCTGACCCGGGGCGGGATGGCGTGGATGCTGAGCAGTCTTTGGTCATCCTACACGCCGCAGACCTACTACCTGGCGGTGGCGGCGGTGGTCCTCACCAGCGTCATCTCGTTCTTCCTGCTTCTGCTGACGGCCCGTCTGGCAATCAAACTGGTCGGCAAGGTGCACTATCGCTGGGTCAGCCTGGGCACGCTGACCGTGCTGATCGCCATCGTCGCCGGCACGACCGGCTGGGGCGGCCTGCTCATCTGCACCGTTGCCACTGGCATCGGGCTCATCCCCGTCCTCTGGGGCTCCCGCCGGACGAACTGCATGGGCGTCCTGCTGCTGCCGATTGCGCTGAATATGGGGGGGGTGGGTGGCGTGATAGCGGGATGGCTGGGACTGATCCAATGACAAATGAACAAATGACAAACCAGCTCGTTTCACCATCTATGTCTTTGTCTCTGTGCGTTGTCCTGCTGGTGTCTGCCCCCAATACTGTCCGGATACCCGTAGCGCACCTTAACAAAAACTGCATACTCTGGTAA
>CAYPOY010000267.1:0-7418 GCA_964412395.1 uncultured Anaerolineales bacterium | reverse complement strand
CCTGGTACCGCTCCAGCACCGGCACCAGCCCGGTGACGTGGTCGGAGTCGGGGTGTGTTAGCACCATCAAATCGAGCGTGCGGTCCCAGAAGGGCATCTGGCGGCCCAGCTGCGACAGGAGCACCGTCTCGCTGGGGCCGCCGTCCACCAGTACCTGCCGGCCGGAGGGGGTCTGGATGAAGATGGCGTCCCCCTGCCCCACATCGAGGAAGACGACGTGGAGACGACCGTCGGGCAGCGTGCGCCAGGCGAAGAAGGCCAGCACCAGCAGGATGACGGCTGTGCCGGCGAGCACCTTCGTCTCCCGAGCACGGAGAAACCAGGTTTTCAGGAAAAAACCCGGTTTCTTTTCCCGGGGCTGCGCCAGGTACCAGGTGAGGCCGCCCAGGAGAGCGTAATATCCCCACACCATCCAGCCGTCCATCCGCACCGGCACCGAGGCGAAGGGCACCCGCGCTGTCAGCCGCACCACCTCGATGGTGTAGGTGAGGAACACCCAGGCCACCCAGCCGGCGGCCTGTCCCAGCGGCTGGAGGATCAGGCCCAGCAATGTGGCAATTCCCCCGGCTATCATCAAGTACGACTGAGCAGGCAGAATCAAGAAGTTGGTCACCAGCGTGACGATGGAGAGCCGCCCGAAGTAGTACAAGGTGATGGGGGTCGTGGTGATCTGGACAACAAGCGTATTGTGACGATCAGTGCTTAATGCCCATTTCTGCCGAGACACTGGTCGAGGTGGCACAGTTGTTCACATCACCCAATCATACCCGAGCGTGCCCGCTCGCGCAAGTCGGAGCATGAGTGAGTGAGTGGCAGCGAAAGGCCGTCATGGCCTGCAACGATTGAGACTGTTTGCGTTGCTTGGCCTACGACGCCGGTGCTGCAAGGTGCGGAGCGGCAGGATCAAGCCAAAGCCGTGCAAGAACCCCCTGTAGGCTCACCGCTCCGTCTCCACCCACACCCGCGTCCCGTCGGTGATAATCTCGACCGCACCCTGCTCGTCGGTGCGGTAGACCGGAAAGCCATCCAGCCGTTCCACTACCTCGGCGCAGGGATGCCCGAAGTGGTTGTCTGCCCCCACGCTGATGACCACCACCTCCGGGTCCACCGCGTCCAGAAACTCCTGCGTCGTCGAACTGCAACTGCCGTGGTGGGCCGCTTTCAGCACCGTACTCGCAGGCGTCGCCCCATCGGCCACCAACTGGCGCTCCACCTCCATCTCAATGTCCCCTGGCAGCAGCACCGACACCTGTCCGTAGATCAGCCGGGTCACGACCGAGTTGTTGTTGGTACTTCCCTCCCCCTCGCCGGCCAGTTCCACCCCCGGATGTAGCACGACCATCTCCAGCCCTTCGTCGAGCGTCAACCGCAGCCCCGCCTCGCCCTGGTAGACCGTCGCTCCCTCCGCCCCCAACAACTGCAGCCAGTACTCGTAGACCTCAGACGCGACCTCCATCTCGCGGAAGATCACCGTGTCCACCTGGTACCGCTCCAGCACCGGCACCAGCCCGGTGACGTGGTCGGAGTCGGGGTGCGTCAGCACCATCACGTCGAGCGTGCGGTCCCAGAAAGGCATCTGGCGGCCCAACTGCGAAACCAACACACTCTCGCTGGGCCCGCCATCCACGAGCACCTGCCGACCAGAGGGGGTCTGGATGAAGATAGCATCCCCCTGACCCACGTCCAAGAATACGACGTGGAGACGACCGTCTGGCAATCTCTGCCAGGCGAAGAATGCCAGCACCAGCAGGATGATTGCTGCGCCAGCGAGCACCTTCGCCTCCAGGCGGGAGGAGAACTTTGACCATAACTCACGGCGCCGCTCCTTGTCCTGCACCAGCCACCAGGTGAACCCGCCCAGGAGCATGTAGTACCCCCACACCATCCAGCCCTCCATCCGCACCGGCACCGAGGCAAAGGGCACCCGTGCCGTCAGTCGCACCACCTCGATGGTGTAGGTGAGGAACACCCAGGCCACCCAACCGACCACCTGCCCCAACGGCCGGACGATCAATCCCAACAGCGTGGCAATGCCGCCGAAGATCATCACATAGGATTGGACCGGGAGAATCAGGAGGTTGGTCACCAGCGTGATGAGCGAAAGCCGCCCAAAGCATCCTAGGAGGAGCGAAATCGTCACTATTTGTGCCGCCAGCGTCATGAGCAAGGCTTCGCTGATTAACCCCAGAATCCTTTGGGCCAGTTCGGCAGAAGTGACCTGCGCCAGTATCCGCTTGGCCCCACGCTCCAGCGGCTCCGCATACAACACCAGCCCCACCGTGGCGGCGAAGCTGAGCTGAAAACCCACGTCCCACAATGTGTATGGATTCAGCGCCGTCATCCCGATGGCCGCTGCTGCGAGGGAGACGGGGGTGAAGGCGGCACGTCCCAGGTGCCGGCCCCACAGGTAGAGGATGCCCATCAACGCCGCCCGCACCACCGCCGCCGATGCCCCGACGAAGACTGTGTAGACTGCCACGCCCGCGATGGCGACCCAGACCGCTCGTCGTTTCCCAAACAGTCGCTCGGTCAGCCCGGCGAAGATACCAGCGATGATCGTGATGTTAAACCCCGAAATGACGATGATGTGCGTCGTGCCGGTGGCGGAGAAGTCGTCCATCAGGTCAGCCGGGATGCCCGTCTCCACGCCCAACAGGATGCCGGTCAGTAGAGAGGCCTGCGGTTCCGGGAGGATACTGGCGATGGTAGATTGGGCGTAGCGCTTGAAGGCAAAGAGGTGATACAGGATGGGGCTAGCCTGGTTTTCGGCCAGCAGTGCGACCTGGGCGCGACGGATCAGGGAGTGGATACCCTGGCGGGCCAGGTAGTCACGGTAGGAGAACTCCTCGAAGACGGGCGGCGTCTCCAGCAGCCCTTCGACCAGAATGCGGTCGCCGTAGTGACGCTGGGGGTAGCAGTCGGCTTTGACCATCGCCAGCCCCTCGACCTCCTGTTCTATGCCGCCGGGCAGCCTCAGCCGTTCAGCCCGCACACACAGATTGGTATAGTACTCTCGCTCGTCCGGCTCCCTCACCACGACGCCCTCGAGCGTCACCCAGCCGGAGTTGTTGTAGGTAACCAGCGAAGTCTCGTCGAAGTGGGGGGCGGCGAGCAGGAAACGGCCCGCGCCCAGCGCCAGCATCAGCGTGCACGAAGCGCCCAACCGGACGCGTTGGCTATCCCAATACAACAGGCAACCGAGAAATGCCGCCAGGCTGAGCACAGGCAGCACCTGCCAGGGAAGGTTGATCGTCTTCGCGAGCGAGATGCCTGCAAGCCAGGCGATAGCAAGATATACGAGGGTCATGGGGCTCTCTGGTGTGTCTGGCACCGCTTCGACGGCTGCGGTTGCCGCAGATTGTTCCAATCCATCACCGCATGCTATGGAAACACGGCTACAATGTTGTCTGGCGCGGCATCAGTATAGTGCAACTTTGCACAGAGGTCAATCTTCCGTGCAACCTTCGAAGCAGGGGGCCACGTGTGGGAAGACGTGCGGTTCGTTGGGTGTGACTACTTGCGTGACCTCCCCCTTCCCATCTTACAGAATTCAAAACGCACGTTCCAACGTAGAGCCGCCAGACGACCAGCCGCCCCGTCGCCAATTCAGCACGCCGCACTTGACGCTACCCCGTGCCATCCGCTCCCCGGCTTCCCCCTCACTTCGAGCTATCCCTCGCAACCACTTCCCCCACAGCCCCAGCCCTCTGTCCCGGGACGGCAAACCAACTCCCCCCGTTTCACCCTTTAACCTACCCAACAACCAGCCAGCATAGCAACCGGCCCCACGTTGTGCTCCATCCTGGGGTTTTCCGCATACCGTGTCGGACAGTGTGCGACGGTTGATCATCGGAATCTAGGCCGCCAGTGGCATCTGCTTGCGTCGATACTGTCTAGGTGGTGGGTGAAAGTCGGACCAGAAGTCATCCCAGCGATGGCTCAAGATGGCAGCCCTGACATGGGCAACAGCCTCAGCACGTTGAGGGTTCCAACGCATGCCCGCCTGATTGATGCGACAGCCGACGACTTGTTTGACACCGCTTTCAGCAGAGCCGCTACCGATTTGAAGCCCTTGCTCGACATACAGGGGATAGTTCATACGCGGGCTTTGGTTCTCGAAGTAGGTGATCGCCTTTGCCACGGGTTCGGATGTAGTACTGCATGCCAGGGAGAGCGCACGCAGTTCCCGTAACACCGGGGCCGGGCCATCATGTTTGAGGCGGTGGCAGTGCTTCTCACCCCAATCTTTGGTTTCGCCCGTTCCTTCATCCAATACGGCCTTCCCCGCATCCCAGATGTACTCACTGGCGTGATAGAAGTCCACGATTTCGGTAGTTTTGTGCCCGGGGAACATAGCGGCAATGCGGTTCCAGATCCAACTGGCGCCATCCCCTAAGACGACGATTTGTTCTGCCGACTCGACACCGCGTTTCACAGCGATCAGATAGGCCGCACGAGCTAGGTCTTCGGGGTCGGTGGCGACTACATATTCGATATCCACGGCATGAATCTCGACTTCACCTTTCTTGTTGCACCGCTCCTCGGTTTCATACACAGCGGCGAGCTTGATTTCTTTGCCTTCGCCGTTCGGCAGCAGATAATTGATCCCATCAGCACTCACATACAGACGCTTGGGGGGTGTGGCGACCTCGCAGGTGGGCAAGCGGTATTCTTCCCAGGCCTGCCGGATAGCTGCTTCTTGCTGCTCGCGCAGGGCTTGTCCAATCGCTACGGTGGTACCGTTCACTGTGTCGTGACTGACGTGAATGTAGTGATACTTGGCCAGAAAGGCTTGGGCTCGCTCGAAGGGCATAAATCCCCCCAGATAGCTGAGCATCTCCTGCACCCGTGGACTGAATTCACTTGCCCCAATCCCCAACCGTTCATCCATAGGCACCCACCCACGATGACACGCGGAATGATGATAGTACGCTCGCTCCAACTGAATCTCCCCCAACGTCGTGATGTAGTTCCGGGGCTCGTATCTCTCCCAATACACCGCCTCCCCGCATCGAGGACAGCACTGTTTGCCCTTGTGACGATAGCGATCCATGCCCCCCAACACCAACGATTGCGTATCTTCTCCTATCTGCCGAATCCACTCGCGAATCTTGTCCTCTATCTCTACCGCCGTAGGCGGGTGATCTGTCTCCTCGTCATTGCTCCATTGGAACAACTCGGTCAGCCTCTGCCGAAACGCTTCGGTCATCTGATCGATTTGTTTGCGCACCTCGTCTGGCAGTTTCTTGGCCATAGCTCCCCCCTTCTGTGCTTGTTAGTCGGGGAGCATTGTACCACGCTTATGCTTGTCTACCACTTTCCGACGATCAGTCGTCACTCCCTGTCGGACATACACACTTGCGCTTCGAGGGTAACTGCGACTTGCGTCCGGCGCAGAGTTGGGCTATACTAACCGAGGCAGTGGTCAGGGCAGCAAGAGAGCCAGGGGAAGTAGACTTCCTTGGCCAGATCGGCGAGGGTCTCGGCCTCGAACCGGGAGCAGCCCAGCCCTTCTTTGACCTGTATGATGAAGGCTTAGTCGAGGGTCTTGACGGTCAAGCGGTTCGATTGTTCACGTTCTGCTTGTCGTATCATCTGGCAGTCCTCCTGTTTGATTGTAGGGTGATTCCCTCAATTCTATAAGTACCTGCCATATGGGACAGCTATAGTTAGGTGGCTTCCATACAGCTTATCCGCCGACTGTTGGACACAATTCATCGAAGAAAGGAGCAATGCGATGAAGGTGAAAAGACTAATGCTGACTGTAACTGTGCTCTTCTTGCCGTTGGTTTTGAGCGCACTTAGCTGCGGCCTTGGAGCCGACTCCGACTCAAGCACAGAACAAGAACTTAAAGCCACTATTTCGGTCTTGCAGACGCAAGTCGCTGCTGGGCAATTGACTGCACCTCCGGTACCAGCAACTTCTAGAGCCCCACCTGGACAGGCTGAGCCTTCGGAAAACGAGGTTCGGGCCGTCATAGACCGTTACCACACTGCTCTCCAAGAAAACGACCCAGAGACAGCCTGGAACTGCTTGGTTCCCTGGAAGGAAATCCGGGGAGCCCTGTCGCACGGATTTGCCAACCAAAGCGAGTTGGCTGCGGCAATGCAAAGGACTATCGAAGAGCATGGCTCCCTGGACTCGTGGAGTATTGAGTCCATCGAAACCGACTACGAACGCCGACGGGAAGGTGGCTATACTGAAGTACACGCCATCGTTTGGTGCTACCGGTCTAGCGGCGATATCCGAAAAATGTTCTTTACTTTGGAACCTGTAGACCACCAGTACCTGATAGCCGATTTCTACGAGCTAAACTGGTGACAAGGACTTCCGCCTCGCTGGTGCGACACGAGGTCGCTGTGCGCCGTAGATAAGCGGCACGAGAGGATACCCTACGGAGGGTCAACACTAGAGAGAGGTACTGTAAAGCACCCACCTTATCCAGACCTGGTAACAGGCTGGGGAGTGTAACATGGTGGGAAAGGCCCAAGTTTCGTAATCCACAGCAGGGAGCGTTGAATGAAAGTGCACGCCAGGGGTAACGCGCTGGCGGCCTACTCTACGCTATAGTTAGCCCGCTTCAGCGGAGCTTGAAGCGCCATGTTGGAGGTTGACCAATGAGAAGTCGAAGCACAGCCTTAAGATTGATTGTTCTCCTCAGCCTCACTACTCTGACTTACGTATCCACCGCGCCTCAGTCATACAAGTCTGCATCTGCAACCACCAACCAAACCACCGTAACTCTTGATCAGGTAGGCCATCTTGCTGGGACCTTTAAGGCGGTTGTCGTAAGGGGCAACTACGCCTATGTCGGCGAAAGCACCACGCTGTCCATCATTGATATTGCGGACCCATCTCGACCTAGACGGGTTGGATCAGTGGGAGTGTCCGGTACTGTCGACAACATATACGTAGTTGGTCAATATGCTTATGTAGCTGCCGGCAGTGCAGGACTGCGGATCGTCTCTATAAGCGATGTCACTAACCCAAGGGAGGTTGGCTTCTATGACACTCTCGGATTGGCTTGGGGAGTCTTTGTGGTCGATGACTACGCCTACTTGACTGATGGGGCACTACGGATAATTTCTGTCGCTGACCCGACGAACCCTGTCCAGGTTGGAATATACGAGAGTCCGGGTAACACGGAAATGGTCTTCGTAAGCGGAGCCTACGCGTATGTGGCTGATGGGTCGCGTGGACTGCGAATTGTTTCCATCAGCGATCCCGCTCATCCAACTGAAGTAGGTTTCTTTGACACACCTGGTGTGGCAGAAGATGTTATCGTGAGTGGTTCTTATGCGTATGTGGCAGATGGGAATCGTGGATTAAGAATCATATCAGTTAACGATCCAACCAGACCCGTTGAACTCGACTTTATCCATTTGGTGGACAAAAGCGCGGCAATAGGGTAAACTGA
>CAYPOY010000266.1:0-7434 GCA_964412395.1 uncultured Anaerolineales bacterium | reverse complement strand
ATGTTAAGGTTCTTCAGTTGTGCTCAAATTTGCGAAATTCTGGTGACACTATCCACGTGTGTTACGTGACCCTTCTACGTAATGTGTGGGGGTTGGTGGTCGCCATCACTTCTGGTCTCTCGCGATCGGTGCTAAGATAACCTGCGGTGTTCAGATGCACTTGACATCATCGGGGCCGGGCCGTTCAAGCCGTACTAAAAACCATTGTGTGTGCATCTGAGCAACCACTGTACGTAACTCAGGCTGAATGGACCCTGCCCCGGCCAGGATACTGGCAAGGGAGCACAAGATGACACTACTGAAGAGGTTAGGTTCTCAACTACCGCGCCGCTACTATATGTCGGTAGACGTAGGCTACAAGGAACACGTAGCCGGGGTGATCAGTCTCCAAACGTTCGTGCGTGGCGACGACCGGTGGAAGCGAGCAAGATGCGTGCATTTCCCTGGCACGCAGGCTGGCTTGCGTAAGCTGCAGGGCTACCTGGATCGCTTCTCAACCGACCATAGCCAGTTCTTTGGGCTGTGCGAGCCAACGGGTGGGCACTATGGGGCAACTGTCTTTCAATACCTTCTTGAGCAGGGATACAACATGAACCTGGTCGAGAATGCTACAGTCAGCCACGTGAGGGAGAAGTTATTCCCTGGCTTGCCCAAAACGGACGAGATGGACACACGCGTGATGAACCGAATTGGCTATCTGCACGAGGCGGTAGGCGAAGAGTTCACCCTGCGCTCCTTAGAGCTGCCTGACCCTGACAGTACTCACCTACTGGCTCTCTGCCGGGACAGTTGGAAACTGAGTACCATCATCACGCGCGCCCGCAACCAGTTTACCCAGTTGATGGCAGTGACCTTTCCCGAGCTGAAGACCTTCTTCACCGGCAGTGTATCGACCGTCGTGCCCGTCAGCCTGGTGGCAGCATATCCTACACCGGCGTTGTTGGCCGAGGCCACAACAGGCGAGGTGAAGGACGTGTTGAGGCAAGCAGGCGACTACCAGCACGCTCACCGGGCATCTGAACTCCTGACCTTGGCCCGCGATAGCTCAGGCCTAATGCCAGATCCAGGACGGGCTTGGCGGCTAGAGTGGCTGACCAGGTTCCTGCTGGACAACTTCCGGTACCAGACAGAACTTGACAAGCGCATTAAGAGGTTGGTGGGGGAACGGGAGGACTATCCGTTGATTGCTGATGTGCCCTATTCTGGTCCGAATACTCTGGGAGTCATTCTGGCTGCGAGCGGCGATGTTGGCAGCAGGTTCTCCAACTACCGCAAGTACGTGGCCTACACCGGCTACTTTGCCGGGCTACGGAAATCGCAGACCATTGATCGCACCAAGATGTCCAATCGGGGCAACCGGGACCTGAAACGAGCTTACTTTCAGATTGCTGCTCCTTTGGTCTGGTTCGACAAAGGGGGCAATCCGTACAAGGAGCTTTTCCAGCGCAAGACGGCTGAGGGCAAGGAATGGTACAAGGCTATGCCGTTTGTGTGTGCAGCGCTGGCCAGACATATCTATCATTGTCTCAAGTTCAACGATCCCTATGACGTCGAGAAGGCGTTCCGGGGCTCAGCATTGTCCCCTGCCTCGGAAGGGGAATGGTTGGACTTGGGAGCTAACCTCGAAGAGAACTTCGAGGTTATGGAGGCTCACCTCTGCCAGATAGAGGGGTAAACCCTCTGTTACGTAACTTAGCTGCGGCCTCAACGCGTGTACACCCCCCTCAACCTCACAATCCTTACAAGCGCGTGAACAACGCAGGGCCGCTCCCCACGATGCGCGCGACCCTGCGCCTTACCCTACGTCGCTCAGCGATGGGCTTGTCCCAACACACTCGCACCACAATCCGACAAAGACCGGATTCCTGACCAAGTGTTGGATTGCCACCGTATTTTCAAGGTGTTGCTTCACCGTATAGCCTGGGCCAGGTCATTGCTTTAGAATCAAAGGCAGGTAGATGAAATATCCTGTTGATTCAGCCGTTTGAAAGCGCCAGGTGTGCGCGGCCGTCAATGGATTCCCGGCGGCATCGCGCACATCCATAGTCGTCGTCACAGTATAGGTCGTGGCGTATTGTAGAGGCGCTCGGGGAACAATGATCACCTGGTTGTAAAAGCCGTCATACATCACGCTGCTGGGCGCCGCTGAACCGCCGGCTTGCGCCAGATAGATGGATTGAGTTGTGACCGTCGTGGCGCTGAGGGCCTCCGAAAAGCCCAATGAGATAAAAGGCGTATAGGCTGGGCCGCTTTCATTGGTGTAGAGAGGCGCAGTAGAAACAGGCACATCCGACGCGCCGCCGGCCGGGTCGGTCCACACAACCTCCGGCGGCGTGGTATCGCCCAACGAGTTGACGACGATGCGCACATGGGCCGGGCGGCTCTCCGTGATGCCGTTGCTGACGACAAAACTGAACCCATCCACGCCGGTAAAGTTCTCTGGCGGTGTGTATACCAGCGCCGGCAATGTGCCGGTGAGTGAACCGGCCAGCGGCCACTCGTCCAGGTGGAAAGTCAGTGGCAAAGCGCCCACGCTGCGACCTTCCAGCGTGATCGTTACCGGCTGGTGGTAGTTGGTCTCGACCTCTTGCGGCACGGCCGCCAGCGGTTTGATCAGGTTGATCACTGGATTGGTGGGTGTCTCTTCGGGCACGCTGGGAAAGAACACGGTTGCCTCGTTGCGGACGACTGTGCCGCTGGGCAGATCGTCCCGCAGGCGCACTGTAAAGGTCAATACTCCCTGCGAATCCGGATCGCCCTTGGGGCCCAGTTCGCCCACCATCCAGACCAGGGTGCGGTCGTATGGCAGGTACACGCCGCCGCCCTGGATCTGCAGAGCGTCGGCGTCAAAGACCTCGGCCAACTGATCGGTCACGTACACCCCGTATACGCGCCCTGCGCCCACGTTCTCGTAGGTGATCGTATAGGTGACGAGTTGGCCGGGCAGCAGGTCGCCGGCGGGGCCGTACTTGGCGTTGGGGTCCTTTCCCCGCAGCAGTCCCAGGTCAGTACAGTCCCCATTCCCCGCTTCGCAATTCTGGCAGCCGCCGCCCTTGCCTTCCATCCCGGTTACACAACGATTATTACCGGTACAGTAAATCATGCCGCCTCTGCCATACGCGCCGGTGGTCGGGTTACATTCTTTCTTCCAACAGCCATTGGCCAAGTCTGTCCCAAACCCAGTCTCCCAGTACACCTGGTTGCCGGTGCAGCAATGGGTATTTTGATCGGCGTTGCAGTCCGCAAAACACTTGTAAATATCTATGGTGGTGCTGCCAATCTCCCAGATTGCGGCAGGAGCGCCACCCCCTCCGGTGAAGAAACTAAACGCTGTCCATGCCAGTATCTTGCCCGCCATTTTTTTCATGTAGGACAGTGTCAGTTTCTGGCCCACGCAGTTGACTTTGCAGATTTTGGGGGTGCAGGCCAATACGCTGGTCGGAGCGGCATCCGCAGCAAAGCCAGCGTCCGGCTGCCAGGATCCCCAGAACGTTTGCTGGTTGGTCAACAGCGACATCGTCATCCCACCGGTCGCGTCATGCACGGCAACCTCGTTTCTGTTGATGGAGTAGGCCAGCGACCCGTCCTCGTCGCGGGTCAACAAGCGCGTTGACTGGCGGTCAGGCGGGATCATGATCGCCTCGGTAAACACGTGCCCATCATCGAGTTCCACGCGGGCCGCAGCAAAGTAGCTGTATCCCTGAGCGAGCGCCTCGTCATAGAGGGCTTGCAGTTTGGGATAGGCGGCCCGCTCGGCGGCAAATTCGGCCTCCGAAAGCAGCGTCCGGTCCACCAACGTGACCGGCTGATACTCCAGGTACGGGGTCACGTCCATCTCGGTTTGCAGGTAGTTGCTGCCCGCCAGCCCGGTTTGCTGGTAGTTGCTGCCCGCCAGCAAGGTGATGGTACCGTCCCGGTAATCTGGCTGCAATCCCCACTGGAAGCGCACCCGGACCGACAGCAGCTCGCTGGCGTTGGGGTCTATGTCCCCTAACTTCCAAAAGACCTGGTCCCGTTCGGGCCAGTAGATGCCGCCGTGCGAACTGTCCACGTACTCGGCTGCGCCAGGCAACTGCATCATCAGCACCGCATTCTCCACCGTCTGGGTCATGCCATTGAGGTAATAGATGGCATAGTCAACTGTCTGCCCCGGGCTGACCCATTCCGGCGCGCCGGTGCCCACGATCATCTGGCCCAGGGGCACTGTCTGCGTCGGCGGAGCGGTCAGCCAGGGCGTAAAGACCACATTCTCATACTGGCCCACCGCGTTTCCCTGGCCATCCGGGTTCTGAGTGGCATGGTAGGGCCCGCTGGGGTCGCCCCACCAGTTGTAGCGGGCGTCCAGGGTGGGGCCATCGGTCTTGAGCACGCCGTACGTGGTGTTGCTATAGATCTCGTTGTTGCGCACCAGCGGCGAGTCGCCCCAACTCATCTTGAGTCCTGCCCCCAGGCTGTGGCGGATACGGCAGTTCTGTACGACCGCGGGCCCGGATCCCCAAGTGTTGATCATGCCGTAGGAGGTATACGCGCCCCCATACTCGAACGTGCAGTGACTGAGAAAGAGTGCGCTAGAGGAATCAATGTATCCCCAGGCGCCGGGCGTCTGGGTCACGCCGGTGAAGGTGATCGGTTGCTCCGGCGTGCCCAGGGCGTAGAGAGAGCCTCCCGCAGTGTTAGCGATGGCCACAGTGGGGGTCAGGATCAGCGTGGTCCCCGGCTCGATAGAAAGCAGAGCACCCCCCTTGATGATCGTGTTGCCCACCAGGTACACCGGCAGGCCGGCTTCTGCCACAGCCCAGTAACTGCCGCCCCAGATATCGCCGCCGGTATTGATCAGGGCATCTAAACCGTTGCCGGAAGCCGAGAGATAACGAAAGGTCGGTGACGTACCGGCCCTCCAGCGCACCGCCGCGCCGGTGTTCCCGTTAAAGTCCACGTTCTCCAGTAGCGGCGTAGTGCCGAGGGAGCTCAAGTTCATCCCATCACCGCCGTTGTCGTTTACCGCGACATCGCGGAAGGTCAGGCGATTATTGTAAACGCTACTATTAATAGAGACGCCGTCCTGCGCGTTACGCTGGATGCTGCCTCCATTGAACGTCAGTTGAGTGTCTGACGCCTCAAAATAGATGCCATGTCGGCCGTTGTCGGTCACGTCCACATCGGTAAATGAGGGAGCGATACCCTGGTAACGCATAATCACACCATCGTACAGGTGATGATGGAGGTGGCAATCGCTCACCTCTACGTCGCTCGAGTGCAGGTCCAGGCCACCGTAACCATTGGCCCCGCCATAACTTACATCACAGTGGGCCAGCCGGGCTGTTCCACCGGTATTGACCACGATTCCCTGCCAGTCGCCTGGTTGGGGTGTGGTCAGGATCGAGGTGAAGGTGATGGGCTGCGTGGGTGTTCCCTCCGCCAGCAACGTGGCTCCGGTCTCAACCACGAGGCGGTAGGGGTAGCTGCCGGCAGATACGGCCGGAAAGAGCAACTGCGTGCCGGGGGCTACGGTGAGCGTCAGGCCGGCCGGGATGGTCAGGGGACAATCGGTTAAACTACACTCGAAACTGAACACTGTGCCGCCCAGGGTCACGCTCTGCGTCATCCAATCCCGATAAATGGTCACCGCGTTGACATCGTTGCCGGAGAAGGTCAGGTCGCTGTAGGTGGGCTGCATGTTCACCGTGGACTGGTAGATGGCATATCCGGGCTTATTCCATGCCGGGTCATTGTTATCAGCGACATGCACATCCTCGATCACTGGAGTAATGCCCGTCCCCTCCAGATAGACGCCCTTGCGCAGTCCGCTATCCACGGTGGTGTGCCGCATTGTCAGACTGGCATTCATCACACGTACCTGGGCATAGCTGTAACCATTTGAGATCATCGAGTATACCGTCGAGTTGAAAGCCCCTGAACCGGCATAACCGATGAAGGCGTGCTCGATATTTCCGGCGCTTCCCTCGGCAAAATGGATGCCGTACCAGTCGCCGGCGGCCGGCGCGCCGCTGCTGCCGGGCGCCGGGGCGCCGTGGGCGTCATCGTGCAAACTGGTGATGGCGACCGGATTGGCCTGTGTTCCCTCCACCGCCAGGCTGCCTTGCACGATCAGCGCCGAGGCGGCGCCGCCAAACTTGACGGCCGTACCGGCCTGGAGCGTCAACGTCACTCCCGCGCTGACGACTACATCGCAATTGTCGGCAACGTAGAGATTGTCAGGCGTCCAGGTCGTCGTGCTGGTAATCGTTCCACAGGCGTTGACGGTAGCCAGGGGATGCGCGGCCACCGTCGGGCTTCGTGACGCGGTGACAATGGGCGTTAAGAGCAAGTACAGCCCGGTGAAAGCCAGCGCCAAAGCCAGACCAATTACAGAAAGACGTTGCATTTTGTGTTTCATCAGACACCTCCATAGAATGTTCTGGCTCTCTGGTATTCGCGTGGTCGGTTTACCAAGTGGTCAATTCTTTGCCATGAATGACACGAATTTTCACTAATTTTTTATTTTTCGTGTTAATTCGTGCAATTCGTGGCAAATTTCTCACCTTGACCACGCGAAATCCTAAAGAGCCCGCCATTTAAAGCTTTCTTTTCCCCACGGAACTTGGCCTCGCAGCGCCAACACTCCTCGTGCGACTTTTTTTCTCCAAGGGGCGGTGTGATTTTGTCTTGTGCGAGAACCCTGCCTGCGGCAGACAGGCTCGCCCTCACAACGTTTGACAACGTACAAACACTCCGTACTGGCCGAACTTTCACCTTTTTACTTGGCTGCGCTAACGACCGGGGCGTCAGCCGCACGCGTGGGCCATGCAAAAGCTACTCTGCCACTAGACCGGCAACACATGCAAAACCGCCGCCGATTTACGTGCGTGGAGCGCGTGTCGGCTGCACGCCCTTGGTGCGACCCGTTTGCTCGAAACCGTACCACTGGTACGGGAGATGAGCGGCGAGGGTCGGGTGGTCAATGATAGCCACGATCACTGACCGCCAGAACCTCGACAACTGTGTGTTCCATCCAGGTGAGATGATAGCACAAATCGTGCGAAACATCAACTCCTGGCCCCCAGGTGGATGGGGGAGAGCGCTGCCCTACGGCGTGCGACTGGTCATCAAACGTCGGAGTGCAAGGGTAGAAAGGCGTCATCTCCGAGCCAAACGGAGTCACACGTCGAGCAGGTGGCTATGGATAGCGAAAGCAAAGGTGTGTCTGTACGCGTCGTCATGGAGAACCGGCCTACGTTGGCTAACGCCTGCCGCAAGCAGGCACAGGCCGGCCCCAAAGGGGAAGGTCTTAGGGCCATACATATCCCCCGGTGTATGGTATTCACCCGCAAGGAGACCCGGCGTAAAGCACCGTCCTAAGGTCACACAAAATGGACACTCGGAACGGACATGCTTTGTCAAGCTCGGTGATGGCCGATAGGCATGTGAGAATGA
>CAYPOY010000265.1:0-7472 GCA_964412395.1 uncultured Anaerolineales bacterium | reverse complement strand
CCTTATACTGCTTGTGATTCTGACCTGAATTTGCGAAAACTTGGCGAGGGTATCCTGTATGCCATCCAGGCGCCGCGCACCTACGAGACACACATGCCCTGGCTGTGGCGCTTCTGGCGCAAGCTGCCCAACTACGGCGAGATGGGCATCTTCGACCGCAGTTGGTATGGCCGGGTGCTGGTGGAGCGCGTGGAGGGATTCACGCCAGACGAAGAGTGGCGCAAAGCCTATCGGGACATCGTCAATTTCGAACGCACCATCGCCGACGACGGCTACGTGGTGATCAAGTTTTTCTTGCATATCGGCAAAGAGGAGCAGTTACGGCGCTTCAAGAAGTTGGAAAAGGACCCGCTTGAGAGCTGGCACGTACAACCAGAAGACTGGGAGCACCACCGTAAGTATGACGAGTACGTGGTGGTCATTGAGGAGATGCTGGAACGCACTGACACGGAGTGGGCCCCGTGGACGATTGTGGAGGCGACCGACCGCCGTTGGGCGCGGGTCAAGATTTTTGAGACGATCATCTACCGTCTGGAAGACGCTCTGAAGAAGCGCGATGTACCACTGCCTGCGGAACTGGACGGTGAGGAACGTGACGATGAATTCCAGGCCGAGTCGGAAGTCCAGGGTGAGGAGGGGTAGCCATGCTGGAAACCATAGACCTGAGCAAGAGCCTGACGCGAGAGGAGTACGTGCAGAACCTGCTCTGCTACCAGTTGCAGTTGCGCGAACTGGCCTATCAGCTCTACGTGCAGAAGCGCACACTGGCGGTCGTGTACGAAGGCTGGGACGCCGGGGGCAAAGGGGGCAACATCAAGCGCGTCACCGAAAAACTCGACCCACGCGGCTACGAAGTTTTTTCTATCGCAGCGCCAAAGGGCGAAGACGCCACCCATCACTACCTGTGGCGTTTCTGGCGCCGGCTCAAGCCCCCCGACGAAAAGCAGATCATCATTTTTGACCGCACCTGGTATGGGCGGGTAATGGTGGAGCGGGTCGAGGGCTTTTGCACTGAAGAAGAGTGGAAACGCGCCTATCGCGAGATCAACGAGTTTGAACGCCAATTGGCTGACTTCGGTATGATTCTGGCCAAGTTTTGGATTCACATCAGCCCAGAGGAGCAGTTGCGCCGCTTTGAGACACGCAGAGACACACCCTACAAAGCGTGGAAGCTGACGGAAGAAGATTGGCGCAACCGCGCCAAATGGGGTCCGTACGAAGAGGCAGTGAATGATATGCTGCTCAGAACCAGCACTGCTACAGCGCCGTGGACGATTGTAGAGGGCAACGGCAAGTGGTTCGCGCGGGTCAAGACCCTACGTACCCTCGTCGAAGTCTTGAGCAGGGAGCTCGACTATCAGCCGTCGGAGCCCCAGGTGACGAGCGTCCAATCTAAGGAGGATGACATGGCCAGGAAAGGTAAGAAAGGGAAGAAAGGCAAGAAGGGTAAGAAAGGAAAGAAAGGCAAGAAAAAGGAGAAAGAGAGAGCAGAAAAATCAATGTGAATCAGCGTTGATCTGCGCCCAAAATGGAGAGCAATGGCAAAGAAGAAGAAACGCCATAAGCAAACCCAATCCCAGGCATCTGGAAAGACTGTTGACCTGGATGATCCAAGTCTCTACATCAACCGTGAGCTGAGCTGGCTTCGGTTCAACCATCGGGTGTTGGAGGAGGCGCTGGATGAGCGCCATCCCCTGCTGGAACGGATCAAGTTCCTCGCCATTTTCGCCAACAACCTGGATGAGTTTTTCATGATCCGCGTCTCTGGTCTGCGCCGGCAGTTGGCGGCGGGGGTGTTGGAAGCGCCTCCCGACGGCATGACGCCGACTGAGCAATTGGCGGCCATTCGTCGAGAGTTGCTTCCAGAGTTGACCCGGCAATCGGATTGCTGGCATTACGATCTGTTGCCGAAACTGCGAGAGGCTGGGATTAAAGTACTCAGGTACGACGGACTAAAGCGCAAGCAACGCAAATTGCTCCGCCGGTACTTCGAGCAGGAGATCTTTCCTGTCCTCACGCCGCTGGCCTTTGATCCGGGACATCCCTTCCCCCACATCTCCAATCTCAGCATCAACCTGGCGGTGGTGATCAATGATCCACTGCACGGGGAGCGGTTTGCCCGCCTGAAGGTGCCAGGTACGTTTCCCCGTCTACTCCGCATCCCTAGCGAGGAAACGGCTGACGAGTACCAAAGTCTGGGGCTGGCAGAGGCCACGTCCAACAACTTCGTGTGGCTGGAGGAAGTGGTGGGCGCTAACCTGGATATGCTCTTCCCCGGCATAGAGGTCGTGGCTGCCTATCCTTTCCGCATCACCCGCGATGCTGACCCGGAAATCGAACAGGATGAGGCAGCCGACCTGCTGACTGCCATTCAAGAGAGTGTGCGGATGCGCCACTTCGGTTCAGCAGTGCGATTAGAGGTAGATAGCACGATGCCAGAACGAGTGCGCGACATCCTGGTCACTAACCTCGGCCTGGCACCCTATCAGGTCTACACAGCGGATGGGCCCATCGGTATGGCTGATCTGATGGAGCTGACTCGCATAGACCGCCCAGACTTGAGAGACCGGCCCTTTCAGCCAGCGGTGCCCCCGCCTCTGTCCACAGAGGAAAGCGCCTTCTCCGCGATTCACCGCCGCAACATCCTGCTCTACCACCCCTACGACAGCTTCGCCCCGGTGGTGGATTTCATTCGCGAGGCTGCACGGGACCCCGACGTGTTGGCGATCAAGCAGACGCTGTACCGGGTGGGCCCGAATTCACCGATCGTGGCCGCGCTGATGGAGGCCCGTGAGAATGGGAAGCAAGTGGCAGTACTGGTGGAACTGAAGGCACGTTTCGATGAAGAGAACAACATCGTCTGGGCACAGGCGCTGGAGCGGGCGGGGGTACACGTAGTCTATGGACTGCTGGGGCTAAAGACGCACGCGAAGATATGTCTGGTGGTCCGTCGCGAACGAGATGGGATCACCCGCTACGTGCACATGAGCACGGGCAACTACAACGGCGTCACCGCTCGCATCTACACGGACATAGGCTATTTCACCTGCGATCCCGCCATTGGTGACGATGTGTCCGACTTGTTCAATGCGCTCACCGGCTATTCTCACCGGGATGAATATCGTAAGCTGTTGGTGGCACCAGGAGAGATGCGGCAGCAGATCCTGGATCGCATTGAACGCGAGATTAAGCGGCACCGTCAGCACGGGGATGGCTACCTGGCTTTTAAGATGAACGCCCTGGTGGACAAGTCCTGCATCCAGGCGCTCTACCGGGCCTCGCAGGCGGGGGTGAAAGTGGATTTGCAGGTGCGGGGCATCTGCTGTCTGCGGCCAGGCGTGCCGGGGGTGAGTGAGAATATCACCGTCACCTCTATCGTGGGGCGCTTTTTGGAGCATCCCCGCATCTTCTACTTCCGCAACGATGGCGAGGAAGAGATCCTGCTGGGCAGCGCCGACCTGATGCCCCGCAACCTCGACCGCCGGGTAGAGCAACTGTTCCCGATAGAGGACCCGAATCTACGAGAGGCGCTGCGCGACCACATTCTCGGTGTTCACCTGAAGGATAACGTGCAGGCCCGGCGCTTGTTGCCCGATGGTCGCTATAAACGTGTGCGCCCCCAATCTGATGAACCGGCGACAAATTCACAGTTGTGGATGATAGAACACCGGGGGATATGGCATGGTGAGGAATAGCGCGTGAAGGTGGCGTTGATTGGGGACGTTCACGCCAACCTACCAGCGCTGGAGGCGGTGCTGGCACACGCACGGCAGCACGACGTCGAGGCGATCTGGAACGTCGGAGACTTCGTCGGCTATGGTGCCTTCCCCGACGAGGTGGTGGAACGGCTCAGGCAGGAGAACGCATTAAGCATCGTGGGTAACTACGATCTCAAAGCGCTCAAGTTCAAGAAGAAAAAGAAGAAGTGGCGAAAGAGCAAGCAGCCGGAAAAGTTCCTGGCCTTCCAATGGGCGCACGACAACCTCTCCGAAAAGAGTCGCAAATACCTCCGTTCATTACCCCAGGAGATACGGCTGCAAGCAGAGGGTAGACGTATCCTCCTCACACACGGAAGCCCCACTTCAAACGAGGAGCACCTCACCCCCAGTACCCCAGAGGAACGCTTGCGCGAACTGGCGCACAAGGCGAATGTAGACGTGATCATCTGTGGTCATTCGCACCAACCCTTCGCGCGTAAGGTGGACGGCGTGTGGTTCATCAACACCGGCAGCGTGGGCCGGCCCGATGACGGCGACCCACGCGCTTGCTATGCTATCCTGCAAATCAAGCCGCAGTGCTTCCAGGTGTGCCACTATCGAGTGGCTTATGATGTGGAAAGGGCAGTCGCTGCGATCCGCGCGCGTAAACTGCCGGAAGCGTTCGCGCAGATGGCCCTGCAGGGGCACGGTCTGGACGTGGTGCTGTAGATGGTGGAGGCACGGGTATCTTTTTTCCTGTGCCCCACAGACCTTGGTGACGTTACGTCTTGTCCTCTATCTGTCTCTGGAGCCGCAGCACCAGGAAAGTGAGCCAGGGCGATGGGTTCTTCTTGTCGGCGAAGGACCATCCCTTCCAGGCGCGGTACATCGAGCCAGCGGTGTAGCGGCTTTCCTCGTCGGCTTGCGCGGTGATCGTCTCTACCATTTCCTGGAACCGGGGGTCGGTGTGGACGAAGGCGAAGCGGCTGAGCACGTCCACCACGTGCAGGACGTCGTACCAGACGAAGGGGTACTTGAGTTTGCGGAAAGTCGTGCCGATGCCGAACAAGTAAATCTTGCGCTCGGTCTGGTGTTCCCAGTGCCAGAGGAACATCTCGGCGCCGGTGCGCGTGGCGGGGCTATCCAGCAGTTCCGGCACCTGGGCCAATGCCTTCAACGCATAGACGTTGACGATGGGGCAGGGATCATCCTTGCGCCCCGGCCCCCGGAACTTGCCCAACTCCGGCGCGCTGACGCAGCGCCAGCCGTTGTCGTCCACCAGGCCGACCAGGTGGGCCACTGCCCGCTGCACGCGCGCGTCGTCGCCCAGGCCCATCGTCAGCAAGGCATAGAACAGCGTCGGCGCGTCGCATAGCATCCACATCCACGTGTCCTCGCCTGTCCCACCGAACCGCTGGGGGATGTTCATCAGGCTCTGGAAAGCCCCCTCCGGCGACTGGTGGGCCATCACGGCCTCAATGCCGGCAGTCATTCCAGGATCGTCGGCCCGGACGCCGAAATCGGCCAGTGTGCTGAACTTGTAGATGGGGTGCCCCGCGTCGTTGTGTCGCTTGAGGGGGTAGCCGGGCCAGGCGGCGGCCTCGGTGATGAGCGCCTGCACCCAGGGGTGGGCCAGCATCTCGGCGCGGACCGCCTGCACCTCGGGGTCGTCCTCGGGCCGGTCGAGCAGGTCCATCAGCGTGCGGTAGCGGGTCCAGGGCTCGTCGGATTCCAGTAGCCAGTTGGTGACTTCGGTTGTCATTTCTGCACCTCGTTTTCTGATCGCACGAGCTTCTGGGCCAGCCTCCGGACGTTGGCCCGTCGGTGATCCAGGCATCCCTGGGCCGCCGTTCGCACTTCCACCTCCAGCCCCGGTTCCACCTCTATCAGTTTGCTCATGGCTTCCAGCACCAGTTTAGCGTGTTTGCCTTCCCACATCTCCAGCGCCCGCAGCAGATGGGGGAACACCTCCCACGCTGCCCCCGGTCCGCTGCGACCGTATTCACCCAGGGCCAAAACCGCGCAGTCGCGGACGATGACGCTTTTGTCCCGCTCGATTTTGGCCACCAGGTCAGGCAGCAGGGGCGCAACTTGCTCCGGGGCCAGCGATGCCACCAGGGCCAGGGCGTGGGTGGACTCCCAGCGTACCCGGGTGTCCTTGTGGCTGATGAGAGGGACAATGCGGGCCACGTAAGGTACTACCAGCGCCGGATTCTGCTTGGCTACCTCGGTGAGCACTTCGGCGCAGTCGCCCACCAATTTGCGGTCGTTCCATTCCAGCCCCACCGCCACCTCGTCGAGCATGTCGGGTTGCTCTAAGGCCTCACGGGCCACGGCCTTGTTGGATGCCTCACTACGGTCGCCCGCTGGTGACGATAGTCGTTCCAGAATGCTCATTGGTTTACCTCCTTACTTCGCCGCGCTGCCGGGGCAGATGTAGCGTTTCTTGCAATGAGTGCATCCTTTGGGCCGTAGAACGGCGAACTGCACTCCGTTCAGGGCGACGAAGACGACCATCCAGCCCACCAGCGCCCAGGAGAAGCCGTGCAGGAGCATGACGGCGATAGCGCCCGCTTGGACATCCTGGTATGGTCGATGTTCTGCGACTTCCGCAGTCCGGCGAAATAGCCGGTGTAGGCCACGTACTTGCGGTAGTTTGAGAAGTTGGCAACATCACCGGCCACAGCCAGGATGATGCCTAGCGTGTTGGGGCCAGAGTATGGCACATTGACAATCAACTGGTAGTCTTCCCGCTGTTCCAGTAGCTTCTTGATGCGCTTGTCGAGTGCTGCCTGGTACTGGAAGTTGGTCAACAGGAAGTTCGTCAGCCACTCTAGTCGCCAAGCCCGACCAGGATCGGGCAGCAGACCGGAACTATCACGTGCCAGAGTCAAGAGTTCAGAGGCCCGGTGGCCGTGCTTGTAGCCACCAGCCTGCCACAGCACCTCTTTCACTTCCTCCTCCGTTGCCTCTGCCAACAGTGCCGGTGTCGGGTATGCAGCCACCAGGCTGACTGGCACCACCGTCGAGACGCTGCTGGTGAAGAACATCTTCAGTTCGGGAAAAGTCACTGCCATCAGTTGGGTGAATTGGTTTCGCGCACGGGTGATGATCGTGCTCAGTTTCCAACTGTCTCGGCAGAGCGCCAGCAGGTGCGTACTATCTGGATCAGGTAACTCCAACGGGAGCAAGGTGAACTCCTCGCCCACTGCCTCGTGCAAGTATCCGATCCGTGCCATGACCCGCGTGTCCATCTCGTCTGTTTTGGGCAAGCCGGGGAAAATCTGCTTCCGCAATTGACAAGATAGGTCACATAGTGCCTAAAACCGAAAACATGGGTCGCCGCCGTCACTTCTCGGCCAAGTTGCCGGTGCTTTACCGTGCTATGCGCTTGTTAATGTGCAACGTTTTCGTGGTCAGACACATCGGCTGTTGTGGATATGATACCACTGTCTCCAAATCGTGCAACAGCCCGTGTGAGGCTCCCTCTAGACCATTGACAAAAACACCTGGAAACGTTACTGAAAGCCAAACGAGAGGCCGAAACCTGGCTGGCTGAGGTAGGATTACGACTGAAACCCAACAAGACCCGCGTGACCCACACGCTGAACGAGCACGAGGGAAACGTAGGGTTCGATTTCCTGGGGTTCAACATCCGGCAACATCGGGTGGGCAGGTATCACACACGTACCTACCGAGGAAAACCGGGATTCAAGATACTCATCAAGCCGAGCAAGAAAGCCTGCCAGCGACAACTAGAAGAAATGCGAGAGG
>CAYPOY010000264.1:0-7492 GCA_964412395.1 uncultured Anaerolineales bacterium | reverse complement strand
GCTTCGAGTTCTTCCTGGCCCCCTATCCCACCGGCGGCGATCCTTTCACCGATGGTGTCCCCAGCCTGGCCCCCCACGTGATCAACAACTCGTGGACCTGTCCATTCAGCGAGGGGTGTGACCCGGACACGCTGCAAACTATCGTCGAGAACGTGCGCACGGCGGGGATCGTGGTCGTCGCCTCGGCCAGCAACAGCGGCTCCTCCTGTAGCACTGTGAGCGACCCGCCCGCCCTCTACGGCGCCGCTTTTTCCGTGGGGGCGACGGATAAGAGCGACAACACCGCCAGCTTCAGCAGCCGGGGGCCGGTGACGGTGGATGGCTCCAGCAGGCTCAAGCCGGACGTGTCCGCGCCGGGCGTGAACGTGCGTTCCAGTTTCCCAGGTGGGGGGTACGGCTCCCTCAGCGGCACCTCGATGGCTGGGCCACACGTCGTGGGGACGGTGGCGCTGCTGTGGTCGGCCGCCCCCCGCCTCATCGGCGATGTGGACACCACAGAGTGGATTATCACACAGACAGCCCGGCCTCGCACGACGACGCAGGCTTGCGGTGACGACAGCCCAGGCGATGTACCGAACAACGTCTATGGCTGGGGCATCGTGGACGCGCTGGCGGCGGTGCGGGAAGGCACTCTGGGATTGCAGGTCACCAAGCAGGTCCGCTCCAACCTGGTTCAGGCCGGTGCACAACTGACCTATACCCTGCACGTCACCAACACAGGCCACGTGACCCTCACCGCCACCATCACCGATATCCTGCCGGATCACGTCACGCCCACCGGGGTCCTCACCTGGACACCGGACCCCATCACACCCGGTGGCGTCTGGACGGAGACGGTCGTCGTCACCCTCGAGATTGGCTACGCCGGGTCGTTGACCAACGTGGTGCAGGTCACAACCGAGGAGGGGGCGACCGGCGTCTACACCGCAACCGCGCTTTCGCTGGTGCCACATCTGGAAGTGACCAAGGAGGCCGACCCCGACCCAGGGCTGGCTGGATCGCAAGTGGCCTACGTTATCCGCGTCACCAACACCTCCATTTTTACCCTCACCCAGGTCGTCCTCACGGACGCCGTCCCTGTGGGCACGACCTTTGCTTGGGCCAGTGGGAACTACACGCGGGCGGGCAGGGTTGTCACCTGGGCAGCCGCGAGTTTAGCGGGCCAGGAGAATCTGACGGCGACGCTGGCGGTTATGGTGGGGCATCTGCCACCAGGCACGCGCGTGGTCAACGATGCCTATGGGGTACGCGCCAGCGAATTGCTCACTCCCGTGATAGGCACGCCGGTGGAGGTGATCATCTCCTGGCGTTATGCTCTTCCTCTAGTTTTGAGGGATTGGTCATCGGGAGAACACGGATTTCAGGACAGTAACGGATAGGGGAACGGCGGTGAATAACCTGGAAAGCCTGCGTTTGAAAGTACGTCCGTTGTTGCATTTCTCCGCGCCGGCAGATGCCCTGTTTGTCTACTACGCTTTCTATCACGACCCACGACGCACCCAACTCTACGTTCACGAGAACGAGGGCGCCGGCGGTCACGCAGATGGCTTCGTTGCCGTCTGCCAGACCGGGCAGCGGCTGTTCGAGCCCGCCGTCGTGTTGCGCACCCCCAGTGCTGAAGCGGCCGTCAAGCTGCTGCGCCAGGCGCTCGTCCCCGGCCGTCCCTATTACTTGATCACGACGCCAGATCTGCGGGATGCCGCCGCAAAGGTTGTGGACATCGAGCGGCCTGAGATGAACCGCGTCTACCAGCTCGACCTGGTCCGTTTCCAGTCCTCCATCAACGTGCTGGTCGTAGCGGAGCAGGGCCTGGGCGGCCGGCCACGCTTCGTCATTCGCTCGCAGGGGGAGATCGCGGCCGAGTCGGGGGTCAATTGGTATTCGCCCTACTTTGCTGAGGTCTTTGTCCACACTGTGCCGGCCGCTCGGAGACGCGGATGGGGCCGGGCGGTATTGACGGCCTGCACAACGTGGGTTGTCCGTTCGGCCAGGCAGCCGCTCTATGTCGTCAGTGAGGCGAATGAGCCCAGCATCGCGCTGACCGAGGCGGTCGGTTACGTGGATACTGGCGCTCGTGAGTTCACCGGTGAGGGTGTATGCCGGCCACGGTGAAGAAACCAGGTTCTTTCCGAAAAACCTGGTTTCTCAATGGTGAAGAGATCAGAAATGAGGAGTCTGTTGAAATATGCAGGGAGGCAAAAGATGCACATGAAACTGGCATACGGACGTGAGGGGCTGTGGGTAGACCTGCCCGACCGAAATGTGACGGTGGTGGAACCGCGCTTTGTGGAGGGCCTGCCTAACGAGAACGAGGAGGCCGCCATTATCCAGGCACTACGGCGACCGCTGGGCTGCCCCCCGCTGCGCGAGAAAGTGAAGCCGGAGGACACCGTCGCCGTCGTCTTCAGCGACATCACCCGTCCTACGCCTAACGACCGTCTCCTGCCACCGCTGCTGGCGGAACTGAGCCACGTTCCCCGCGAACAAATCGTGCTCATCAACGCCCTGGGCATGCACCGCCCCAACACGGAGGAGGAACTGCGTGGCATGCTGGGAGATGATGTCGTGGCCGGCTACCAAATCGTGCAGCACGATGCCTCGGACCAGGGTGGGCTGGTCAACCTGGGGCGGACCCGCTTTGGTCACGAAATCCTCGTCAACCGCACCTACGCGGAGGCTACGGTCAAGATTCTGACCGGCTTCATTGAGCCGCACTTCTTCGCTGGCTTCAGCGGCGGCCCCAAGGCGGTCCTACCTGGCGTGGCCGGTGCCCGTCTGGTGCTGGAGAACCACGGCGCGGCCATGCTCGATCACCCCGGTGCTACGTGGGGCGTCACGGCCGGGAACCCGGTGTGGGAGGAGATGATGGAGGTGGCGCTCAAGACTACTCCTACTTTTCTCCTCAACGTGACGCTCAATCGAGAGCGGGCCATCACTGGTGTCTATGCGGGCGACCTGCAGATGGCTCACCAGGTGGGGACGGCCGCCGTCCGCGAGATGGCGATGGTGGGGGTAGAGGCGCCCTTTGACATCGTCGTCACTTCCAACTCAGGCTATCCGCTCGATCTGAACCTCTACCAGGCGGTCAAGGGCATGTCGGCTGCAGCACAGGTTGTGCGCGAGGGAGGGAGCATCATCATCGCGGCGGAGTGCTGGGACGGGGTGCCGGATCACGGTGAGTATAAGAACATTCTACGGATGGCCGACACGCCCCAGGCGTTGCTGGAGATCATCCGGCAGCCGGGGTTCCTGATGATGGACCAGTGGGAGGCTCACGTACAGGCGCGGGTTCAATGCCGGGCCGAGGTTTACGTCAAGAGCCGCTATCTTTCGGATGCCGAGATACGCGGCGCGTTGCTCCGCCCCTGCCACCGGATCGAGGAGACGCTGGCCGAGTTGCTGGCCCGCTACGGCCCCGACGCCTGTATCTGCGTCCTCCCGGAGGGGCCGCAGACGATTCCTTACATTGAAGTATAGATTGGTGCTCTGGTAAGTGGAACCAGGAGGTAAGAATGAATAAACTCATACCCCTGTCCCTGCTCGTGATTCTCGTTGCCTTTGCTGCGAGCGGCTGCGGGCCGGAGCCATCTCCTGCATCTCCCACTTCTAGCCCCGAAGCGCTCACACCTGTCCCACCCGAGAAAGGAGGTCAAGCGATGTCTTTTGAACTGACGAGTACTGCCTTTGCCACCGGGGAGCCGATTCCCCGCAAGTACACCTGCGACGGCGATGACATCTCACCGCCGCTGCAGTGGAGCGATCCGCCTCAGGGTACGCAGAGTTTCGCGCTCATCTCCGATGACCCTGACGCGCCGATGGGCACCTGGGTCCACTGGGTGCTCTACAATCTGCCGGCCGAAACCCGCGCCTTGCCGGAGGCTGTCCCGCTGGACGCTGACCTGCCCGACGGTAGCCGGCACGGGCAGAACAGTTGGCGATGGCTGGGGTACGGTGGTCCCTGTCCACCCGGCGGCACCCATCGTTACTTTTTCAAACTCTATGCTCTGGATACGGCGCTCGACCTGACCGCCGGCGCCAGCAAGGAGCAATTGCTCCAGGCGATGGAGGGACACATCCTGGCCCAGGCAGAAATAATGGGCGTATACACCAGGCAATGATAGCCCACAGCAAATTGCAGTTTGGTTCCCTTTACAAGTAGGAAAGGTCAGGGGTGACGTGAACGCCAAGTTCGTCATACGCGGGTTGCTCCTCGCGCTACCGGTGGCGGCGATCGTTACCGTAGTGGGTCTCGCTCTGATAATAGCGCAGACGCCGATCGGGCGGCCACCCGACCCGACTCCGCCGCCCCCAACCATCCTCGTGCCGCGCGACGGGTTGCCGGCCGGGCCGGTCGGGTTACAGGAGTGGGTGCAGTATCGGGGCGCACCGTACGTCCTGGCAGGGAGCGGGTTCTTCATTCTACTGAGTGACGGTGACATTGCAGGAGTGACGACGGCGCATAGTGTAGCGCTCGGAGGTCCCGATCATCCACTCGAGCGAATCGCGCTGCGTGTGGCCGGCCAAACGGATTTCGTGGCCGAATTCGACACGCTGCGAGGTCAGCCTGGCCAGCCCCGAACGGGTGTAGATATGACGGTGGACTACGTGCTGCTGCAGGCCGATCAGCCGATTGATCCAGGCTTTGTTCTCGCGCCCGACCCGCGCGGCGCACCCCAGCCTGGCGAGCGTGTGTCGTTGTTCAGTGGCCTGGGGGATGGCCACGGCGGCCGGCACATTCTGGAAGGGACAGTTCAATCGGTCAGCGATGTGGCCGTGTGGGTGTTGATGGATGAGTGGTTCGATCCGAGCCTGGTGAGCGGGTCGCCGTTTGTCAGCCAGCACACTGGCCAGGTGGTGGGGATGGCGGTCGCGGTCAGTCCACGGCGCAGCCGGTTGCTACTGGGCGTACATCCCATTGGGTCTATCGCGCGGCTAGCCGAGTCGGCGACAGAGTTCCCAAACATGAACGAATATCAGCGGTGACGATCAATTCATTGTCCCAACCCGCTTCCGGTGGTATAATCCGCCCTGCAATGGGCAAATGGGCCGTCTTGCTACTGCTCCTGTTCTCCCTGGCAGCGTGTGTCCCCGATAGTTCTCGCACTGTTACACTCATCGTTGACGGCGAAACGCGCGTGCTCGCTACCGACGCGCTCACCGTCCGTGACCTGCTGGCCGAGGCCGGCGTCACGCTCGGCGAGGACGACCGCGTGGTGCCTGTCGAGCCCACCTTCATTGAGGATGGAATGACTGTCCGCATCATCCGCGTCGAGGTGCGCACCGAGGCCGAACAGCGCGAGATTCCCTTCGAGCGAAGAACCGTGCGCGACGCCTCCGTCCCCGCCGACGAGACCCGTCTGCTGGAGCCCGGCGTCATCGGAATCGAGGAACTGACCTACCGCATCACCGTCGAGGACGGCATCGAGGTCGGGCGGCGACTCTCGCGGAGGGTCATGCTTCAAGAACCCCGCACTGAGGTCATCCTCATCGGTGTGCAGGCGGAACGCAAGCCTGTCCCCATCACCGGCACCGTGGCCTATATCGCCAATCACAACGCCTGGGCGATACAGACCACCAGCCCCAACCAGCGCCGGCTGACGCACGCCGGCGACCTGGACGGCCGCGTATTTGCCCTTTCGCCCGGCGGCTCCCACCTGCTCTTCACCCGCGTCGTCCCCCCCTCTGTCCCCCCCAATGGGGGGGATGAAGGGGGGGATGAGACAGCTCCCCTAAATACCCTGTGGATGATCGAGACCGCTACCGCCGACGCTGAGCCGGTTCGGTTGGAGGCCGAAAGCGTCTTGTGGGCTGGCTGGGAATCCGGATGTGAGGTCACCCCCGCTGGAACCGGTTGCCACATCGCCTACGCCACTGGCTCGCTGGCCGAGGGCAGCCCCGGCTGGAAGGCGGAGAATGACCTCTGGGTTGCTCGACCCCGACTCATTGATGGCCAATTGCTGGGCCGGCGGCGCATCGTGGAGCCTGGCGCCGGTGGGGCCTACGGCTGGTGGGGCACCGCCTACGCCTGGTCCCCCGACGGGCGTAGTCTGGCTTACGCTCGCGCTGACGAGGTCGGCGTCGTCCTCGTCTACGATGACACGCAGACTCCGCTGGCCCGCTTCCCGCCGTACCGCACCTATGCCCCTTGGGTCTGGATACCGACCGTCAGTTGGTCGCCGGAGGGCAAGTTCATCGTCACCACGCTGCACGGTCCTGCCCCGACGGGCGAAGCGCCGGAAGACAGCCCTGTCTTTGACGTCTGGGCGCTTGCTGCCGATGGCACGATCACGGCGGAACTGACCAGCGAGGCCGGTATGTGGGCAGCACCCAACTACGCGCCTGAGGGGAACTACATTGCCTTCGGCCACGCCCGCAGCCCTTATGCCAGCCCAACCAGCGGTTATGACCTTTACTTAATGGACCGCGACGGCTCCGATCGGAAGCTGCTTTTCCCACCCCAGGAGGAGATTGGCCTGGAGTACCCGGAGAGCGCCTGGGGACCTGGGGGTGACCAGTTGATCGTCGTCTACCAGGGCAGCCTGTACCTGATCCACGTCATAGACGGCAAAGTGCTCCAACTGACTGACGAGGGCAGTGTGACGGTAGTCCGGTGGCAATGGTGAGTGACTGGCAGGTGTAAGTTGGCAAGTGTGCAAGCGGGATGGGATCATCGAGCAACTGGTAGGGCCGGCCAGGGAGCCGAAGGTGTGGACGAGCCTGGATCGGCGGGTGTCTCGCAAACCGCCTCCCGATTGGAGGCCAATGGTGGACGAGATCGTGGCGCAGGGAGCCGCCGCCCGCCTTCCTCATCCCGCGCACTTATCTGCCTGATCGGCCTGCTAGCTGGCCTTATACTGATCAGCGCAGTGCTGGCCGCCAGGCAACACGTTCTTCTCCAGACCATCACTGCCTATTACACTCCCCTCTCCGGCGAGGCCAGGTGGGAAGGGAACTGGGAGTTCTCGGAGTTAGGGGCTGATCCCAGCCAGGTCGGCGCGGAGCGTGTCGCCATCCCGTTCGTTGGCACCGACTTTTCGCTGCGGGTGCGTCGTGGGAATTATCGCGGCTGCTTCTTCGTCAGCGTGGATGGAGAGCCGGCCAACCTGCTGCCTCGGGAGGAACGCGGCGCTTACCTCGTGCTCACCTCGCCCGACTACGCGCCCCAGGTCGTCACTATCCCCGTCGCCACCGGCCTGGGCGACGGCCCACATGTCGCGGTCGTCGTCGCTGAGCGAGGGTGGGATCAGTGGCCGCTGGTCGGCTGGAGCGTGAGTCGCACGCTGGATACGACCGCGTACCGTTGGGCGCTGGTGGGGCTGGCGATGTTGGAACTTGCCTGCCTGGCCGGGGTGGTCCGGTGGGGAGTAAGAAGCAGGAGGCAGGAGGCAAGAGGCAGGAGGCAGGAGGCAAGAGGCGAGAAGCAGGAGGCAAGGGACAAGAAACGGGAAGCAAGAAGCAAGAAACAAGAGGCAGGAGGCATCTTACATCCTGC
>CAYPOY010000263.1:0-7519 GCA_964412395.1 uncultured Anaerolineales bacterium | reverse complement strand
TTGCCTGGGAGGTGCATTTTTGTCAAGTTTCCCAACAATTCAAGGAGACCCGAATTTGTGTTATCTTGTATGGTGACTGCCCCCTACCACACCCATCGCATCCACTGACAACCGCGCTGCTGGACTTACTGGACCGGAGATGTAAAGGCATAATCATCACCCGGGAGGCGTAAAATGAAGACCTTTAGACTTCTGATTGCAGTCGGGCTGGCGATGACCGCGCTGGTGGGCGTGGTACTGGCACTGACATGGTGGCAGCCAGCCTCAGCCAGAGCGGAGGATGCGGTAAACGCACCCGCCGCGCCCCAGGCATTGCCCCCGCCCTACCTGAGCGACGACGACGTGGCCGACGCGCCCTATGATAACCCGCCATCCCCCAACGTGGACGGCCGCATTGACCCCGGCGAGTACGCCGGCGCGGGCAAGGTCACATTCCCCGGCTACGGCGGCGACGTGGAGGTCTTTTTCAAGCAGGATGCGATCACTCTCTACGTGGCCTTCGAGTTGCCAGACAAGGTGAACAAAAACCCCTGGCCCAACGCCTCGATCTTCCTGGACACCAACCACGACGGAGGCAACGACCCTCAACCGGACGATTTCCGATTCCTCGTGTGGCGCAACGGCCCTGCCGCTGAATGGCAAGGCAACGGCTCGACCTGGATATCGAACTCTGCCATCACCTGGACCTACGGCCTGGCCGAGACGATGTCCGGCTGGTCAGTCGAGTTCGGCATCCCCTTCACCAAACTGGGCATTAGCGCGGGCAACTTCAAGGTGCTGGGGCTGGCGCTGGGCAACAGTGGTCTCACTCCGGAGTACTACTGGCCGGATGGGGTTGCCGCCAGCCAACCCGGCACCTGGGGCTCCCTGGCCTCCTCCTCCGGCGACTCCAGCGCCGTCCCCTCCGGCTGGGATACGTTCTACTGGAAGCCTGGTCCCTGGGAGGACTACGCCCCCTCCGGCATGCCCGACTTCGACCAGATGCAGGTGGGGATAGGCTATTGCGGCCCCTTCGCCGCCGCCGACTCGCTGTGGTGGTTTGACTCCAAGTTCGAGGAGAATCCTGTCGGACCAACGGGACCGACCCCCACGCTCCCCATCAGCGACAGCTACATGCTGGTCTGGCCCTACGGCCCGTGGGACGACCACGATCCGCAGAACGTCGTGTCGCTGACGCTAGACCTGGGGAAGTACTTCGGCACCAACCAGGGTGGCATCCTCGGCACCAACGTCTACAGTATGTACCACGGCATCCAGACCTACCTGCGCGACCATGACCTGTGGGATGACTACATCGTCACCCTCGTGAACCAGCCCGAGTTCGACTGGATCACCGACGAGGTGATGCGCAGCGAGGATGTGATTCTACTGCTGGGGTTTTACGAGGAGCTTGGACCAGACTACTGGAACCGAATCGGCGGCCACTTTGTCACCGTCGCTGGAATTGATCCAACCCCCGGCGTGGAGCGACTTGCCTTTAGCGACCCGGCACAGGACTATGCCGAGGCGACCGGTATGGGTCGCGTTCTCAGTGGCACACTCATCCCGCACCAACCCATCACCCACACCGGTATTTACACGCTTCACAACGATGCTGGCAACATCTCCCACGACGTCTATATGGTGTTTTCCGATTCTGTCAGTCCTGGCGGCTCTTGGTGGATCCCGGAATACGAGGTGCCTCCCATATTCCTTGACCTACCTGGTCTCAACCCCAATCCCAAATGGGAGGAGCCGCCTGTGCCCTGGGGTGGAGGCACCATCCACACCGAGATCGAGTACGTCCTGGCCGTCTCTCCCTATACCTGGAAGGCCAGCGGTCGCTGGGTGGAGGCCGAGGATGTCGAACTCTACGGCAGACGCTTCGAGCCCTACGAGGACTTCGCCCCCAGCGGCGTGCCCGACTTCGACCAGAAGCAGGATCTATGGGGCCGCGACACAGGGCTAGGCTGGCAATGGAGTCACTGCGGCCCCGCGGCGGCGGCCAACTCTCTGTGGTGGTTCGATTCCAAGTTCGAGCCTGATCCAAGTCTGCCACCCGACAATAGCGACAATTACTGGCTGGTTAGCTCCTACGGCCCCTGGGACGACCACCACCCCGACAACGTCCAGCCCTTCGTGAACGATTTAGCATGGTTGGCCGACACCAATGGCCAGCGCACCGGGATTGTGCATGCCGGCACCGTCGTCACCGACCTGTACAACGCTATCCTCACGTTCACAGCCGAGTTGCGCCAGGGGTACGTGATCACCAGGGTCCACCAACCAGAGTTCTGGTGGGTGGCCGAGGAGGTGGAGCGAAGCGAGGACGTTATCCTGCTGCTGGGGTTCTACGCTGACTTCGGAGGATTCTACGAGCGGGCTGGCGGCCACTACGTCACCTTGCCCGGCGTGGATAAGAAAGGCGGCTTCGTGGCCTTCTCCGACCCCTACTGGGACCGCATGGAGACACTCCTGCCACCCAGGGAGTTCGTGGGGTGGCCCTTATGGACCGGGCGCGTAGGCTCCGACGGAGACCCGCCGCTAGGGCCGTCCGGACTGGTGCCCACCTACACGCACACGCCGCTGCCCCACACCGGCGTCTACACGCTCCACAACGACGCCGCCAACGTCTCTCACGACGTCTATCGTGTCATCACGTCCACCAGCCCCGGCGGCGTCTGGGGGCCAGCAGACTACGTCTCTGCCACAGAGGAAATCACCAACTTCTTTGAGATGAACGGCGGTGGCTCCTACATCGAGCCCGGCTGGCCCATCCAGACCGAGGTCGAGTGGGCCGTGGCCGTCTCCCCCGTCGCCGACGTCGCTGTGAAGAAGACAGTCACACCCACTACCGTCGTGCCCGGCGAGTGGGTCACCTACACCATCTATTACGGCAACTACGGCAACCTGGCCGAGAACGTCGTCATTTCCGACATCCTACCCCCCGGCCTGATCAGCCCCTCCGTCGTCGGCACCTGGAACAACTACGGCGGCAACATCGTCACCTACGATACCTTCACCTGGACAGTAGGCAGTGTGCCGTTCTGGAACTGGGTCTGGCCCCAGGGGATCATCACCATCACCGCGCAGGTAGACCCGAGCCTGAGTTGGCCGGCCCAGACGACCATCACCAACACGGTGGAGATCACCACCACGACGCAGGAACAGTACCAGGTCCCAGCCTTGCCTGACTCCGCCTCCGCCTTCTTCACCGTCCAGACCGCCGACGTGGCCATCACCAAGACAATGGGACCGCTAGTCGGCTTGTTCCGTCCAGGCGATTGGATCACCTTCACCCTGGTCTACAGCAACGCCGGCCCGGCCACCGCCGCCTCTGTGGTCATCACCGACCTCCTCCCCACGCCTCCGCTGACCACCACGGGAGCCTGGTACACCTACACCAACAACTACGGGGGCATACTGGCCCAGGTCATCGGCCCTCTCTTCGTCTGGAACGCGGGCGACCTGGCGGCGGGGAACGCGGGCCTGATCACCATCACCGCCCAGGTGGACCCGAATCTGACCAGCGGGGGGCGCTTCACCAACACGGCCGAGATCGCCACCTCCACCTCTGAGCATGACCTGACCAACAATCGGGCTGAACAAGGCTTCGACGTCTGCATCCCGCCCGCCGGCGCCACCTTTGTATACACCCCGCCGGTGCCGGTCGTCAACCAACCCATCACCTTCACCGGCAGCGTGACCCAGGGCACCCCCGTGGCCTACACCTGGGACTTTGACGACACGACCACCGGCAGCGGCAACCCGGTCACCCACACTTACAACGGCCCCGGCGCCTACACCGTTTGGATGACCGCCACCAACACCTGCGGCCGAGACACATATAGCGACACCATCTCCGTCTGCGAGCCGGTGAGCAACGCGAGCATCCAGTACATGCCAGCCGATCCCGAGGTCACCCAGGCCATTCACTTCACCGCCACCGCCACCGGTAGCGGCGTCATCACCTACGCCTGGGCCGCCGACGACAGTTGGACGGACACCGGTCCCACGGCGACCCACGCCTTCGCCACGCGGGGCAACCACACCGTCTGGCTGACGGCGACCAACGATTGCGGCCAGGCAACCACCAGTACGGTCGTCTTCGTGCGGGAGTACGGCGTGAGCCTGACGCCGCCCACCGACCAGCAGACAGACAAGCCCGGCGCTGTGGTCACCTACACCCTGACTGTCCATAACACTGGTAACGTGAGCGACACCTACGACATCACCGCGACCGTCTCCAACCAGCCATGGACGACAACCTGGCCGTCAACAGTCGGGCCAGTGACAGGCGGCGGGAACCAGCAGTTCGACGTCACGGTGCAGATCTCGTCCACCGGCGTGAATGATGGCGACTGGAGCCGCGCAACCATCACCGCCACTTCCCAGCACGATTTATCCAAGAGCGACAGCTCGGTGCTGACCACGACCGTCACCACCCAGCCCATCACGCGGGGGGTGGAGATCACGCCGCCCACTGATGCTGACAGCGGCAGCGCTGGTGCCGACGTCGTCTACCACCTGACGGTGACCAACACCGGCAGCGTCGCCGACACCATCAATCTAGGGGCCGGCGGCTACAACTGGCCCACGGCCGTCAGTCCGGGCAGTGTATCACTGCCCAGTATGGGAAGCTCCCCGGTCATCGTCACCGTGACCATCCCCAGCACCGCCACCCACGGCCAGTTCGACGTGGCGACCATCACGGCCCAGGCCACCGGCGTCTCCGACTCATCGGTGCTGACGACGACGACCGTCTATACGGCCGATTTGGCCATCACCAAGACGATGGTGATAGCGGGCCTGCTGCAGCCCGGCGATTGGGTCACCTTCACCCTGGCCTATGCCAACGCCGGTCCGGCCACCGCCGCCTCCGTGGTCATCACCGACCCGCTCCCCATACCCCCGCTGACCAGCACTGGGGTCTTGACCACCTACACTAACAACTACGGGGGCATACTGACCCCGACCCTCGGCTTCACTTTCGTCTGGAACGCGGGCAATCTGGCGATGGGGAACGCGGGTCTCATCACCATCACCGCCCAGGTGGACCCGAACCTGACCAGCGGGGGGCGCTTCACCAACACAGCGGAGATCGCCGCTCTCGTCTGCGACCCCGATCCTTCCAACAATCAGTCCAAGCAGGGCCTCGACGTCTGTGTCCCGCCTGCCAGCGCTGCCTTCACCTATACCCCGTCGGCGCCGGTGCCCAACCAGATGGTCACCTTCACCGGGAGCGTGCTGGCGGGCGATCCGCCCTTCACCTACGACTGGGACTTTGGCGATAACACCGTCGGCAGCAGCAACCCGGTCACCCACACCTACATTCAAAGCGGCACTTACACCGTCTGGATGACCGCCACCAACTCCTGCGGTTGGGACGTGATCAGTCACTCCCTCATCGTCACCGGCACGCCCTTTGTGCCGGTCTACGGGGCAGTCCTGACACCGACGGCCCGCAGCGCCCCGGCCGACCCCGGGGATACAGTGATCTACACCCACACGTTGCGCAACACCGGCAACGTGGCCGACACCTACACCGTCACGGTGAGCAGCACCCAGGGTTGGGCGACGTTGACCAGCCCTGGCACGGTCAGCCTGGCCCACGGCAGCACAGCGGTGGTGACCGTATCGGTGCCGGTGCCCCTGACGGCCACGGCAGGAATGACCGACGTGGCGACGGTGCAGGCCACCTCCCACACCAGTCCGACGGTGCAGGTCCAGGCGATGGATACAACGACGGTCATCTGTACCTTGCCCGCCGGGGCCGGCTTCAACTGGTCGCCTGGTCAGCCCAAGACCGGCCAGACGGTCCACTTCACCGGCACTGTCGCCTCCGGCTCCCCACCTCTCACCTACACCTGGGCCGCCGACGACGGCTGGTCGGCCAGTGGAATCACGGCGACCCACGCCTTCTCCACGATGGGCAATCACACCGTCTGGCTGACGGCGACCAACAGTTGTGGCCAGGATCACGCCAGCCAGGTCATCTTCGTGCGCGGGTACGGCGTGTACCTGCAGCCACCAAGTGGCGGCACCACCGGGAAGCAGGGGAGCGTGATCACCTATACGCTGACCCTGTTCAACACAGGTAACGTGACCGATGACTACACAATCACCGGCAGCGTGACCGGGGAACCATGGCCGACCAACTGGCCAGCAACGGTCAGCTCAGTGGCGGGCGGCGGGAGCGCGCAACTCAACGTCACGGTACAGATCACGTCCGCCAGCGGAGCGAGCCACGCGGTCATCACCGCCACATCCCAAAGCGACACCAGCAAAAGGGCGACCAGTGTCCTTACGACCACAGCCACCACTCAACCCCTCCTGCGTGGCGTGGACATCGCGCCCCACACGGCCGCCCAGAAGGGCGACGTCGAGACCATCGTCACCTACACGCTGCGAGTCACCAACACCGGGATCATCACCGACTACCTCAACCTATCCGTCAGCGGCCCGAACTGGGGCACTACCCTCTCGGCCTATGGGTTCAACCTGAAGCCGGGAGAGGGCCAGTCGGTGGAGGCCTACGTACAGATCCCGGCAGGAGAGTCCAGCGGTGCCCAGGACGTGGCGACGATCATCGCCCGCTCGTCCGGTGACCCCACCGTGGCCGACAGCGCCATCCTGACCACCACCGCCTACGTGCCCACCTACGGCGTGGATCTGACCCCGCTCATTGCGCAGCAGGACGGCCATCCCGGCGACGTGATGACCTACACTCTGACGGTGCGCAACACGGGGGAGAGGGCTGATACCTACACCCTGAGCAAGGCCGGGAACACCTGGCCCACTACCCTGTCAGTTCCCAGCGTCGGCCCGCTGGACCCCAACAATACTGCCCAGTTCGACGTCACCGTTCAGATCCCCGTCACCACGACCGGCGGCACTTTCGACACGGTGCAGGTCACCGCCACCTCGCAGAAGGACGGCAGCAAGAACGACACCGCCGTGTTGACCACCACCGCCATCGCCTCCTCTCAGCCCATCACACGTGGGGTGGTGCTAGCGGCAGCCGACCTGGCCCTGGAGGGCCCTCTGGGCACCTGGGTCACCTACACGCTGCGACTGACCAACACCGGCACCGCCGCTGATTTCTTCAACCTGACCCGGCAGGGGAATACCTGGCCGGTGGATCTCTCGATCCACGGACTGAGTCTGGGAGCCGGGTTGGGCGCCGACGTCCAGGCTTACGTGTGGGTACCCACCACGGCGAGCGGTGGAGACACGGACACCGTGACCATCAAGGGCACCTCGGCCAACGATACCCTGGCCACGGACGACGTGACGCTGACCACTAAAGCTCGCTCGTACCAGATCTACCTGCCGCTGGTGGTGCGCAACTACCCGTAGCAGCCCCCGCACCACAACGCAGCCCCCGGAGCCTTTCCGGGGGCCTGAGGAGGGCACGGACGAGCCGTGCCCCTACGGGAAATCGTAGCAGAACGAAACCCAAAAACGCTTAGAAGGCCGCAGGGTGCGTCTAGCGGCCTGCTCGCCGCTGAGGGTGGGGTTGATGAATTTGCCAAACGCC
>CAYPOY010000262.1:0-7526 GCA_964412395.1 uncultured Anaerolineales bacterium | reverse complement strand
TCCCCCCCTTTCATCCCCCCCATTGGGGACTCCCCCCCTTTCATCCCCCCCATTGGGGGGGACAGAGGGGGGGGCAAATTCGGCCCGATTCAGTGGGTGCGCCAGGGTAGCAATCAGACGACGCGCGCTGTCCCGAGGCAAGAGCGTATCAGCATCCAACGTAATGACGTACCTGATCTCCGGGAAAACATCGAGATCCCCTATCTGCACGTTATAGGAAATTTCCTCGCCACTCAGCAGGCGGTTGAACTCGACCAACTTGCCCCGTTTGCGCTCCCAGCCCATCCAGCAGTTCTCACCCGGGTTCCACTGCCGATCGCGATGGAAAAGATAAAAGGGTCCGTAGGGGCAAGGCTTGTCCTTGCCCATAGCGACCCGCCGACCGTATTTCTTATTGAGGGCCTGGATACCGGCCTTGATCTGCTCAAGCAAGGCGTCATCGCCCGGCATGTGCTTCTGTGGCGCGTCGGCGAAATCGGTGAGCAGCGCAAAGCGCAGATGGGGATCCTCGTTCCCGAGAAAGTGAAGCTCCAACTGGTGCAGCGGAGACTGGACTTCACCGGCGTCGTTCAAGAGCGCAGGGACAACCACCATCGTGCTACATTCGGCAGGAACGCCTTTCCGGAAGTCCATCTTGGGTAACATCCGGGGCGGCACCATGTGGGTGATCAGCCAGTTGACCAAGCTAACGGCCACGGCCGTAGCGGGTAATAGAATCAGCAGCCCCACTCCTATCAATTGCGCGAGAGTCCCCCCAACGACAAAAGCGTAGCATACCAGACCGAGCAGGATGATCAGGGTAAGCAGGGCAATGCTGCCCAGATACACCAGAGTGGGATGGCCAAACATCCAGCGCCGCAGACGGGTACCCAAGGGAGGGCGATAGCCCAGGCAGGCCTCAAGTTGGGCACGGCCCGCATCCAGGAGATAGAAACCGACGTGGGTGGCACGAGATGGGCGACCGCGTGACGCAGATTCACTTTGGGCCAGCCGAATTGCTTCCCGCGCGACCTCCCCCTCGTCCCGGCCCATGGCCAGAGCCAATTCCTCGATTACTCCGCGATAGCGATCACGGGTATCAAAGTCCATGCGGGCATAGACGCCAGCCGGGTCACGGCGCAATACCTGTTCCACCCGGCTGATGTTTTCAAAGAAGGGCTTCCAATCCTGGGTCGCCAGTGTACGCAGACTGAGGATACAGTTGGCAATAACAGTCTCATCTGCCAGATCGTGGGGTAAAGGCAAAAAAGCGAGGGATTCCTCATCGCCCCGCTTTTGCAGTCCCATCACGCGAGCAACCGCTCGAGTCAGACACTCCAGGACCCCCAGGCGTAGCATTGTCGGCAGCGCCCACAGCTCACCCATCGTCAGTGATGTGACTTGCTGATAGGCGTGAACGAAGCATGTCACCCGGTCAAGATCGAGGCGACTCTCACAGTACCCGAGCACCTCTCGCGCCAGTGCATAGATGCGGGGATAACCTTCCAGGGACGATGTACCCAGCCTGGGTAACTGACGATAATAGCCCGCTGGCATATCCTCACGAACCTGGCGCAACGCCTGTTGTACGACGTAGAAGTTGTCCAGCAGCCATTCGGCCGCGTAAGAGAGGGCCCGTTGCACCTCGGACATCTGTCTGAAATACTCGTAGGCGCCGCGCAAGAGCGCTTCCTGTTCCTGGAGACGATCCAGCAATGAGAGCCTGCGCCTGGGCCGGCTAAAGACAACGTGGCTTTCGGCCAGCCGAAATGCCAGGTCCTCCAATCGGCTCGCGCCCGAGGCATCGCCGCCGAGTCCGGCCTGGTCCCTAGATCCCTTGACAGGCTCAGAATGGCACACGACTTCGGCGAGCGCTTCGGTCGAATTCAGCGTCGCAGCCTCAATCGAGTCGCTCGGGATACCGTCTACGGGTACGCCCAGATCAGGTTCACCATTGGGCATGCGACTGTTTGGCATGCGTCAATGCCCCTTGCACTCTCTTACGGCTATTTCGGCCTGCGTGCTCTCCAGTTCGTCCTGGGGAAGGTCCTGCACGATCAGCAACGGAGTGGTACCGTAGGCGATGAAATTGAGGGCCACGCTGCCATAAGGCCACTTGGTTCCGCCAGAATAGCCGTGAGCACTCAACACGACCAGGTCTACATCCTCCTGCTTCACCAACTCATGCAGCGTGGCTGCGGCATTGTCACTGACAAGCAAGTGAATCTGAACATCTGAAGCCAGCCTGGCCTGCAGTTGCTCCAGACACCTGCTCGCTTCCAGCCGGTTGCGCTCCGTGAGATGGTTCGCCAATTCGATCTCTTCCTGCGTAGGGGGCACACGACGGACCATTTCAGGCCTGCACACCACGTGTGCCAGCAGAAGTTGGGAATCGTGGAAACGAGCCAGGGTGGTCGCCAGCGGCAAGGCGTACTCGGCCCGCTGTGAGCAGTCCAAGGGAACCAGCAGCCGCCGGTAACGCAAGCCTGCCAGGTCGCTGGTCATAGGCTGATAGGCCCGCACGATCATCGTCGGCATACAGGCCCGCAGGATGATTTTCTGGACGATGCCGCTGATGTTCCACCCACTCAAGCCACTTCGTCCGTGGCTGCTGAGAATGATCAAGCTGACATTCTGATCGCGCGCGAACCCGATGATGCGCTCTGCCGCCCGACCCTCCAAGAGAGCCTTCTCCGTTCGCAGGCCGACTTTTTGCAAGCGGGCTACCAATCCATCCAGATAGGATCCAGCCTCGGCTTTGCGAATGTGCCAGCCTAGCGGGTCAACGGACCGGGCCTGGTCAGCGGTTTGGACGCGCTCTAGGACTCGCAGCAACGTAACCCGAGCGCCAAAGGCCTGGGCTAGCGCCACAGCGTGAGGCATTACACATTCGGCGAGGGAAGACCCATCCACAGGAACGAGTATATGATCAAACATGGTTCCTTACCCCCTGACCCAAAAGGACAAAAAACGCCCTCAAACGAGGGCGTCGTCCTACAAAACGGATCATCTCATACCGTAATTCAGAGCCAAGGCTGGGGGACAAGGATTCGAACCTTGACTCACGGATTCAGAGCCCGCTGTCCTACCATTAGACGATCCCCCAGAGATACCAACAAGAGTTTTATTGACGTTTATAATTTTACCACGATTTTCTCGCTTGACAAATCTTCGACTCCCCACCCCTCCACATCTGCCTCGCACGCCGCGCCGAGTTCCTGCCCTTCCGCAGCAACGGGCAGGGCCAGACAAAAGGTGCTTCCCTGGCCTGGGCATGGGCTTTCCACGCGCGTCCAGCCGCCGTGCACCTCGGCGACGTAGCGCACAAAAGCCCAGCCGACCCCCAGCCCCTCCCGCCCACGCTGCAGGGCATCGGCACCCTGCTCGAAGGGTTGTCCCAGCAACGCCAGCCGCTCCGGTGTCAGGCCCACCCCGGTGTCCGCCACTTCGATCACGACCCACCCTTCGGACTCAAAGACCCGTACCCGAGCCTGTCCTCCGGGCAGGTTGAACTTCACCGCGTTGTGAGCCATCTGGAAAGCCGCCTCGCCCAGCAGTTCAGGGTCGGCGTGTACCTTCGGCAGGTCGGCAGGTACGAAGACCCGGAAGTCCACCTGCCGCGCCTGAGCCAGCACCGCCGCTGGTTGCACAGCCGCCGGGATCACCTGGTCCAGGGAGATGTATCCCGGCCGTGGCTCACGCCGCTTGCTCACCAGTTCGGCAAATTTGACCACTCCGCTAATCAGCCGGTGCAGGCCCGCGATCTCGGTCACCAGATCGTCCAGGACATCTCGCTGGTCAGGCTGGAGAAACTCGCTCTGGCGTTGCAGTACCTGCAGCGCCAGGCCCATGGAGGCAAAGGGAGTCAAAAGTTCGTGCGTCACCGCACTAAGGAACGCCATCTTCAGCCGGTCCAGTTCATCCAGGCGCCGATTTGCTTCCTCCAGCGCCTGCCGCTCGATCCGCTCCCGCTCGAACAGCTCCCTCCATTCCTGGGCGAAGACCACCAACTGATCGGCAGGCATGGCGGAGAGATCCGGCTGGCGCAGGCGCGGCTCGATGGGCCGGCCGGCGAACACCTCGTTGACCAGGGCGATGAGTTCGGTCGGGCTGAACGGCTTGGTCAGGTATTCGTCGGCCCCCGCCGCAATCCCCACCATACGGTCGGTCTCGCCTGCCTTCGCGGTGATAAAAATCACTGGGATGGAGGCAGTCGCGGGATCCGTCTTCAGAGTCGCACACACCTCGATGCCAGACCGGCCCGGCATCATCACATCGAGGAGAATCAAGTCGGGTTGCAGTGCGCGGGCCAGCACCAGTGCCTCCTCTCCGTCGTGCGTCACGACGGTCTCCAGCCCCTCCAGGTCCAGCGTCGCTGCGATAGCTTCCGCCAGCGCCTTCTCGTCGTCCGCGATGAGCACCGTTTGCTTCAGGTGTCGGGCCTGCGGTCCCTTTTCAGCCATCCCCCAAGTCCTTTTTCCTTTCATGTACTCGCCGAACCCAAGAGCCATTATAAGCCACATGGGCCAGGAGAGCAAGCACCCGGCGATATGAATCACAACGTACGCTTCGACACCCCCTATTGTCAGTCTCCAGGATCGGCAGAGGCTCACCCAGGACGGGCACAGGATATTGCACACTGACGTCCCACCATGCCAGCGCTAGCGCCACGTATTCCCGCGTCTCCCAGATGATCCGCCGGATGGTGTAGTCCTGCCGGTCAGCCAGCTTGGTTTCTGCTCCCTTCAAGGCAACACCTCCACGATGTTCGCCAACGCGCTGACGTCTGGGGCGTGCACAAAGATCACGTAGCGTGCCACACGGGAGGTATATACCGCTCCTGCGTTGGTCTCCCACCACCGGCCCGCCAGGCCCCTCGGTGAGTCCACAGGCCAGGCAGGCAGATAGCGCTGGGGAATCAGCGCGACGAGGGCACGTTCAAATTCAGTGGCCTCGGCGGTACTGTCCCAGATAGTACGCCAGACGAGCACCCGGCTTCTGTCCTCGTGCTCCCATACAACGAAGGTGTCACCGTCCCAGCCACCGGCAGCTCGCCAGGCCGTCTCCTCCGGCAGCAACGCGTCGAGATACAGGCCAATGACGAACTCGCCCAATGTATCCTGAAGGAGCATCGTCCAGCCCTCACCGAGGACTGTGCTGAGATCAGGCACGACAACGCGAGTAGGCCCATCCTGCTCCTCCAGGTAGCGTTCTGGATGGAGCACCTGCTCAGTCGAACGGGGCGGGTCAGTGTAGGCGCTGTTGATGGCCTCCCACCCACCAGCCTGGAAGAGAGTATAAATGAACCGGCGGCCCTCCCAATACGGGAAACGTTGCAGCCGCGCCCAGGCTTCGGTGAGGTCCAGTTCCTCTCCGTAGCCAGGTTGCTCCGCCTGCACGATCAATTCTGCCAGATGCTCCCAGTCGGCCACCGACAGGGCTCCGTAGCAGTAGAAGGCCGTCGAGAGCGTCGCGTCTCCCTCCACAAGCGCCTGAACGGCCAATGCGGCGTCGGTGGTCGCGGCGCGAGCATCCATCGCCCCCAGGTCAAAGTGCTGGTCCTGCAAGGCATGGACGTAAGCGTGCGCCAATAGCGCCTGGTCGTCAGCGCTGCTCTCCTGCTGGCCGGTAGCGACGTAGAGTTGCCCCTGCTCGGGCACGTAGACGCCCGCCACCTGATGAGCGTGGATGGAGGTTGGCACATCGGGCAACAGCCCCAGTCCAGTGTACGGCAACAGTTGGGCCTCCGGGTCACGTTCGGTGTAGAACTGACGAAGGAGTGTGGTCATCTCACGCTCGTCGAGAAAGCTGAGCGGTACCTCGGCGCGTGGGGAGAGGCCGCGCAGGGTCTCCACCTGGTGGGCGATCTGATCGAAAAGACGGGCGGCCTGCACCTGAGACCAGATGCCCTCTTCAGACGTCGAGGAGGAAGCAGGCGACACCGTTGGCATTGGTAGAGGCGTGGGGGGCAAGGATGCGAAGGACGGGGTCGCGGCAGGTGCTGGGCTCTCCCAACCCTGGAGAGAAGTGATGACGAAGCCAGCGAGCATGGCGAAGACAACGACGACGGCTATGACCATCAGAATGACGGTACGACGCTGTCCAGGTGTGAAGTCGGCAGCGCTCACACCAGCGCCTCGCGTTGATGCTGGATGAGGCGGGCGATGCCGTATGCCGCCAGGTCCAGCATGCGATCGAGAGTCCCCCGCGAGAAGTGCGTGCCTTCGGCCGTGCCCTGCACCTCGACCAAGCAACCGCCATCCGTCATCACGACGTTGAGGTCTACCTCGGCGTCGTGATCCTCGGCATAGCACAAATCAAGCCGCACCTCGCCGCTCACCACGCCAACGCTAACTGCTGCAACCAGCGGCTTCAGCACCTCCGACGGCACCAGGCCTTGTTCGGACATACGGCGCAGCGCCAGAGCTACAGCGACATAGCCACCAGTAACTGCGGCGGTGCGAGTGCCACCATCGGCCTGGAGCACGTCACAGTCCACGACCAGCGTGCGCTCACCCAGCAGGTCGAGATCCACGGCAGCGCGCAGGGAGCACCCGATGAGGCGGCGAATCTCCTGGGTCCGCCCGCGCAACCCCCAGGTCTCGCGGCGCGTGCGGGTGTGGGTGGAGCGGGGGAGCAAGGCGTACTCGGCGGTCAGCCACCCCACCCCACCCCCGACCATCCAGGCCGGCACTTTCTCCTCGACGCTGACGTTACACAACACGCGGGTGCGACCCATTTCGATCAGCACCGAGCCCTCGGGGTACTCGACGTAGTTCAGGACAAAATTGACCGGGCGGAGTTCATCGCGCCGGCGGCCGTCGGGACGTTTCGGATGGTCGGTCATAGCACGTGAGATTATACCACGCAGAGATGGGGAGACAAGGTGACAAGGTGACGGTGCCCTTGGGACTGCCTTGACGTCGCCCCTGACAGTGACGGACTATCTACGCCTCCTGACCGTCTAAACACCCCAACGGGTATTTCTCCCTGTCTACTGTCTACCAGTATCTTCTCAACTTCTTGGGACCAAGCGGGCCGGGCTCCCACGCGTTTGCCCCCACCCCAGCCCTCCCCCACGCGGGGAGGGAGCGCGCCTTACTTGCCACCTCCCCCCTATGGAGGGGATTGGAGGAGGGGCACAGCCTGGCGGCGTGGAAGCCGCCTCTGCTGTAAACATCCCCCGACTTATTGAGGGGTGGTAAATCATTATCGGCGCGAACATCGTTCACCAGTTCCACCACCTCTTGCTCGTAGCCCGCGTTGACGATGGGGGCGAACTCCCCACCGCAGCCGGTGTAGCAAGGTGTGAGCATCCCACGCTCTGCAAAGACGGGAGGAGCCAGCCGTGGCTCGCTGGTGGGATCGGGTGGGCCGGTGGTCTCCGCCCTCACCCCAGCCGGCAGCGCGGACAGCGCCAGCAGGCCGATGGCGACGGTGACGACGGTTACGGTTGCAAGGCACATAAATGATTTTCCGGCCTCGTAGTGCGTCATTTGAATTGCGCAGAAGACGACGGAGCATCCAGATGGTAGGTAAACAGCAGC
>CAYPOY010000261.1:0-7533 GCA_964412395.1 uncultured Anaerolineales bacterium | reverse complement strand
TGTTAAGGTTCTTCAGTTGTGCTCAAATTTGCGAAATTCTGGTGACACTATCGGCAGTACTCTTTGCCGTGGCCCGTGTTCACGACCACGGCGGTCATCCGCGCGCCCATCTTCCCCTCGTGGCCGCACTGCTTGATGTAAGCCCTGGGGATGTGCACACCGCAGACGGGGCAGCGGGACTTGGCGCCGGACATGGTGCCAGGGGGTACTTCGTCCTTCGGGCCGGGGGTCCAAATCTCGAAGTTCACCCTCACCCCCGGCCCCTCTCGCCCCCCCCTCGGTCCCCCCCAACTCTGGGGGGGAAGCGTGAGAGGGGGGTAGGATGCACAGGGCGCGGCTGGTGTTACGGGTGCGCTTGACCCGCAGGAAGTCAGGACGGGTGCGGTTCTTGGGCGTGTCGGGCAGCGTCTTCTCGGCCTTCTTGCACAGCCAGAGCGTCTTGAGCAGCGGCACCTCGGCCCCGCAGGCGGGGTCGGGGCAGGGGGCGGTGCGTGCCCACAGGTAGGCCACTGTCGGCCGTCCGTCCACCGTCGGATAGTACGGAGCCAGTTCCCGGCGGGCGTGCTCCAGCACCCACTGGCCCCAGTAACGCACGTGCGCCGCCAGGTCACCCCGGCGGGAATGAGCAAATGACAAATCCAACTGGGTCGCCCTGCTTTTGTCATTGGTCATTTGTTCATTGTTCATTGTCTCATTGTTCATTGGCAAGGGCCAGGTCTTGCCCGCCAGCCTTTGTGGGAACTCCAGCGTGCACTTGAGGATAAACCAGGCGACGGGGTTGTAGTCGTTGGCTACTACGTCGCAGCCCAACCGCATCGCCTCCAGGGGGATGGCCCCGCCCCCGGCGAAGGGGTCGAGGATACGAGGGGCGCGCCCGCCGAAGGCTTTGCGGATCTCGCGGCGGAAGAAATCCAGCGCCGGGCCGGTCTCCGTGCCCCAGTGGGTGATGGACTCGATCTTCTGGCACAGTTCGGCCCGGCTGTGCTCGTCGCCGGGGTCGGGCATGAGCGCGGCGATGATGGCGGCGCGGCAGGCAGCCAGGGGGCGGCGGGCCGGCCACGAGTGAAGTGACTTGATGTGTCCACTGTGACACATTTTCTCGTGGCTGGCATCCTCAGAGACTTTCCTTACAGGAAAAGCCTTTTCAATAAGACGGCGTCGGGTCATTGGGTTTCCTCAATTCCGGACTTGACGAGCTCTCCGAAAACTTCACCAAGATCAACGGGAATGTCCATCAGCACGTTATAGCAGTGCCAATCCAGCGGCTTGTAACCCTGCTTACAGATTACACCTGATCCAATTCCCTCGGGTAATTCGCTGTCACCAAGACTGACTTCCACCAACGCACCAGGCCAAGGGTTCTTACGGGTCACACGGAATGTGGCATCAATATGAACGTGATCTGAGCCACAGATCTTACTGCTCGTCTCCAACACCTGCAAGTCGTAATCGGGCTCTTGATATTCATAAACGGCAAGCCTGGATTTGACGTCCAGGTAGACGAGAAAGGTGGCGATAAAGACTCCAAGACATCCGGCGCCTATAGACCACTCCAAAGGGATTTGCGCTTGAGGGAGTCCTGGCACGTAAGTGGATGCGATGTCAAGCGCGGCTGGCAACAGCCCAAGTAGCCAGACCCACTTCCTCACAACCAGCCACAACCAATGTGGTAGTTCTGTCAACCCAGCTAGCAGTCTATTCACGCTTGGCAGCTCCCAGAATGTGTTTGGAATTCAGAGACCTTCTTCGGCGGCAAGGCTTGTTCGATGAGACGACGGTTCGTCATTCTTCTCCCTCAACAGTCAGGTGGGTCAGCAAGTCGCGGACGAGCAATACAAACTCGCCCGGACGCACAACGTTGACATCCGGGTGACCGGGTTGAAAGTCCCGGACATTGAAAGTGACCAGCCACCGGCAGCCTTCGCGCAGGGCCGCCACCAGGATCGGCAAGTCTTTGGGATCGGCCAGACCTGCGTGCGGCTCCAGGTCAGTCGGCTGCGGATCGGGAACCACGCGGAGGGAGCGACTGACGATGAGCTGGAAGGCTGGCAGTGCCCGGGGCAACTTCGCGGTCAGATTGCGTTCCACCTCCACAATCACCTGCTCCGAGGTCAGGGCCTCAATCAGCGTGATCTCTGCCAGCTGCAGGACTACCAGGCTGGCGCTATGCTCGCTGGGCGAGGCGGCTCCGGCAAAGAGCACGTTGGCGTCCACCAGGACCCGGGGCTTACGGGGTCTCTGCATCGCTATAGTGCTCCTGGTAGTACTGCTCGCGTTGCTCGCGCAGGCCGGTCAACATCTCCTCGATGCTCAGACCTGCTTCCCGGCGCATACGCTCTATCTCGCGGGCCAGTTCCGGCACCATCGGCACCATTGGCGTGAGCACAAAGATACCATCCAGATCCACCAGGCGGAAGGTATCGCCCGGTTTGATCGCATATTTCTCACGCAAATCGGCGGGTAGTGTCAGTGTGCCCCGCTGCCGAATCTGAACGTTTGTCTCCATCGCTCGTTCCTTTCTTCGCATTTCTGAATATGCAGACATTCTGCGCTATCAGTATACCACACAAGGCTGGACGGAGCAAGAGAGGACTTAATCGGCTGCTGCTATCACGTCGCTGGCATTAATGCGCACTGCACCAGTCTGGCGGGCCAACAGGCGACCAAACGGGTCGGGCACCCGGTAGAGCGTGGGGGTCGTGTCGCAGTCGTAGACCACGTAGAGCCAATAGCGGTCGCAGTGGTTGGCGGCCTGAGCCCACTCGTTAGCCGTCATTTCGATGGCTTGCGTTCCACTGCGCCCCTTTACCTCCACGTAGCGGACAGAGCCATCGGTACGCAGCACCTTCAGGTCGAAGCCGGCCTTCAGGTGCGGATCGGAGACGTCCTCCAGTACGCTCCCTTCCGCCTCCTCCCGCTGGCGCACCAGCGCCAGGGCAATCTCCTCGGACCGCACATCGCGGCGGCGCTCGGCCTCCTCTGGCGGCGCCGGCGCTACCTGCGCCTGGGCATAGAGCCCCACCGGCCCCAACTGCAACCGCTCCGGGGCCGAGAGGAGCCGGGTCTCCGCCTCCCGTCGGCAGCGGTCCAGGTCGTTCAGTTCCGCCTCACACCCGCGCAACTTGGTCGCAGCCGCCGGGATGCCTCTCTCCACCCGCTCCTTGAGCAGGCGGCGCTGGCGCATCAACTCGGCCTGGCGCAGGTTGTAGGCCACGCGCAGGTTCCGTCGCTGTTCTGGCAGGCGGGCCTCCTCCTCGCGGCGGTGGCGCTCCAGCGCTGGCAGGCCCAGGTGCTCCACCAGGAAGGCCTCCACCGGCCCCCGTTGGGTGGCCAGGTTCACTAGGTCGTCGGAAAGGCGGTCCGGCCCAGAGGCCGCCTCCTCTGCCTCAAGTAGCGTCAGCAGCAGATGGGCAGGGGCTTGCTCCATGCGGCCGTCCGCATAGCGACGCACGCCGGTCACCTGCTCCTCGACAACCTCCGGCTCCCCGTCGGAGGACTCCGGCGCACGCAGCAGGCTCACCTTGCCCAGGTAGAAGAGGTAGGGCTCTGCTACATCCGGGTCCAGGTAGACAGCGCCCCGCGTACCCTCCGGCTCATACTGACCCAGGAAGAGGTCCATCACCGCCTCGAAGACCGGTTCTCCCGGGTACAGGTAGATGGCTTTCGGCTCGCTACCCCAACCAGGGGCGGCCAGGTCGCGCTCGAAGGTCAACTGGTGCTGGATGGCCGGGGAGTAGGTCTCCAGTGCACGGCGCACGCTCTCGGGACAGGGGGCCAGGGAGAAGATTCCCCCAATGTCTCCACGGATGCCCACTCCTACCCTCGGCGCGGCCAGTTCAAAGAAACGCCGCACGTAGGCGGGCATCATGCGCTGCATCTCCGCGATCTCCCGCTGCGCTCGAAGGGCGTCCAGCACGGCACGCACCTCGGCGACCTCCACCTTACGACGTTGCTGTGCCAGGGTGTGCTGTACCTGCTCTCTGGCCAGCGCACGATCAATCTCAGCGACTGTCTCCTCTTCCCGCCCCTCGATGACAGCCTGGAAAATCAAGTCCTGCAGCGGGCGTTTGCTGAACTGCTGGCCGATGACGTCGAAGACCTTGTCCGACCCCAGTTCCTTCCGAATGTGCTCCAGTTTCTCCAGCAGCACCTTGAGCACGCGCCCCTCGCGGGTCTCGGCAGCCACCACGTTCAGCAGCAGGACGGGGTCTCCTGCTTGTAGCGATGCACGCGCCCCATCCGCTGCTCGATACGGGCTGGGTTCCAGGGGATGTCGTAGTTGATGAGCAACCAGCAGAACTGCAGGTTGATCCCCTCACCGGCGGCGTCGGTGGCCACCAAGATGCGCGCGCCCGCAGGGTCGCGGAAGAAGGCAACCTGCTCCTCCCGCTCCCGGTAGTTCATCCCGCCGTGGATGTGTGCCACCTTGCCCGTCAGCCCCTTGCCTTCCAACCGCCCCAGCAGGAAGTCCAGTGTGTCCCGGAACTCGGTGAAGATCAGGACCTTGGTGTCGGGGTACGCCTCCAGCGCCTCCCACAACTTCTCGAACTTGGACTCCCGCCGCAGGTTGTAGGCATCCTGGGCCAGCCGAACCAGTTCTTTGACCTCGGAGATCTCGGCCCGCAACTCCTCCAGAGTGACAGTATCAGTAGCAGCCGCTATCTTCCATCCTGCCGCTCCGATTCCTCCACGCCCTCAATGATTTCCTCCTCGTCTGCCGTCTTCTGGTCGCGCACGTCCTCATCGGGCAAGGCCCGCTGGCGCGCCTCCCATTCCTCCCGGCTCAGCAGGCCCGATTCCAGGTCGCGCAGTGCTTCCGCCAACTTCTGCTCACGCCGTTGCAGGGAGCGGAGCATGGACAGTGTGGACGAGGCCAGCCGTCGCTGCAGTATGCTCATCGCCAGGCCGGCTGCAGAGCGGTTGCGCAGTTTGGCCCGGTCGTAGTGGGTCTGGCAGTAAACCGTCACCCGCTCGTAGAGTTCCCACTCCGGGGGACTCAGAGGATACGCCACGGTCTTGCTACTGCGCGGTGGGTAGATGGGCGTGCCGTCGAAGCGGATCATCTCCTCCTTCATCCGCCGCAGGATGTAGCGCTGGCGCTGGGAGCGGGGCAGTTTTCGCAAAGCGGAGGGCGTGGAGAACAACTCCGGCTCCAGCAGCCGCCAGAGAAAGTAGTAGGGATCATCGCGGCCCATGTGGGGTGTAGCGGTCATCAGCAGCAGGTGGCGCCCCTGCCGAGCGATCATCTCGGCCGCCCGGTAGCGCAGCGACTTACGCACGCTCAGATCTGTCTCCCGCCAGGCCGAGAGCTTGTGCGCCTCGTCGAAGACGACCAGATCATAGGGAGGAGCGGCCTCGTAGGCCGTGTACATTCGCTCGCGGGCGAGGGTGTCTACACTCACGATCGCGAGGTTGTTGCGAGGATCATCGAAGGGATTGTAGGTCTCGGTCAGATCGCCGCTCGAGAGGATGCGGAAGCGGAGGCCGAAGAGACGGCGCAACTCTGCTTCCCAGTTGCCCACCAGCCCGGCCGGGGCAGCAATGAGCACCCGCTGCACCTGGCGACGCAGCAGCATCTCGCGGATGGTCAGGCCGGCCATGATAGTCTTGCCAGCTCCGGCATCGTCGGCCAGAAGAAAGCGCAGGCGGGGGTTATATCCAGCATCCCTGGATGACCCTGATGATTGCCGTCGGTGGGCGGAACCCCGTACACGGCGGCCAACTGGTGAGGCAGGAGATCAATCAGCGAGGTCTCGGTGGCAAAGACGGGGTTGAAGAGGTATGCGTGATGGAGGCGGTATGCTTCGGTCACCAGCCTGACCGTCTCCGGGTCTCCCTGAAAGGCCGCCATGCCAGCGCCCAGTACCTCGAAGCGCACTTCCACCTCGTCCACGGGGAATGGTTGGCGGTCAATGGTCCCCGTCTGCGGGTCGAGGAAGCTGAGGAAGGCGATGGAGCCGTAGATCTCCACCTGGTGGAGTTGTCGTTCCCGACCCAGGCGGCGGTCGTAGAGGCGGACGCCGGGGTCAAGTTCGGTGATGGTAGTCACAGAAGCGATTGTAGCACAGCCCGCCAGCCGACGCAAATGGGCAGAGTCTGAGAAGTGACTGAGGCTGCCATCTACCCTCTGGCTATCATCACCCCACGAGAGCGCGGTAGTCAATCAGTTCAATGCCCAGTTCCGCAATGCGTCGTTTCACCCGTGGGTCGAGCAGGGTGCGATAGTCCCCCTCGCGCCAGCCCTCGATGCCGGGGTGGGCTAGCAGTTCGGTCACGCCGTCGGGAAGAGTGCTCAGCAGACTCAGCAGGTACTCCACCGTGCGGTGCCCGTCCTGTGAGAAAGACATCTCGAAGTAGTTGGGCCGCCTCAGGCCATACTGCTCTACTAACCGCTGGTAGCGCTGGCCTTGCCAGCGGACGTACCAGGCGGGGAAGCCGTTGCCAGCGGCCATCTCCGGCGCTTTGTGATCCAGCGCGTCGTCAAAGGGCATGCGGACAGGGATATGCTGGTATTCCTGGGCCAGTGCCAGGCTTACGCGGAACCAGGCGGGGAAGACGTAGGGATAGTGGCAATGCAGGTCCAGGTGATCGGGCGGGCGGCCGGTATCGGTGGTGAACTTCTCGATCTGGGCGCGCCACTCGGCTTTGAGTTCGGCGGTGCGGAGGCGACCGTAGCGCAGGAGCAACGGCGTGCCGTCGCGGAAACGCCCCTCAGCGTCCGCCAGTGAGGGCACCTGCTCCAGTGGGAGAATGGGGCGGCCCTCGTTCATCACCAGGTGCACGCCCGCGCCCAGGTCAGGGTGGTCGCGCAGGTATGCGGCGGCATCCGGCCAGCACGGCTGGTTGACCATCGCGGTGGTACTGGTGACGATACCGGCCTCGTAGAGTGCGATGGTAGCGGGGACAGAGCCCTTAGCGTAGCCAAAATCGTCAGCGTTGATGATGAGACGTCGCGTCATAGGCATATCTTTTTACGTCAGTCCATCGCTTCCAGAAGCGCCAGAAAGCGAGCAACCGTGATAGGCTCTATGCCTCGCTCTTTCAATCTAGCAGCCAGTTCTGGTGTCAATCACCACCCGCATAGCCATATCGTTCCTGCCGCATTTCCTCAAAAGCGGCGGCTATGTCGGATTCGATCTCTTCTGGTGAAAAGGACACAGTTTGGGCATGCACCTCAGCCAGCAGTTGTCGAAAACGAGTGCGCCAGTCTGCTTTCCTTTGCTCTTGCAGAGCAATTAAGCGCTGAAACTCAACGTAGGGTAGAATAACGGCTATTGGTCGCCCACCCTCTTCCAGCATGACGGGGTGACAAATATCCACGGCCTGACTCGCATAGACTATGAGTCCCTCGCGTATCTTTTCTGACTCAGACATCTTCCTGCCTTCCTCTACTCTCTTTCAATTGTAAGTCACTTTCGGGAGGCTGTCAACTCATGTACGGGCAGCGCGAAGCCGTGGATACCCCCGAACACAAAATCGGGTAGTGTTCAAATCGAACGTATGAGCTATGATTTCGGATTGGACACTTTCTTG
>CAYPOY010000260.1:0-7535 GCA_964412395.1 uncultured Anaerolineales bacterium | reverse complement strand
CATTGTAGAGGTCAGGGGTTCAAGTCCCTTCGCGCCCACTGTGCTAATCTCAGGCCGCGGCCACGTGGGGGAGCAACATCCACTCAGTGTCCGCGGCCTACTCAGTGTGCACCTGTTCAGTGTGTAGATGAGCGTGTGCGAACAAGCGTGTGAACGATTATGCCTATATCTGAGAGTGCCAAGGAACGTTTCCAGATAGACTGGCTGATCAGCAACCTGCGCTGGCTACTCCTGGTAAGCGTGGCCCTCGTCAGTTTCCTGGATGTCTTTATTAACTACGGCGGCACCTTCGAGGCAGCCTCCATTCTGCCCCAGATCATCCTCCTGACGGTTGCGGCTCTTTACAACCTCGCGATTATGTCGCTGCTGCTGTACGGCATCTTCCCACGCGCCATACCGGTGATGACACTGCTGATTGACACCATCCTGACCATCGGCTTTGTCACTGTGTCGGGTGGCCTGACAAGCTCATTGCTATTCTTTGCGCTGTTTCCTATTCTCACAACAGCGCTGCGCTTTCCCTGGATGATCAGCCCGTTGATTGCCACGATCATCGTAGTAGGTTGCGGCTTGGCTGGCTACTTCCTCGCACCACCTGACACAGTGCAGTCGGACCTGGTCTCATTTGCGGTCCGATCTCTCGTCCTCATGCTGGCAGCCTTGATCAGCGGTCTCATAGGCGCTCAGATGAAACAGTTGATTGCGCACAAACGCCGGCTTGAGGAGGAGGCCAAACTGCGAAGGTTGCATGCCGCTCAAGAACACTCACGGGTGATCTTCGAATTGGCAAGTACGCTTAGCGCGACGTTGAACTACAACAAAGTATTGGAAGCAGTGCTCGAAGTGGGTGAGGCTGGGATGCGCGAGTTGGGCCAACCAGATGCAGTCCACGCGAGCCTGGTGATGCTCTTCAGCCACAATGACCTGCGCACTGTGGCTTCACGTCACCTGCCGCCACGCGACCAGCACGCCGTCTTCCAGGGCAAGAGCGGTATATTGGCCCAGGCATTGGCAACGGCAGAGGCTGTGCTCACCCAAAATCCCTCGGCAGACCCGGAACTAGGCCAACTCATCGTGATGCACAGTTGTCAGCAGGCGATCGTCGTACCACTGCGGGCCGGGTTCGAGAATTTCGGCGCCGTGGTTTTCGGCAGCACCCAACCCGATACCTACACAGGAGATCACCAGAAGTTGCTCATCGCCATCTGTAATCAGGCCATCGTTGCGCTTCAGAACGCTCAACTTTATCAGAGCCTCATGGAAGAGAAAGAACGCATCGTGGGGGTAGAGGAAGACGCACGTAAGAAACTGGCCCGCGACCTGCACGACGGCCCCACACAGAGCATTGCGGCCATCGCGATGCGTCTGAACTACGCCAGGATGTTGTTGAACAGGGAACATGACGCGCAACAGACGGCTGAGGAATTGACGCGGATCGAGGACCTGGCACGTCGCACGACGAAGGAAATCCGTCATATGCTCTTCACGCTCCGACCGCTCATCCTCGAAACGCAGGGGCTGCAGGCAGCGTTGGAGCAGTACATCAGCAAGTTGGCCGAGACTGACCCTACGCCGATTCACCTGGAAGCAACGCCAGAGGTAGACCAATCGCTGGAACAGAACGCCCAGGGGGTGATCTTTTACATCGTCGAGGAGGCAATCGGCAACGCCCGTAAACATGCCAAGGCCAAAAACATCTGGGTGCGACTCCACATCCAAGACAGCACATTCGTCGCCGAAGTAGAGGATGACGGCACGGGGTTCGACGTGGACGCGGTGCAGGTGCGCTATGATGAGCGCGGCAGCCTGGGTATGATCAACATGCACGAGCGGGCCGAACTGGTCAACGGTACGCTGGCAATTGCCTCAGCACCAGGCGAGGGAACACGCATCACGCTGACTGTGCCGCTACAGAGAAGGTAGATGTCTGAACTGACCGTGATGTGGAACGAAGGCTGGCTGTGGCTGAGTAGCTCACTGCTCCTGGCCGCCCTCTGGGCAAACCTGGCATGGTTCTTTTGTCAGACCAGCTCAGGTGCAGTAGGTGATTTTATCGCTCGCCTGACCGCCTGGCGCTTTTCTCCCCGGCTGCTTCAACTCCTCCGTCTGCTGTACTACATCGGCGTGCCCTTTGCCGCGCTCCTGTGGGGCCACGACGCTGTCATCGGACGGCTATTGGGGTTGCAGCAACTTGACCTGCCTATTCCTGGCGGGAAAGAGGCCAGCGCCGACATCACTGCCAACTGGCTCGACTGGGCACACGACGTGGAATGGGCAGTGGCACTGGGCCTCGGTGCGTGGGCACTGCTGGCATTGAGCTGGTGGGCCTACCGTCGGGCCATAGTCACCACTGGTGCAGGAGATGTAGTAACCAGGGCCAACAGTTCCGGCTGGGTGCTTTTACGTGAGGCAGCCTACCACGAAATTCACTGGGCCTTCTACCGCAACATGCCTGTCCTCGCAGTGGGCACGTATTGGGGCGTCTGGATTGGGTTAGCGCTGGCAGCGCTGGAGGCAACACTCAACCCGGCCTGGCACAAGGGCATGACCGACCCACAGTGGGCCCCAGGCCAATTGATGCGCGGGGCACTGGCCGTCGTCAGCGGTGTGCTATTTCTGCTGACTCAGAATCTGTGGCTGGCACTGGCTCTGCACTGGGGAGTATCGTGGGGATTGGCCACGTTAGCACAGGCGCTCCCCCTGCTGCCCGTTCGCAAGCCTGACCAGGCCCACGTTTGATGTACCAGACACAACTCGCGCTGGATCAGGCAATCAGCCAGGATGCGACGGTGATGCTCTTTCCCAGTGTTCACATGCGTTTGGCATGTCAAGTCCACAACAACGCTAGAACAACCAACACCGCCAACATCGCCACAGCGATGATACCGATGCGCTTGAGGTCGGCGATGACATAGCGGTATTCCTCTCGCAGGTCAGACACCTGTGGCGCAGGACGCACCGGGGTGACGTCGAAGGGGGCATTGGCCGCCTCACTCACCCCCGGCTGTACCATCTGGGCCGGCGAAAAGTGCCTCTGCCGGCCCTTCTTCTTGACGCGACGTGATTTCTTCGCCATACTCTCCTCTCCTCTCTCACGGTTGCAACTCGGCAATGACGACGATGCGATGCGTGTCAATCCCATACGGATAGCAAGAAATGAGCGTGAGCACAGGGCTGGAAGCAGGGTACATCACGCTCACCTCTGTCGGCTCAATGATGCGCTTCTGAGTGACAACGTAATGATAGACCTGGCTGGCCGTGTGGACAAAAACCTCATCGTCCAGGTCAACGTCCGGCAGAGCACGGAATATCTCGCCGAAGATGTCGTTGTGTGCCGAGACAACACAATTGCCGCTCTCACCCGGGTTGGCACTGCCGATGTGGTGACCGACCCCCTGCTTGAGCGGTTCCCAGTCGTCCCCCTCCACGACCGGGGCGTCTACTCCGATGGCAGGAATCTGGATGCGGACGGCCTGTTCCGGCCCCGGTGTGGGCATGGGCAGCGGCGTGATCGCACTCACCAGGTCGCGCAGGTGGGCGGGGATTTCATCGGGTGCGGGACCGCCAGGCGAATCGGGCGGCGTGTGGCCCCCCGGCAGCACAACCACCTGGATAAGGGGCGTGGGCGTGGGCGTAGGCAGAATGGACAGTTGAGCCTGCTGGGCCTGGCTGGCCTCTTCGTTGATCTCGCGCAGCGTCGCCTGCAAACTGAATAGCACCAGAATCAACGCAGCCAGCACGGCCAACTCGATTACCAACAGGCTCTTATCGCGCAGCCAGTCCCAGCGAATGCGATGCCGCTGCCGCCTGGGTTTCTCCTCCGCGGGCGGTTCGTCAAGCGCGTGAGCCCGGTACTGCGCCGTGGCCCCCTCGCCCTCGAAGCGCTGATAGGCCATCGGCAGGGATGGAGGCCGAGGTTCAACCGGCTTTGGAGCCAGCGGGTCAAAACCGCTCGCCTCGGCCTCCTTGCCCAACTGGCGCAGACGCTCCAGCCGCGCCTCCCGCTTGCGGATGCGCAGAACCTCCTCCAGTTCCTCGACGGATAACTCGTCAACTGTGCGACGGTCTTTCATATCTACAATACGGATGCCCCACTCTGAGACAGGAAACATCCACACTCGCCACCGCGAACACCTCCCGCTCGAAGAACCAGCGGAAAGGCGGCCAGTTGAAAAGGACATAGCGGGCGATCCGAAACACCCACCCCTCCTGCCGGTTCTGCGGGGGCGTGTCCAGCCATACCTGGGCGCGGAAGCCCGCCCGCTGCAGTACCCGCCCCAGGCTAGTCGCGCTCTGTTCATTCACGTGCACGTCGAGGTTGGCCGGGATGATAGCGCGGGGGGGCCTTGGGTAATTCGCCCCCTGCCCCATCAGCGTACGCACCAGCCGCACCAGCGGGTAGGCGTAGCGGTCGTACCAGACGTTAGGAGCAGTATGGACGATGAGCCGGCCGTCGAGTCGCAACACGCGCCGTGCCTCCGCCAGAGCCTGGTCCAGTTCCCACGGGTGTAGATGCTCCACCAGGTCGAACATCAGCACGCGGTCGAAGAAGGCAGCAGGAAAAGGCAACCGCTTGGCGTTAGCCTGATAGATGCCTACAGCAGACCGCGTCTCCTCATCGGTCACTGCCAGTCCCCGCGCCATACGCAACGCCACCGGCGCGTAGTCCACGCCGTAGGCTCGCGCCCCCATCCCCGCGCAGTGGCGCAGAATCTCACCCCGTCCGCAGCCAACGTCAAGCACCCGCATCCCGGGCGCGACCTCGGCCACCTCGAAGGCCTGGTCCAGCCGGCGTGAAAGGTGCGCCCCTTCGCTGGAGATAAACTCCGCGTATCCCTCGCAGGCACCTAAGAAATACCCCTCGTCATACCGTTCGGGGCGAACCGGTTTGCTCTGCTCGATCCTCAATCGCACCTCTCATGCCGTTGTCACGCTTCACGTTTCACGTTTCACGCCTGATTATAATCTACCGCCCGTGCCCCGTCAAGCGGTTCAGGCCATCGCCGACGGCAGCGCGGATCAAGTGAATCTCCTTAAGCCTCAACACCAGAGCCAGAAGTCCGTAGACTGCCACCCCAACACCCCCAGCCCCGCCCACGACCAGTAGTTTCCCCAACAGGTCCGGCGGTGCCACCACTGCCAGGACACGCATCACACCCCAGGTCACCGCTGCCATCACCAGTGAGGCAAGGGTGGCTTTCAGGGTGAGGGGCCACAGACCGTGATCGCCCAACCCGCCCAGCCGCCGCCGGGTCAGCACCAGCATAGCCAGCGCGTGGGCGGTCAATTTGAGGGAGTTGACTAGAACCAGAAGCGGCAGGGTCAATAGCCCCAGCCACCAAGGAGTGAGGGCCATCAGGACATAGAGGAACGTCGCCCCCACACCCACCAAGGCAGGGGTCAGCGTGTCCTTACGGGCGTAGAAAGCGAAAATGAGAAGCTGATCCACGGCAGCGAAGAGCAACCCCAGGAGCGCGCAGCGCAGCGCCTCCGCCGTCGCCACCGTGTCCACCAGCGTGAAGTCGCCATGCTCGAAGATAAGGGCGATGATGGGATTGGCCAGCACGTACAGGCCGATGGTAGCCGGGATGATCAGGAACAGAACTAGCCGCAGCCCCTGGGCCAGAGTGGCCTGGAAAGGTCCGTTCTCCTCAGCGCTGGCCTGCCGGGAAAGAGTGGGGAGAGTGGCGACGGAGATGGCAGTGACGATCAGGCCGAGGGGAAACTGGATGATCGTTGCTGCGTACTCCATCCAGGATATAGAACCTTCTCCAATACGGGAGGCCAAATTGTAACTCAGAAACACCGCCAGTGTGTCCACCACCAGGCCGATCAGGATAGGCAAATAGAGACGGACAATGCGGCGCAGGGCGGGGTGGCAGAGATCGAGGACAAGGCGCAGACGAGCATCGCGCAGCCCTGGCAGTTGGAGCGCCACCTGGAGAGCCGCACCTACCAGCAGCCCGGCTGCCATACTGTGGACCCCCCAGCGACAGCCCAGGGCCAGCGTCACGACGACGACACCGGCGTTGAAGATGGCTGCAGTGAAAGCAGGGAAAGTGAACCGCTTGAGAGCGTAGAGACTACCGGACAGGATGCTGGACAGGCTAAGAAAGATAACCGCCGGGAGCACCAGGCGCAGGAGGTCAGTCGCCAGGGCCTGGTAGGGGGACGACAGCCCTTCTACCAGCAACCAGACCACCTGGTGGGCCAGAAGTTCCCCTAGCAGGACGAGCCCGCACAGGGCCAGCGAGGTGATACTAAGGAGAACACTGAGCAGATGCCACAACTCCGCCCGCCGCTCCGGGACAGCGTAGTCGGAGAGGACGGGAATAAGAGCAGAGTTGATCATACCGCCCACCAGGAGATCGTAGAGGGTGTTAGGGACGCGGAGCGCCGCGTTCAGCGCATCCACGTGAGGGCCCGCACCGAAGAGGCCGGACTTGACCATCTCCCGCACCAGCCCAAGCACGCGGCTGGCGACGTTGCCCAGTGCAATAACCCCGGCTGCCTGCGCGACCTCCACTTCTCGCTGTACTGATGTCCTGTACGCTTCGTCCAATCCTCTCCTCCTATCCCGTGGGCGACTGCCTGCCCCGACGGCACATCGCCTCCGGGACCGAAGCCCTCACAGATCCGCGCCATTCTACCGCAATTTGAGAAGGACTACAAATCTAATGCGTAGATGCGATTGCGCCTCACGTCCGCCCCCAATTTGCGCCTGGGGCTGAATCGTGGTAAAATAGCTTTGTAAGATCGGGAGGCGTGTATATCGAGCCCCACCCGTGTGTGGAAGGAGGCAATGGTGCCGCTGAGTAAAAGCGAGAAAGAAACCATCATCCAGGAGTACGGCCGCGCGCTCAACGATACCGGCTCGCCGGAAGTACAGATCGCGCTGCTGACCACCCGCATCAATCAACTGACGGAACACCTGAAGACACACAAGCACGATGAGCACTCCCGGCGTGGCCTGATTAAGATGGTCGGCCAACGCCGGCGTCATCTGACCTATCTCAGTCACAGAGCTCCTGAACGCTACAAGGAGATCCTCCAGCGACTCGGGTTGCGCAGGTAGCACATCATTGGCATCATTGGAAGGTCCACCGAACGAGTAGATGTGAGGGTGTGCCCATCTACTCGTTTGGCATATCCAGGGCACTGGCCTGAAAGAGCCAGTACCGGGGTGAAAACCGCCCCTGATCAAATAATCTGAGAGGCCCGGCACAGGTCCAGGAATTGGGGAGTGCCCCGTAGCCAACAACGAGCAATTTGCTACGAGATACCCCCCAGTCCCTGACCTCCACGCCTGGCCTCAGACACGGAGGTGTATAAAGTGAATAGTCACAAATTTACCGCCACGTTGGGAGACGAGGTCGTTACCATTGAGACCGGGAAATTGGCCCAACAGGCAGGCGGTGCAGTCACGGTTCGCTGTGGCGACACGCTGTTGCTCGTCACAGCGACGATGTCACGCACTGCTCGCGAGGGGATCAATTTCTTTCCCCTCACTGTGGACTTCGAGGAGCGGCTCTACG
>CAYPOY010000259.1:0-7557 GCA_964412395.1 uncultured Anaerolineales bacterium | reverse complement strand
TGCCGGAGCACCCGGTCGAGCGGGATTGGGCCTACCTGTGGTCCTTCGCCACCATTATGCCGGGAATGTTCGAGACCGCCGACGTGCTGGAGGGGTTGGGTTTCCTGCGCGATCTGAAGACAAAACTCCGCCCCTTCTCACCAACGCTGCTGGCGGCGATGTTCGTGGTAGGGCTGGCTTTCGTGACTATTCCGCCGCTGTTGCCCATCCACGTCGCCCGCTACACCTTTGGCTTCGTCTGGATCGGGTTTATCCTACTGCTGGAGCCGCTCAGCGTGCATTTGGGGATCGAGTCACCGCTGGGCGAGTGGGGGCGTGGCGCGCCGTGCCGTGCGCTGCGGCTGCTGGCGGCAGGGATGATCGCTGGCTTCCTGTGGGAGTTCTGGAACTTCTGGGCCACGGCGGGCTGGCGCTACACGCTGCCCTGGCCGCTCGATTTCGGGGTCTACTATTTCCGTATGCCGGTGTTGGGGTTGCTGGGCTTCCCGCCCTTCGCCTGGGAGTGTTGGGTGATGTTCCAGTTGCTCAAGCGGGCGCTGCGCGGAGACGTACTGTGGCAAGGTTAGAATTGCCCTCAACAGCGAGAAGGGCTGGATCGCGAAGAGCCCTAAAGGTCGCAAACGCAGCAATCACGCTGCGGATCTCCTCTCCCAACAGGTGTGTGCCTAAGAAGACCCTTCGGGTTTTCCGAAACCCGAAGGGTCTAACTTTCATCAAATAGCCATCTACACTTTCCGAGGCAGGGCGGGTGATGCGCACCTCAAACCCATCCTGCCGCAGGTGCAGCACCGTCGTGGTCAACAGTGTGATCGCCGCCGGCCAGGTGAACGTGGCGCCGCTGAGGTCAAAGTGTATCGGGCCGAAAAGTGCCAGTGGGTCCCACAAAGGCTCCAGGGGCAGCAGGATTGCCGCCATGGTCTCCAGCGAGAGTTCCCCATCCAGGATTATGCTCTGTTCATCCATCACGCAACCTCCATTGGGAAAGCGTGGACGTAGGTGAGGTAGGCTTGCTGGATTTGGGAAAGCGTAGTGAAAGGGCTCATTGTCCGGCCTCCTCAAGGTGCTCCTGGAGCAGGTCTCGCATCGCGTGGGCTTGAGGGTGGTTGGGGAAGAGAGCCAGAAAGTCATCCTCCTCCTTTCGCTGGCGGTAGACCTTGTACCGTTCGGCGAAGGTCTTGAGGGGATATCCCTGGGCCTCGAACTGCTCCGCGACACGGCCCATCACGTCAGGCACATCATCCTCAGTCTCGTCGGTGCAGGCGGTGACCGCCCCAGCTTCTTCGGCGATTCTGCGGAAGCGGCGCAGGAGCCAGGTTTGCCCCACACCTCCCTGCCCGGAGACGTTGATGACGAAGCGACGGCGGTCGTCGTCGGGCTCGTAGCGCAGGTTGCGGCGGAAGAAGGTCAGTTGTCTCCCCCGTCCGACGAATTCCTCCTGCTGGCGGCTCTTAAGGATGTCCTGCAGACTACGGGGTTTCTGTTTGCTCATTAAGTGTTCTCCTGTAACAGCTCCAGCGTGCCTTCGTCGGTCAGGAAGTAGAAGGAGACATCGGATACCAGACCGCCGTAGCGTTTGAGCCACAGCACTGGCACTTGCCGGTCATTCCCAAAGACGAGAAAGGTGACCGATGCGCCGGTCTTCTCCAGCAGCCAGACGTACTCCGCGATGACAGAGAACTTGGGAGGTAGTCCAGAATGCGCTCCTTGTTTGTCTTGCTCATATTGTCGGCCCCTGTTGTTTATCGTTTGCGGCGCCTACGCCGTGGCTTCCGTTTTGCCGATCGTCCCCACGACTTGCGCACTGGCTTGTCAATCGTCGGCACCGCATCTCGGCTCATCTGCGGCTCGCCGAGAATGTCCCCCGCAATCTCCTGGAGCAGGTCCAGTAGCACGCCCATTCGCAGATCGCTCATCGCGGTGACAAGAAGTGTGCGATTGTCTTTTAGCTCGAAATCGCCAAAGCACATAATGCCGTACTCACTCTCCATCACTGGATCGCCCCAGAAGATCCAGAAACTGTTTCTGAGACTTTCGTCCATACAGCGCAGACGTGTGTCCGCCATCAACCGCTCACGGATGGCTGGCCTGTCCACGTTGTGGAATGTAGCCGACTGCGGAGCCACCAGGCTGTACCCCTCCATACCGGGATTGGGACAGACCGGGCGCCACTTCCGTTGGCGTCGGCAGCAGGAGCGGTATGGCTTGCCGCTACCACACAGACAGTCTTCTCCCGGTGACACAGGAATGTAGCTGGACATAGACAGCTTGTGACCAGGCATATCGGGGTCAGGATCATCTGGGTTGGGACGCCAGTGTATCGTCAGGCACAAGAATCCACCGTCAGGGTCAATCAACCCCGACAACTCAGGGGGCAACGTAGGTGGTAACGTATACTTGCTCATCGTTTCTCTATTCCTTCCTGCTCAGGCTTTTTCCTCCTTGAAGCTTTTCCCTTTAGCTGCTTCTCACATTACACCACTATCCTGAATGGCACAAAGTAGCCTGTCACTCGACCCTTCAGTGCTCTCACTTCCTCAGTGCTTCAGTGTTCCAACCGCTCGTACGCATCCAATACCAACCGCTTCGTCCGATAGGGCTCGACTGGCTCACCCCAGGCTTCCCCCCCCCCAGCGATCCTCATCATTCCGCCGCACGATGGGGAACTGCTGAAACACTGAAGGGATGAAGCCATTGAGAAAGCTGCCCCCCGCCTGTCTCGCGGCTACTCGGTCTCTTCCCCCTCGCTAAGCAGCGCCTGTTCATCCAACTCCAGTATCTCAATAGCCTTCTTGCGTACGCCTAACTCGTGCTCGATGAGCAGGTCAACCAGCTTGTCGCCGTCAATCAACGTTACGTGTTGCCGCTGCGAGACATTCTTCCACCGCGCAGTCTTTGGCCGCAACCAACGTGGGACAAGATGCCATCTACTTCTCGATCATAGTCGCTCATAACACCTCCCAGATCCACAATCCCTATCGTGCTACAAAGTAGTTCACGTGCCGCTGGTTTGCAGCCGCTCCCACGTTTCAACCGGCTGAATGGTCCACACTCGCAAGGTTCCGCTCTTGTTCTTTCTTGGATTCCTGGTGGATGGCTTTCCACCGCTCCTCCAGTTCCTGCATCCGTGCCTGAAACGCCTCCGGCGATTCGCGCTCGTCAGGCTCGTCCCAGTACGTGACGACGGCCTCAATCATTTCCTGGCGCTCTTCCTTGAGCCTCTGGATGACGTCTGCCGCTACCTCAGACGGCAGATAACCGTGTTCCTGTTCCCCCATAAATTGAACGTACTTCTTGAGCGAAGCCAGATAACTCTTGACCCGTCGTTCCGAGTCGACCCAGCATTTGCGCGGCAACCAGTCGGTGATGAAATCGTACACGTCCCAGGCGGTGATCTGGTCGGCGGAGCGCATCTGGTCCGCATCGGCATAGTAGTTGAGGTAGCGGTCGGTGAAATTCTGGATGTTGAGGATGTGCTGGTAGAGCGTATCATCCGACACGCGCCCACGCCAGACGTGAACAAAATGTCCCAGGATGAAATCGTTGCGCTCTTGAATTTGCTTCAGGCGAACGTCGTAATCATCGCTCATTGCTTTCACCTGCGGAACTTACGATAATCGGACAGAGAATTCACAGTGTAGCGCTGTAGCAAGTCGGGAGCGGCATTTCGGCACATCGCCTCGGCGTCGGGCCAATCTATGTAGGCCCGATCAATGGCATCACGTTGGAAGGCAGCACGGATGGTCTCCACCGCGTCCATGCCCTGCAGATCGGCCAGGTCTTGAGCCAACTGAGCATAGACAATCCTATCATTTGAGCACTCGACCGGCCCCTGGAGCAACAGAGATTGCAGGAATTCAAGGAGTGTTTCGGAACCCTCCATCCCCATGTAGACCTGGGCCACCAATGCCTGGGCAGCCAGCGCGCGCGGATACCAGTCCAAAGACCGATCCAGGACGACCGCCTTGGTCGGCTCAACCGCAGCCGGGCCGATGCGGGCCAGGGCGTCAACAACTTGCTCAAGTGTCTCATACATGTTCTGCCAACCAAGCAACTCGATGAGTATGGGGATAGCCGCTTCAGCGCGCAAGTCACCCAGCAGCCCCATCGCATATTCGGGCAACCGACGAGGCTTGATCTGAGCGTCATCCCAGTACATCTCCGGATCGCTGATGATAGCAATCAGGGGTTCAACGGCCGCCTCTCCGCAAGCCAGGATGTCGACCAGCAGGTCGGGGTGTGGTCGGCCCCCTGACTGGACCAACTGCCGGATCAGACTGTTGATCTCAGCCGTGCAATTTTGCCCGCTATTCCTCTTGATTCGCTTGCGGCGCCGTCGCTTCCGTTTTGACTTCTTACTTTGACGTGTCCTTTGACGCTCCAGCCGTTCTTCATCCTTTGCCTCAATTCGAGCCACAATCTGGTGGACCGGGTGCGTGGGGTCGGCTACCGCCTGCTTGACCTGGCGATAATGGGACTCCAATCGGGCGACGTAGGCGGGGTCGGTCTCCAGCATTTTCGCCACGATGTCGAGGAAGACCTCGGCATACTGGCTCTGTGGATTCAGGGGATCGAGAAAGGGGCCGGACATTTCCTCATCACGATCAAAGCCAAAGCTGATCGCGGCCAGGTAGCCCCGTCCCGCCTGCCGGCGGGGAAGTACGTTGAGCATCACCCGCCGGCAGTCGCACGCTGGATCGGGACAATAGGCTTCCACCAGGGCATACTCGTCGTCGGGTAGTATGGGATGGCCTCGCGTGGTGATCGTGCGGGTCTCGGCCATCGCCTGCTCGGGGAAGAGTTCGACAAAGGGTATCAAGTCCATTTGATCAATGCTCAATTCTTCAGTGCACCAGTGGCTCCAGTCCCTCACTCTATCATGTGCACCCACGGCAGGGCCGTCTGCACAGCCTGGGCCAGCCGCTGGTCGGCGGTCCAGAACTCGCCCCCCAACCACTCCGCCAGAGCCAGGTAGTGGGCATCGTAAGCGGCCGGGAGAGAAAATCGCTCGGCCAGGCTCAAGGCCCGCTGGTGTAGATCGGCATCGCCATGAAGGTGGAGAGGCAGGGAGAGAGCAGCCTTTAGTGCCAGTCGCACCGACGACGTGCCCATCAACCCCAATTTGTGGTAGCGGTAGAGGGCGCTGGTCACTTCGTAGTAAAGCAGCGTGGGAGCAGCCAGTGGCCGCTTTTCGGCATCCCACTGCTCCCACAGTCGCCAGACAGTCTCATCCCTCGGGTCAGCTACCAGGTGAATCACCAGGTTGGCGTCAATGCAGAGCCAGGAGTTGTGCATCCCGTTCCTCCCTCATCTGTCGAATGACCTCCTCCGGCGGTGGCAGTTCACGCCCGCCCAGTTCGGCCTGAATCTGTGCCCGGGCCTGGTGGACCAGTTCCCTCCAGTCCTCCTGCTCCTGCTGCCCTGTCAGCAAGCTCTCGTATTTGTCCACAGAGAGTACAACCACGTGAGGCTTTCCCCCACGCTCCACAATGACGGGCTTTTGGCTCTCCACCACCCACCGCATCAACTCACCAAAGCGAACGCGTGCCTCAGTTGCACTCACCATACGCTCCACCTCTCGCCTCCTTGTTCATCAATCAATCAATTACTCAATACCATTCTACTCTCCACTGGCAGAAACGTCAAGTGCATCTTCCATCCAGATCGTCATACGCCTCCACCACCAACCGCTTCGTCCGATAGGGTTCGACAGACTCACCCCAGGCTTCCCCCCGCCGGTACTCGTCCAACGTGCGGTACTCCGCGTATCGCTTCCACGCCATCCGGGGCTTCTCCTCGGCTAGCGTGCTGACGTACTGGTGCTCCTCTCGCACCTTGCCGCTCGGCTCGTAGATGCGCACGCGGAAGGGCGCATCCTGCACGCTGGCGTTGATCCACAGGCTCACCTTGCACAGTTCCACCGCCATCGGGTTCAGGCCCACCCCGTAGATGCAACGGGCCCACGTCCCGCTTGGCGGCCTGTACCTGCGCTTCGGTAGGGTACTTGTCCCCGCTGCGGATGCGGGCCAGCTCGGCCCCCAGCACGTTGTTCGCCTTGACCAGGAAGTGGTCGCTGCCTGCTGCCGGGTCGCGGACCTTGAGGGATGGAATGACCGCTTCGCCCGCGGCGCGCTGCTCCTCAGTCAGACCCGCATAGTCGGTCGAAAGGCCCGCCGTCGCATCGCCGATGGCCTGCTCCTCGATCACGGGCAGTCCCGCTGCCGCCAGCCGATCTCGCGCCACCAGCAGGAGCGCGCTCTTGATCAGTTCGTTGACCAGCGACGGGTGGGTGTAGTAGGAGCCGGTCGTCTTGCGCTCCGAGCCGTGCGGGTCCAGGAAGAAGGCGTTGGCCGGAATCTCCTTCCTCCCCCCTCTCCTGTTCCCACGGGAGAGGGGGGCCGGGGGGGGTGAGGGCCTCCTCCGGCCCTCTTCCACGGGGGGAGGGAGGGACCCCCACCCCCCGCCCCACACCCCGGGGGGGGGAGGGGGGGTGGTCCAAAAGATGGGGTTGTGGTTAGGCGAATAGCATGCCGTCATAACCGAAGATAGACAGGTCCGGCACTCCCTCGCGTACCAAACGGAAGGTGTATCTGCCTCGAAAATAGCCGTGGGACAAGATGGCATCTTGTCCTACTCTCGGCTCATTTTCGTGCTTGGTGGTGTGTAAGCACTCATGACAACTTTGATGTATCTTTTCAATAATATGGGGCAAGACCTCCGAGGTTTATAGATTTGTGCCCTCCAGAAAGTGATTGGTGGCACGATGCTCGCTTTCCGAACCAAATACGCTCGAAAGGTAATTTGACGGGTGCGGAACCACCGAAGCGGCTGAAAACACTGAACGCGCTGAATGTGTGACTTCTAAAGGAGCCTGGCCTGTACAGGGGGAGGGGCAAAATCGTCCGCCTGGGCCACCAACCATTCTCGCAGAACTAAAGAGGTCGTGAGCAAGGGATTCGGAAATGAAAGTGCACCCTTCTGTAGCAATTGCCGATTTCCCTCTGGAACATCGGGGCCATCGAGCACAAAAACCGACAACCACTTGGCCTTGAGCGCTTCCGTCGCTCCAGCCCACGTGCCTCCTTTGCCCGCGTCACTGGCAATGACCAGCGCGTAATCAGCTAGAGCATAAATCAGCCTGTTACGGCCCATCGCTGCCCCTACGCTGAACCCGGCATTGGGCGAATAGGGCGTGGCCAAAGCCAAGTCCCCACTCACAAGCTTCGGTCTTGCATCCGGAGCACGAATCGCCTTTTCCAGACTATGCGCCAAGATGCCGACCGCCGTGCCACGTGCCTCTAACGCAGCTTGCATAGATATCGCATCCACACCGCGTGCACCACCGGAGTATAAGACCAGTCCCTCGCGAGCACACGCATTGCCGATGAAGTCTGCACAAGCCTTCCCGTGATCGTCCACATTGCGAGACCCCACAATGGCCAATCCTGGCTGCCCCAGTAACGCTCGCTCGCCTGCTCCAAACAAGATAGCAGGAGCAACATGTTTAACTCGACTTTATCCATTTGGTGGACAAAAGCGCGGCAATAGGGTAAACTGAAA
>CAYPOY010000258.1:0-7564 GCA_964412395.1 uncultured Anaerolineales bacterium | reverse complement strand
AATGTCAGAGGATTTGTCGCGGAGAGCGATCTCTGCGCGAAGCGCTTAGTTCAACCGCTTGACATGGCGGGACAAATCGAGTATAATTAACCTAGAACACCCGTTCTACTGCCCGGCCATCACACGGTGTTCAACTCGTGACTAGATTCCTTGAAGCCCAAAATTCTTTACGAATGAGACAAGATTTTGAATGTAGCTGAACGCCAACTCGCTGACTCGCTATTCTTATCTACGTGTATCCGTGCTCTAGTCCCATTTGTCGGTTTGAGGCGAAGCTTCGCTGGTATTGTACACCCCTGACCCCCGATATGCAACTGAAAGGAGCCCAAAATGCGCCAGCAACCCAAGAGACTACTCGACCAGGTGCGTGATGCCTTGCGCGTCAAGCACTACTCGATCCGCACCGAAGAAGCCTACGTCAGTTGGATCAAGCGCTACATCCTCTTCCACGACAAGCGACACCCCAGAGACACGGGCGGCTGCGAAATCGAGACCTTCCTGACCTACCTGGCCGTGGATAAAAACGTCGCCGCGTCCACCCAGAACCAGGCCCTCAGTGCCTTGCTGTTCTTGTACCATCAGGTGCTCAAAAAAGACCTGGAACATCCCATTGACTCCGTTCGTGCCAGGAGACCAAAGCGGTTGCCCACGGTACTGACGAAGGAAGCGGTAGGGGCAAGGCTTGTCCTTGCCCAGGAGCGATTCTTCCCTCACGCCATATTAGGGCGTGCATGTGGCGATACGCTGAGAGGGGACAAATGGGCTTTGAAGTGCCACTTTCACGGGTTAGACCCCTGTTAACCCCCGCATATTGGGCCAAAACTACATTTTCCAGACCCCGGCTTCAAACCATATCTCCATTCCTTTGTCCCAAACGTGTAACGCTCTCTTCGGGGCGGCGGGCCAGACTCCGCTGCCCTCCCCGGCTCTCCCCTCGCAGGGGAGGGCCGGGGAGGGGTCAGGAGAGGCTGCTGCGGCGAAACGTCACCTTTGGGACAGTCTGCTGCCCCAAGACGCCCCCGAGGACGGGGGCTATGAGCAGTATCCAGCATCCAGTATACCAACACGCAACACGGCCAATCTACCATCTACCAATTTACCAGTCTACCAGCAGATGGCCAGTCCCGCCCCCACGACACCGCCCCTGATGTCGGCACGGACGAGTTCGTCCCGGTCGCCCCGGAAAGCGTCAGCATCTTGGACGTCGCTAGCGTATCTCCATCTCAGTTATGATAAGCGCGTTGTCTGGCTGTGGCTGGCCATCCACGTGCACAGGCAAACGTTCACCGGTGGAAGGGACGTATAACCCTACCCCGACTTTACTTACGCCCAGGGCCGCGTTAGGCTCAATCGCGATCAAATGTGGATCGGTCACGACTTCGCCGGGCAACCAGCTCGACGTCGGAAACGCCCCGTTTCCAGGTGGACTGTCGTGTTGACCAGATAGCCCCTTCACGGTGGGGTGGTATAGATGCACAAACACTTTGTAGTCTTCGCTGACCGTGTCCAATGCCTGCCAATATAAAACAATCTCTATTTGCCCGCCCGGCGTGGGGGTAACCTGCTTGAGGTCGAAGCCCAACAAGTGGATGCTGGATCCAAAATCGGCGAGCAGAGGGTATTCAGGCGCAGGCAGCTCAAAAGAGTGAGGCCGGCCAGAAACGGACAGCGTGCCCAGTAAGAAGGGAGAGGCAATCATCTGCCGGCTGTTGGCCTCCGACAACACCAAATAGATGTCAAAGTCACCGTTGCCCAGGTCGGTTGGGATTTGCATCTCGTGAAACGTGTGCGCAGGCTCACCGCTTACCCATCGGCTGGTCGGGTGGCGGTTGGAGCCCAATAGCTCTTCAACCGACGCAACGAGATCGCCGGCGGCGCGGTCACGCAACTCCAAGCGCACGACGTAGTCGCTGACTGGGGAGCGCATCGCCTGCCACTGCAGTTCAGCCTCCAAAGTACTACCCGGCGATAGACCAGTCGGCACATGGTGACCAACGAGGGCCAAATCCTGGTTAAAGGTTGGTGTTTCAGCATCCCACTGGGGATCAGCACTGGCTGTCCCCACGACCTCAACCGGACCGATGAGCAGCGGGGCGCCGGCGCGATTCTCGTCGGCAAAGCTGATCTCGCCAACGCTGGTGAACATGCCTACATGAAAGTACGTCGTCTGCGGCAGCAGATAGGCTGGCACCGGCACCACGTAACGTTGAGCTACCACATCCCCGACTGTCCAATCCCATAAGGGATAGGCCATATAGTGTGAAACCTCTCCCAGGCACCGCCCCGCCGCGTCATCTTGCAAGCAGACAAAGCTATGCGGTAGGTTGGCCAGGTCAATCTCAACATCTGGCGGCACACGCCAGTAGACGACGACGGGTACCTTGGTCTGGCGTTGAACCTGCGTAGGTGCGTCGTAGCCCAGAATCTCGCGGTTGTAGGCAAAACGACCACTCAGGGTATGGGCAGGGTGCCAGACCACTTCGGACAGCAGTTCCCCAGGGATTCGATAGACCCACAAATGAGGCTGGTCAGCGGCGTCGTTCTCGTGGAAAATCAAATAGTCACTCAAAACGGCCAGAGCGTCGGGGTTGGGAGGAGATGATCGGGTGAAGATAATCAGCGCGTCCTGACCAGCCCAGCCAGATGGCCAGACCGTGGCTTGATTGCCATCGAACCAGCGCACTGGGCCGGGATAAGTGGATTGAAGGTTGAACAACATCCTGCTCAGATCGCCAGGGTAGTCGCTGGAGATCCAGACCGATGTGTCGGTGGGAGTGTATTCGCTCAGGTAATTGGCGGCGGCGGCCAGGTCGGCCTCATAAGTGTGGAGTACTTGAGGATTACGAGCCCACTCATCAAAATAATCGTGCCACGTATCGGCGCCGATAAAGACCAATCCAATGGCAAACGCAACGCGCAGTGCGTAATGCGCGATGCGTGAAGTCTCGTGCGATATCTGTTCCCATACAAAGTCGGCGCCGATGGCCGGCATCAAATAGATGGGAGTCAACGCGCCGGCCGCGCGCAAGAACGAGGGCGTTCCAATGCTGAGCATGGACGGGATGAGCATAACTGGTAACCAGACCAGCAACAAGGAGTAAGCCGGTCGTCGCAGCCGGAACAAGGAAACGATCAGGCCCAGATAGAACAACCCTCCTGTCACTTTGTCAAAGACTGGGCGTCCAGAGGGGTTGTAACGCCACTCCCGGTCGCCGACTCGCGTGAACATGCCCAGTGTAGCTTTCACAGAGCGCCAGATAGGGTCGGGGTTGCCTGCCCGGAGCTGGTTCAGTTCGAAGTTGAGATCACTCACCCGTTGGTTGAATATCTCGGAGTGTTGTAGTGCGAAAAGGCCGAGAGGCAGTACAACCAGGCCTGCGACCAGCCCCACCAATGCCAACCGTTTCCCATTGGTGTGCAGCAGACGCCGGTCACTGATCAACATCGTCAATAGCCAGAGGACCAGGACAACCGGAAAGACGCGGCTGGCTGTGTATGTGTAGAGGCTCAATCCCGTAAACAAGCCAGCCGTGACAGCCCAGCGGCTACTGGGACCCTCCAGAGTGCGCCAGAGAGCATAGAGCGCGACGGCCTGACAGGCCGGCAGGAGGCCTGCCCGCAGCGCGACGCGGTTTAAAAAAACCGGCCATAGGGAGACAGACGTCAACGCCGTCGCCAGGATGGCGACACGGAAGTTGAATAACCGGCGGGCGAGTAACCAGGTAAACGTCAGCCCGACTATCCCACACAGGACCGACGCCACTCGTATCGTCCAGGCCCCTACCCCCAACAGGCGGGTCGTCAGAGCTATCAAGTAAATCAGCAACGGCTCGCGCCCATAGTTGGCCGGAAAATAGACGGCCAGATTTCCTTTCCACACCCGGACAGCGTCCCATCCGTTGAACATCTCGTCGCCGTCCAGCCCCGGCGGAACACGGTCAAGATCGTGAATGCGAAAGAACAGGGCAACCAGCAATACCAACGCCACCAGTACGCCCTGGCACAAGCGTGTCACTGACCGATCACAAGAATTATGTAATGCCACTACTCTGTTCCTCAAGGTGCGACGCACTTCAGAAGTGCGTCGCACCTCTTCTACCGTCTGCCGTTACTGGCGGATCGTTGCATCGGCGGGCATCCCCGGCTTAAGGGCATAGTCGGGGTTTGGTATGTGCACCTTGACAGCGAAAACCAGGTTGACGCGCTCCTCTTGCGTCTGTACATTGCGCGGAGTGAACTCCGCCTCGCCCGCGATGCTCGCCACGTGCCCTGCGAACACACGCTCCGGGAAGGAGTCCACCTGCACCTCCACCTCCTGGCCTACCTGTATCTGCCCGATGCGGTCCTCAGGGATGTAGATGATCAGCGTCACCTCGTCCAGGTTGGCGATGGTGAGCAGCGACATCCCTGCCGTGGCAATCTCCCCGGCCTGACCGCTGCGACTGGTGACGATGCCGTCCATCGGGCTGGTCAGCGTGAGTTGGGTGATCTGAGCGTCAACCAGGCGCACGGCGGCCTCGGCCTGTCGCACCAGGGCCTCGGCCACCGCGATCTGCTCCTCGGTCGGGCCAGCCTCCAGTTCATCTAGCGCTGCCTGCGCAGCAGCCACCTGCGCCTCAGCGAGGCAGGACTGCATCTCCGCGCTGTGGAGTTGGGCCTCGAGAGTAAGGGGATGGGCATGCATAGACCAGAGGACACTGAGATACTTCTGAGCCCCTTCCAGTTCGGCCTGGGCCTGTACCTGCGCCATTCGGGCTGCCTGCAACTGGAGGTCCCACATGCGCTTCACGTTTCCCCCTTGTTCGGCGTACAGGTTGTGCTTGAGTTCCGTCTCCGCCAGGTTTGCCTTTGCCATCTCAACATTCTGCTCGGCCAGGTGCACCTGGGTACGGGCGGCGTCAATCTCAGCGTTGAGCGACAGGGGGTTGCTGATCGCGTTCTGGGCATTGACTACGGCGCGGGCTGCCCCACCCCGCTGGGCCTCTGCCTGGGCCAGCGCGGCTTGCGCGGCCGCGACCTCTTCCGGACGTGCACCGGCCAGCACATTGGCCAGATTGGCGCGGGCGGCTGCCAGCCCGGCCTCAGCCTCCAGCCGCTGGCTTCGGAGCACCGCGTCGTCCAGGCGTACCAGTACGTCGTCTGCCTGCACTACGTCCCCGCGATCCACCAGCATCTCGGCGATGCGGCCCGACGCCTCCGGCGCGACCATCACTTCCTTGCCCTCGATGAAGCCGGAGGCAGCGAGGGGACCATCGGTTGGGTTGTTCCCGCACCCGCCCAGTAGCGCCAAACAGCAGATGACAAACGTGAAACGTGAAACCTTGGACCAGACGTTTAAAATTCGCAATTCGTGTCATCTCACAGTTCCTTGGTAATGAGCACCGCGTCGGCAGGTATTCCCGGCTTGAGCGCATGATCGGGGTTGGGGATACGCACGTCCATGGCGAAGACCATGTTCACGCGCTCCTCCTGCGTCTGGACATTACGCGGGGTAAATTCCGCTTCGTGGGCGATGGCGACTACGGTGCCGGTGAACGTCCGTTCAGGGAAACTATCCACACGTACCTCCACCTGTTGGCCGATGAGCACCTGTCCTAACCTGTCCTCCGGCACGTAGATGGTCAGAGTCACCTCGTCCAGGTCGCCCAGCGTGAGCAGAGTGGCTCCGGGCGCGGCCAGTTCTCCTTCGTGGATGCCGAGTTCCAGCACCATCCCGCCGACCGGTGCAGTGATGGTCAGTTTATCGCGCAGCACCATCAGCGTATCAATCGCGGCCTGGGCCTGTTCTACCTGTGCTTCGACAGCGGTGATCTCCTCCTCCGTAGCACCCGCCCGCAGCGCGTCCAATTGGGCCTGGGCCATCTGGACCGCAGCCTCGGCAGCCCGGTACTGCGCTTCGGCAGCGTCCACCTGGGCGTTCAGCTCCTGGGGATTATTCCGCATCGCATAGAGATCGCTCAGCGCGGCCCGCGCCCCATCCAGCCCAGCCTGGGCACTGTTGACGCCAACCCAGGATTTCCAGTAGGCGTTTGGGATGAGGTGGGCGTCCAACTGTACTCCCGGCAGGGGGGGGCGGAAGGGTTCGGGAATCTTGCTTATCTCCTCCTTCGCTTCCGCAAGCTTCTCCATCCCGTTCTGGAAGGCGTCGTCGGCGATCTCGGCTGCGTCCTTCAGCGCGACGATCTGAGCCAGCGCAGCCTCGGCGGCGGCTACCTGTCCCTTCACCTGGGCAATTTGGGCGTCCAGTTCCTGGGGGTTATCGCGGATGGCGATGGTATCCTGCCATGCCTGGTAGGCTCCGTCGCGGGCAGCCTCGGCCTGGGCCAGCGCGGCTTCGGCCTGCCGGATCTGCTCGGGGCGGGCCCCCGCCAGCGCCTGGGCCAGTCCTGCCTGGGCTACATCCAGGGCTGCCTGGGCCGCCTCGCTCTGAGCTTCTATCAACGTCCCGTCCAGCCGCACTAGCACCTGTCCGGCCTCGACCTCGTCCCCCTCGTCCACCGGCAACTCGACCACGCGCCCCCCCAACTCCGGCGCGATGGTGACCTCCTCGGCCTCGATGAACCCGGAGGCCATCAGGCCGCCGGTCTCTGGTTCGGCCATGTCCATTTGCACCAACACTTGCTGCCGGGCATCCGGGTTCATGGCGAAGTAGATACCTGCCGCCGCCACGACGATGACAACGACGGCAATAATGATGATGATCGGAACGACCTGCTTTCGCTTCATATCCTCACTCCTGTGGAGACCCTTCGGGTTTTCCGAAACCCGAAGGGTCTGAGTTATTGCGCACGTTGGAGATGAACACGTCCTCCAACGACGGAGCAATGACGCCCATCACGTGCACCTGGACACCAGCCTCGGTCAGCGCCTGCGCGATGCGGGGCTTGTACTCCGCGATTCCTTCGGCCACCACGTGGATCAGCGCGCCGTACAGCGCCACCTCGTCGAACCCCCCCTCAATCCCCCCCACGAGGGGGGAAGCAAGTTGCCGCAGGACGCCGATGGCGACGTCTGGCCGAGTGCAGTCAATCTCTAATACCTGTCCCTGCATCTCGTGCAGTTTGATCTCCTCCGGCGATCCCTGGGTGATGATGCGCCCGTTGTGAATGAGTGCCAGGTCCTGGCAGTGCTCGGCTTCATCCATGTAGTGAGTCGTGACGAGTATCGTCGTCCCATCCTCGGCCAGGCGGTACAGCAAGTCCCAGAAAGCCCGCCGCGAGATAGGGTCCACTCCGGCAGTCGGCTCATCCAGGAGGAGCATCTCTGGCTCGTGGAGGATAGCCGCGCCCAGGGCCAGCCGCTGCTTCCAGCCGCCGGAGAGGTTGCGGGTCAGTTCCCGCTCTCGTCCTTCAAGCCCCGCCATCTCTATCGCGAACTGCTTGCGCTCCCGCAATCGCTTGCCGCGCACGCCGTAGGTGCGCCCGTAGAAATCCAGGTTCTCGCTCACGGTCAGGTCCCGGTAGAGGTTGAAGCGCTGCGACATATAGCCGATGTGCTTGCGAATCTCCTCTGACTGGCGCACGATGTCGTATCCCAGCACGGTGGCGTGGCCCGACGCGGGCCG
>CAYPOY010000257.1:0-7581 GCA_964412395.1 uncultured Anaerolineales bacterium | reverse complement strand
TCCACCCTCCACCCTCCACCCTCCACCCTCCATTCGCAATTCTTTCGCCACCTACATCCTCACCAGCGCCACCGGCCTCTACACCCAATACGCCTTTCCCTTCGTCCTGTTCGTCCACAACACCGTCTTCGGCCTGTGGTGGCTGGCCTCGGCACGCCGGTCTGCCCATCGCTGGCGATGGTTGGTGCTGTGGGCCGGGGCACAAGCAGCAATCGTCGCCCTCTATCTGCCATGGTTGCCTACCGCGCTCAAGAGCGTCACCGGCTGGTCGCCTGCCGGGTGGACGTACGAACTGGGGGGCGCGCTTTTGGACGTGTTGCGCGTGCTCAGCGTCGGCACCACGCTACCGGTCGAGAGGGCCACAGTACCGCTCATCGGCGCAGGGTTGCTACTGCTTGCGGGCCTGTGGCCTGTCCTGAACTCCCCCGAAGGACCCCGCCGGGCGGACCGCGCAGGTTGGTTCGGCGTCGTCAGCGTCGCCCTCTACCTGCTACTTCCTATTGTCCTCATCTTCGCCTTTGACCTCTACAAACCAGCCTGGCTCAAGTTTCTCGTCGTCGTCCTCCCGCCATTCCACCTCCTGGTGGCTCGCGGCATTGAAAACCTGATCCAGGTTGCAAGAGGCAAGATTGCAAGAGGCAAGAGGCAAGAAGCAAGAATTGGGCTCTGGTTAGTAATCCGCCTCCTGCTTCTTACTTCCTGCTTCCTGCTTCTTGTCCCCTCCCTCCGCAACCTCTACTTCAACCCCACCTACGCCCGCGACGATTACCGCCAGATCGCCGCTGACGTTGCCAGTTTCGCACGCCCCGGCGACGCCATCATCCTCAACGCCCCCAACCAGTGGGAAGTCTTCACCTACTACTACCCCGACCCGGACGTCTATCCGGCCCCTTACCGGCCCGGACCGGACAAAGTCGAAGCATCCCTGACTCCGCTCATCGAACGGTATCGGCGGCTATTTGTGCTCTACTGGGGCGACGCTGAATCCGACCCCCAGAGGCTCATCGAGACGTGGCTGGCGGCCCACGCCTACAAAGCCAATGACCGCTGGTATGGCCGCGTGCGCCTGGCGACCTACGGCGTGGCCCCGTTGCCCGAGGAGCCCGCTGCTGCGCTGGATGCCCGCTTCGGTGAGAGCATCCGTCTGTGTGGCTACGCGCTGGTGCCAGCACCGCCTGTTCACGGCGGTGATTGGTTCACCCCTGGAGACACCCTGCCCGTGACACTGTTTTGGGAGGCCCAGACCCCCATCGCCGAACGGTACAAAGTCACCATCCAGTTGCTCAATAGCGCGGGGCAACTCGTCGCTCAACACGACACGGAGCCCGGAGACGGCCTGGTGCCGACCAACATCTGGGATCCCAGCCAGGTCCTGGCCGACCGGCACGGCGTTCTCCTCCCACTCGACCTGCCGCCTGGCCGCTACACCCTCATCGTGGGCCTGTATCACACCGCCACTGGCGAACGGTTGCCCGTCACCCTCAGCGGTGAATCCCTCGGCGACTACTTTTCCCTGGACAGCGTCGAAGTCACACTCGCACGATAGCCGTTCACACTTGCTCTGTTTCCACCCTCGTGGTACACTCACCTGGTCACGTTTCACGTTTCACGTTTTACGTTCGGCATAACGCCTTGACCGGAGGAAGGACACAATGGAGCAAACTTACGATGTCACCATCATCGGTGCGGGGCCGGGCGGCTACGTGGCCGCTATCCGCGCCGCCCAATTGGGGCTGAAGGTCGCCCTGGTCGAGAAGGAGCACCTGGGGGGAGTGTGCATTAACTATGGGTGCATTCCGACGAAGGCGCTCCTGCGCAACGCCGAGGTCATCTCCCTGCTGGGACGGGGCAAAGAGTTCGGCTTCAGCATAACGGGGCTTGAAGTGGACTTCGGCGCGGCAGTGGACCGCAGCCGCCAGATAGCCAGGCGACTGACCAAAGGGGTGGCCTCGCTGATGCGCAAGAACGGCATCGAGGTGATTGAGGGCACAGGCACACTCCGCTCGCCCAACGAGGTCAAGGTAGCGTTGAACATGGGCGGCACACGCACATTGGAAACGCGCAACATCATCATCGCCACGGGAGGACAGGCGCGCACCATCCCTGGCATCACTCCCGATGGTGAGCGGGTGTTGACCTACCGGGAGGCCATCTTGCTACGCGAGTTACCCGCCTCGGCAATCATCGTCGGGGCCGGGCCGATTGGGATGGAGTTCGCCCACTTATGGCGCACCTACGGTGCTGAGGTCACCGTCGTCGAGATGCTCCCCCACGTGCTGCCGCTGGAGGACGAGAAAGTCAGCGCGGAGGTGGAGCGTGCCTTCAAGCGACGCAAGGTACGGTTGTTAACCTCCACGCGCGTGCAGGGCGTGGAGACGACCGCCGACAGCGTGCGGGTGAACGTGGCGGGCGAGAAGGGCGAGCAGGTGCTAGAAGCCGAACGGACGCTCATCGCCATCGGCGTGCGGCCCTACAGCGAGAATCTGGGCCTGGAGGAAATCGGCGTGCGAGTGGAGCGGGGAACCATCGTCGTAGACGGTTACCTGCGCACCAACGTGCATGGTGTCTACGCCATCGGTGACGTGACCGGGAAGTTGCCGCTGGCTCACGTCGCCTCGGCCCAGGGCATCGTCGCAGCGGAGACCATCGCCGGGGCAGAGACCCGGAAAATAGCGCTAGACTACGAGGCAATGCCACGTTGCACTTATTGCCAGCCGCAAGTGGCCAGTTTCGGCCTCACCAAACCGCAGGCGGTCGAGCGGGGGTACGAGGTCAAGGAAGGGGAATTCCCCTTCCGCCCCAACGGCAAGGCGCTAGGGCTGGGCGATCGCGACGGCTTCGTCAAGATCGTGGCCGATGCAACCACCGGCGAGATTCTGGGTGCTCACCTGGTCGGCCCGGAAGTGACGGAGTTGCTACCCGAACTGGTGCTGGCTCATAACTGGGAACTGACGCCGGAGGAGATCGCGTGCACGGTCCACGCCCACCCTACCCTGAGTGAGGTGCTGATGGAGGCCGCACACGGGGTGTTTGGGAAAGCGATACACAAATGATCCTACAAGATTATCACACCCACACCTGCTTCTCATGTGATAGCAAGACTAAAATGGCGGCGGCCTGCGAGGCAGCCATCGCCCGCGGGCTGAGCGAGATCGCCTTCACCGACCATCTCGACTTTGGCCCCGATGACTCGCGTGGCTACTTCCGTCCTGCCGCGTACCTGGCCGAAATCGAGCGTTGCCGGGCCATCTACGGCGGCAGGCTGACCATCCGCGCCGGGGTAGAGGTGGGCGAGCCGCACCTCTTCGCCTGCGAGACGGCGGCAGTGCTGGCTGTGGGCGATTTCGACTTCGTCCTGGGCTCGGCCCACTACGCCGATGGGATGCAGGCCGCCTGGAAAAAGCCATTCTTTGAGCAGCCATTGCGCCAGGCTTACGAGGCTTACTTCCGGCAGGTGGTCCGCCTGGCTGCAGAAGGGAATTTTGACGTGCTGGGGCACCTGGACCTGGTCAAGCGCGATGCACGCAAGTTTGGCAAAGCCTACGACGGTCCGGAACCATACGCGGAGATGATCCGAACCGCGCTACGCTCCCTCGTCGAGCGCGGCAAGGGAATCGAGATCAACACCTCGCCGCTGCGCAGGGGACAATCTGAGCCCTGCCCGTCGCTGGAGGTGTTGCAGTGGTACCGTGAACTGGGCGGTGAGATTCTCACCCTCGGCTCCGACGCCCATACCCCTGATGCCGTCGGGTCGTGCCTCGACGTGGCGCTGGAGATGGCGCGGGCAGCGGGGTTCACGCGACTGGCAACATTTGAGCGACGTCAAATTCACTGGACGAGGATCTGAATTATGGACAAGACACAGCAACGGACATCCGAGCGTCCCCAACGCCGCCCCCCGTGGCTGCGGGTGCGCGCTCCGGCGGGCGAGACGTACCATTGGCTCAAGCGGCTGATGCGGGCCAAGGCGTTGCACACCGTCTGCGAGGAGGCCCACTGTCCCAACATCAGCGAGTGCTGGGGCCACCGCACCGCCACCTTCCTCATCCTCGGCGATACCTGTACCCGCAACTGCCGCTTTTGCAATGTCAAGACAGGCCGCCCGGCCCGGCTCGACCCCGACGAGCCGGAGCACGTGGCCCAGGCGGTGCATGCGATGGGGCTCAAGCACGCCGTCATCACCTCGGTGGACCGGGACGACCTGCCCGATGGCGGCGCTTCGGTATTCGCCGCCGTCATCCGCCGCATCCGCGCCCTTCGACAAGCTCAGGGCAGGCTCCTCCAGTCCGGCTGCACGGTGGAGGTGCTGATCCCCGACTTCCGAGGACACATTGAGCCGCTCAAGACGGTGATGGACGAGCGGCCCGACATCCTCAACCACAACGTCGAGACGGTGCCACGCCTCTTCCGCGCAGCGCAGCCCCAGTGCCGCTACGAGTGGTCGCTGGCCGTATTGCGCAACGCCAAGGTACTGTGGCCAGAGGCAATCACCAAGAGTGGCCTGATGGTCGGCCTGGGGGAGACGGTGGACGAGGTGCTGGACGTGATGCACGACCTGCGCGAACTGGACGTGGACATTCTCACCATCGGGCAGTACCTCCAACCCACCAGGCAGCACATCCCCATTGCCCGTTACTACACACCGGAGGAATTCGAGATGTTTCAGGAGCGGGGGGACGCGATGGGGTTCCGCTGGGTAGAAAGCGGCCCGCTGGTGCGCAGCTCTTATAACGCCGAGGCACAGGCACGGGCATTATCGGCGCTGCATCGGACCTGAAGAAAGCGCAACTTTACCTCGCCAGTCCAGGAAATTTTTAGTTCTTTTATCACCAGAAAATACGGTTGCTATGGTATAATATTGGGCATGGGTTTAGTCAAAAGCCAAAGGAGCACCCATACGTCGGATCCAAGCCTGAGGGATTGCAGAGGGTAATTGTCTGTAGTCCCTCCTTGTCCTGTAGGACCGGGTCGGCCGCGGGCAAGCTACGATTTTGTGAGCCGTTTTACTAAAAGGAGAGACCGCCATGAAGTTAACCTACCATTCAGCCTTGCGTCTTCTGCTGCTCTGCTCCATCGTCCTTCCGTCAACCCTTCTCTCGCCGGGCGTTGCAGCGGCGGCGGATAACCCTATCGCCTTGCGCTACAATTCCGACGCGCCTCAGGCCAACTGGATAAACGACGACTGGACGGATGAGGAGAACATCCGCACAGCGTCTGTGCCAGAGTCATACGATCTGTTGGGGACCACGCGTCCTTTGCCCGACACACCGTCCTCCCCCCCTCCCCAGCAGCCGCGGCCACAGGAGGCACCACGACGGCCGGAGGTGCAGAGTGAACTCCCCCCTGGCACGGGCTTCGTGCCACCGCCGATGGACCTGTCTCACCTGACCGGGCATAGGGTCCAGGGAGCGCCCGTGGATCAGCCCAGCAGTTGGGATTGGCGTGCACAAGGGAAGGTGACTCCGGTGAAGGATCAGAGCACCTGTGGTTCGTGTTACGCTTTTGCCTCCATCGCGAATATCGAGTCAAAAATGCTCATTGACGATGCTGGCACGTGGGACTTTTCGGAGAACAACGCGAAGGAATGTAACTGGTACGATACCAGTTGCGCCGGCGGAAACTACTGGCAAATGGCCAGCCTGTTCTCCAAGAAAGGTACGGTGTTGGAAACGTGTGACCCATACGTACCCAGCAACGTCGCCTGTAAATCCACATGCCCGTATCAAAAGACGCTACTGGATTGGCGGATCATATCGGGGGATGCGGTGCCTGACACAGACGCGCTCAAGACCTACATTGAGACGCATGGCCCGGTCTACACCTCAATGTATGCATCCTTCTCCGGATTCAGCAGCTACGATGGTTCTTATACGCTCTACTACACAGGAACGGAGACGCCGGACCACGCCGTGCTGATCGTCGGCTGGGATGACGACCTCACCCACGCCGGAGGCACAGGCGGCTGGATCGTGAAAAACAGTTGGGGCACCGATTGGGGAGGCACCTGTGGTTACGGTACCGAGGGCGGTTACTTCACCATCGCCTACGGATCGGCCAGCATCGGTAAGTACTCATCATTCGCATACGACTGGCAGAACTATGATAACAACGGCGATGTGATGTACTACGACGAAGGTGGCTGGACAACCAGTTGGGGATACGGGACCACGACCGCCTGGGGCCTGGCGGTGTTCACCCCCACCGTTGACACGAACGGAACGCGGGTGGAGTTCTGGACCAGTGACGAAACAACCGACGTGGACGTGTACCTCTACGATGATTTCGACGGGACGATGCCCAGCACCTTGTTAGCGCAGGAGCTGGACAATAGCTTCGATGAGGCAGGTTACCACTCGGTGGAGCTGAGTTCGCCTGTGCCGTTGACCAGCGGGGATGACGTGATTGCGGTAGTTCAGTTCACGAACTCCAGCGACATATATCCCATCGTGGCCGATGACCAGGGACCGCACGAGACCGGGCGCACGTACATTAGTAGCGACGGTAGCAATGGATCCTGGTATGACCTGGGGGCGAACCAATCGGACGATATAGCCATCCGTGTGCGCACCTCTACCTTGGAGGGTGAGCCCCGGATTGAGGTGACGCCCACCTCTTATGATGAGACGCTCAACTGGGGAGAGACAGTCATCCGCACGCTGAACATCTCCAACACTGGCTCGGCAGCGCTGGAGTTTGAGATATGCGAAGTCTCATCTGTTGGCACCGGCTGTTCCGAAACTTATGGGAGCTGGAGCGGGAGCACGTGGAGCGGCAGTGCCCGTGACCGGGGCGACATCTTCCACGTCATCACTCCCACTACCCTCTCCGAGATCAGAATATATCTGGACTTTGCTGCTACCACAGATATGTACTTCTTTGTTTACGAATCTGACGCACTGCTTGGCTCCTACACCAAGATTCACGAGACTTTCATCGCCAGCACGGGCAGCGGCGAAGACTGGTATAGTTCTGGTCCCATAGACGTCTCATTGGAAACGGGCAAATACTACTACGTCGGCGCAAGCTGGAACAGCAGCGCTACCTATGGATGTGGCACTGAGAGTGTACCGATGCCTGCCTCCTGCCTGGGCACTCTGGAAACAGGGGTAGCCGGTAGCCTGGCCGGGTATCCGCCGGGGAACAGCTTTACGAACAGCTACAGTGGTTTCTCGCCTTACTACATGCATCTGGAATTCGCCGGTGGTGATGTCCCCTGGCTTTCCGAAGATCCTATCACCGGCACAGTGCCGATCTCCGGTGTGGTGCCCGTCGCCATCACCTTCGATGCCTCGCAGGTTGACGAGCCGGGCGTCCACCAGGCCGGTCTGCGCATCTCCAGCAACGACCTCTCCAACCCCAGAGTGGACGTACCGGTGACCATGACCGTGCTGCCCAATCCCAACATGGGCCAATTGCGTGGCACGGTGACGAGCGACCGGCCCGGCGGCCCGCTGGAGGACACCCTCGTGGACGTCATCTCTGGCACGACCAGCATCATCTCCGGCACCACCAACACCTCCGGCTCCTACGGCCCCTGGTGGCTGATGAATGGCAGTTACACGGTGCGCATCTCCGCCGACG
>CAYPOY010000256.1:0-7587 GCA_964412395.1 uncultured Anaerolineales bacterium | reverse complement strand
GCGGGTCGAGGTGCCGGCCCGCGCCGAGGAGGTGCACCACGCCGAGGAGGAGGGGATCATCTTCGACTTCTTGACCAACCCGGTGGAAATCTACGGGGACGAGCACAGCAACGTGTGCGGCATGCGTTGCATCCGCATGGAGTTGGGCGAGCCCGACGAGAGCGGCCGGCGGCGCCCCATCCCCATCGAAGGCTCCGAGTTCGATGTGGACGTGGACATGGTGATCATGGCACTGGGGACGCGGCCCAACCCGCTGGTCTTCAACGAGGCCGGGGGGCTGGAGCGGACGAAGTGGGGCACTGTGGTCGCCAACCAGGAGACAGGTCAGACGACGAAGGCACGGGTATGGGCTGGCGGGGACGTGGTCACCGGCGCGGCGACAGTCATCAGCGCGATGGGTGCCGGCAAGCGCGCCGCCGCCGACATCAACAGGTTCCTGCGGGGGGAGGTTAACCCCTGGTGACGTGAGGCGTAAAACGTGATGCGTGAAGGCAGCGCCGCTCTCTCGAGCGGCGCTGCGCTTTTCGGTATTACGGGCAAACGACGTGTCGTATTTTTTCAGAGAGTTGGCGTGGGAGAAGGGCTGGGTGTAGGAGTAGGCTCCAGCCACGTGAAGACCTGCACCTGGCTGGGAGCACCAGCCTTCTCGTAGACCAATTCACCATTTCTGTCCCGCGTCTCCCGCACAACCTGCACCTGCCAGAGGAACTCGCGCACGTCAGCGTCTGAGGCCGGCATCAGGTCAAGAGGCACGCGCCAGGCAGTGGCACGGGTGTACGTCGTGGCCGAGATCACACCGCCGGGCAGTTGGAAAAGGGTCAGTGCGTACCAATCGTTGTCGCGCAGCACGCCCACGGAGGCCCATTGCAGGAGGATAGGATCGTCGCTTCCCACGAGGATCGCGTCGTTGGGCGGGCTGAGGAGCGGAGGCACCGGGTAGGACGGAACAGGGGTAGGCGTGGCGTTGCGGTCTATGGTCGGCGTGGGGCTGGGCATCGGCGTGCCTACCGGGATGACAAGCGATTGATTGACGCGGATGGTGTCGTCGTCAGCGGGCAGGCCATTGGCAGCACGGATGAGCGATACCGAGACTTGGTGTTCCTCAGCGATGGAGATAAGCGTCTCGCCAGGCGAGACGACGTGAACGATGTAATCGGCCGGCGTCGGCGTGGGAACGCCCGGTTCCAGCGTGCTGGTAGGCCCAGGTGTGGACGTTGGAACTGGAATGAGCAGGATCTGTCCCACCCGGATCAGCTCCGAATCCACGTCCGGGTTCAGGGCCAGTATCGCATCGACTGTGGTGTTGTATGTGGCGGCGATGTCAATGAGTGTCTCCCCCTCTTGCACCGGATGGGCAAGCGGCGGAACAGGGGTAGGCGTAGAGGTAGAGGTAGGAGCGGGTGTCTGAGTGGTTGTCGAGGTCGGCGCAGCGGCGGGTGTGCGGGTAGGGAGGGCAATGGGCGTCACATCCTCGAGATCGGGTTCGGCGGTCATCAGTGTATAAAGCCCGAAGCTACCTGCCGAGAGGATTGCCAGTGCCAACGCGACGACGATCAGGGCTCTGGCCCAGCCGGGCAGTCCCCGTTGGTCCTTTTCCTCTTCCTCCGGTGTGGCCTCTTCTTCAACGAGCGAAGCCCCGCACATCAGGCATGTCGTTGCCATAGCGGCTACTCGTGAGCCGCAAGCGGGGCAGTAGCGAGGTTCGTTGGCTGGGAGGGGGACTTGGGGTTCTTTAGCCATCGTCATTTACCAAAAACGAGGTGCATGATAGCACAGAAGCAGGAAATGACAAGCAGGCCCCACACAAGGCGTCGCATCTCGTTAGGCCACTCCAGAAAATTCTGGAAGCCCCTTATTTCCTCGATCGCCAGATGGAGAAGATCAGCCACAGGCCCAGCAGGCTGGCACCAGCGAAACCAATGAGAATCAGTGTAATCACCAGTCCCCATTGCTCCGCCAGGTTAAAGGCCGGTACCAACGTGGCTAGCCCCATAATTAGCGCGGCCAGCAGGATGCTCATCGAGAGTCGGTTGGCGATGCGATCCAGGCGGACCATCAAGTCGGGAATTTCCGGCAGATGCAGGCTGGCCGACAGATTACCTGCTTCTACGTCATCTAGCAGGTGGGAGAGGCGGCGCGGCATGGTCAACACCAGATCGCTCCACTCCTGGCCCCCGCGCAAAGCCTTTTCTCCCAGGGTGCGTGGGGAGAACTGCCGCCACATAAAGCGCTTCACATAAGGCTGAGAGACGGCGAAGACGTCGAAGCCGGCGTCCAGTTTCAACCCTACCCCTTCCATCATCCCGAGCGTCTTGCCCAGCAGCCAGTACTCGGAGGGCATGTGCAGACGGTGACGGAAAGCGAGGGACATGGACTCTTCAATCACTTCGCTGGTATTGATCGCCTCGAGCGGCAGTCCCTGGTATCTGCGGAGCATCCGCGCCACGTCCCGCCGCAGTCCGGCCCGGTCTACCTGTCCGGCGGCGGCTCCCATACGGATCAACTGATCCACGATGCCCTCGTCGTCCAATTGCACGGTGACGATGTACAGGCGGATCAGGTCGTCCCGCTCACGCCGGCCCAGGTGGCCGACCATCCCGAAGTCCATTGCGCCGATGACTTCACCCGGCATGACGACGAAGTTGCCCGGGTGGGGATCGGCGTGGAAGAAGCCATCCTCCAGTACCTCCTTGACGATCATGCGGACGGCGTGGAGAGCGACGCGGTGACGGTCATAGCCCACTGAGTCCAGTGCCTCGATGTCATCAATCTTGATACCGCTGATACGCTCCAATACCAGCACACGGCGGGTGGTGTAGTCCCAGTAGATCTGTGGGATGTGGAGGTAGGCTTCGTCGGCAAAGTTGGCACGGAAGCGGTCGGCGTTATGCCCCTCGCGGTAGAAGTCCAGTTCGGCCCACAGGGTGGTGGCAAAGTCCTCTGCTATCTCCGGCAGGTCGTAGAATTTCCCCAGCGGGGTGCGTGCCTGAAGCAGGCGAGCCAGGTCAAAGAGGATCTCCAGGTCCATCTCGATCGTCGGCTGGATATTCGGCCGTTGCACTTTGATGACGACCGCCGAGCCATCAGGCAGCGTGGCGGCGTGCACCTGGGCCAGCGAGGCGGCAGCGATGGGAATGGGGTCGAGAGTGGCGAAAAGTTCTTCCAGCGGTGCGTCCAGTTCAGCCTCGATCTGTGCCCGCACCGACTCCCATGGTGCTGGGGGCACGGTGTCCTGCAGTTTGGCGAGTTCGGCGATGTAGGTCGGGGGGATCAGGTCGGGGCGGGTGCTGAGGACCTGACCCAGTTTGACGAAGGTAGGGCCCAGTTCTTCCATCGCCAGGCGTATTCGCTGTGGTGCGCCCAGCGGGGGAGTCTCTTGTCGCCAGCGGCGCAGCAGGCGCCGGGGCAGCGCGAGATAGGGCTGCAGTTCCAGTAGGTCCGTCAGTTCGCCGAAGCCGTGGCGGATGAAGATCCCCGCGATCTCACGGTAGCGTTGCAAATGCCGGACTCTGCGGATAGGTGAGCGGGCCATCAACGTCTATTTTACCACAAGTGGGGAATAAGGGGTATCACGGCGCGCCGCTGAGCACAAACGCGACAGTGCGCTGACTCCGGTGTCGAAACAGTCTCATCGCGCGTTGCCTCCTCCCTCGCCCGGCTGCGCCTCAGCAGGCCCGCGGGCCACCCACTCCTCGTGGGAAGGCATGTCGCGATCCAGCCACAATCGCCGCCAGACAACTTTGCGCCGCTCGGGACCCGACGGCAGCGGCGCGCGGTTGGCCTCCACCCGCTTGACCGCGGTCAGCACGATCATAGCCACGCAGCCCCAGGTCACGGCCGGCGGCCGACCGAAAGCCAGACTCAAGAGCGGCAGAGCGAGCAACCCCAGCGATGCAGACAGGGCTTCAATGTGTAGCACCAACCCCAGGCCCATAAGCGACAGTTGGATGAGCACGCCCCAGGGGAAGACGACCGCCAGCGTGCCTAAGATGCTCGAAAGCGCCCGCCCGCCGGTGAAGCCCAGGTAGGACGACCAGGCGTGGCCCAGGGCAACGCACAGCCCGGCGGCGACGGCCACCGGGTAGCCCAGATCCAACGGGCCAAGCGCCAGCCAGGCTGGCAGCGCCGCCATGCCAACGTCGAATAGGCCCACCGGAACGATGGCCCAGCGAGCCACGCTGTGCCAGACGTTGGAGCCACCCACATTGCCGGTGCCGTATTGGCGGACATCAATACCCCGCAGCCAACGGCCGGCCAGGTAAGCCGTGGGGATTGAGCCCAGCAGGTAGGCGCCGATGCACAGAAGGATCGCTTGCCAGATCATCTCTTATTGCTCCTCCCTATCCATCGGTTCATCTCCTATCTTCTGCCCGAGCGAACGCGGATGGCGGCACGCGCCCGAGTATACCTCCTGCTTGGTTCAGGAACCCCGTGACTTGCTGCCAGGCCCGCCGGGGGTTGAGCAACACGAGAAGTCCAACGCCACCCACCAGTGCGCGGCCCCATTCTGGAGCGACGTGCCAGGCGGCGAGGATGAACGCACCATAGACTAGCCCCATCGCCAGTTGCAGCGGCGCCAGAGCGTGGAAAGCCCGCACACCCAGGCCGGCGAGCGCCAGTACACCCGCGACGAGCAGGAGCGGTGCCACCTTCCACGCGACCAGGCAGGTCGCCAGCGCCAACGTCAGCCCGAGGTCCGCCATCAGATCGCACCAGCCCAGGCGGGTCGGGCGGCGCGCCCGGCGGGCCAGTGGCCCGTCCAGCACGTCGCTGATCCAGGCCAGAATGGTCAGCAGGGCCACCGTAGCCAGCCCCTCGGTTGGCCCCTCCACCACCCCAGCGTAGAGGATGGCCAACACGAACACACAACGCAGCGTTGTCAATGCGTCGGCCAGTATATTCATCACTCCTCCCTAAACCGTTCGAACGGATGTGTTCCCATCCGCATAAAACGAGACGCCGAGAACCGGGCCGGCGTGGGCACCCATCACCGGCGTGAAGTAGGTGGTGTAGAGTTCGCGCACGTCGAAGCGGCGCTGCAACTCCTCTGCCAGAGCCGCCGCATCCTCCTCGTGATCGCCGTGGCTGACGGCAACGTGGACTGGCCGGTCACCCACCTGCTCGGCCATCAAGTCTACCATGCGCGCGACGGCGCGTCTCCAGGTGCGGGGCCGGGCGACGCCGACCACCGAGCCACTCCCGGGTGGGATGCCGACGATGGACTTCATCTGGAGCATCGAGCCGAGGAAGACGGAGGCTGTGCCGATGCGCCCTCCACGGTGCAAGTACTCCAGTGTCTCCAGCACGGCCAGAAGTTGCACGCGGGGGATCATCTCCTGTGCGCGGGCAACGACTTGCTCGACGGTGGCCCCGGCCGCAGCCGCCCGGGCGGCCTCCAGCACAATGAAACCCTGCGCCATGGCCGCCGTGCGCGAATCCACGAGGTGCAGGGGCAGCGTGGGCGCCAGTTGCTGGGCCATCTGCGCTGCTTCGAACGTGCCGCTGAGTTCCTGGGACAGGAGGATGGCCACGATGGCCTCGGCCTCCTCTGACAGCGAGCGGAATGTTCTCAGCAGTTCGCTGGGACTGAGCGCCGAAGTCGTCGGCATGCAGTGGTCCATCCGCAGCCGGGCGTAGAACTCCTGGGGCGTGATGTCCACTCCGTCGCGCAGCACCTTACCATCCCAGATGATCCTGAGCGGCAGGACGTGGATGCCATATTTCGCTACCACCTTGGGCGGCAGATTGGCTGACGACTCGGTCACGATAGCGATGCGACTCACAACATACCTCCTATTTGTTATTCTTCCATCACCCGCCCATCGGACGTATGGCGCATATGCAAATTGTCTCTATCCAGCCCTAATGGCCGATCCAGCAGGTGATCAGAGCCACCAGCACGCTCGCAGCGATGAGTATCACGATCAGCAAAGCAGTAACGGTGGCCTGGTTCAGGCGAGGCAGGCGACGCCGGCGGTACAAGGCCGATGGTTCAGATGAAGGCTGCACGGCATACTGGCCGCGGCCTGTCGCCGGCCCCCTTTGCTCCAGGGAAGAGGTCTCCTCACGTGTGCCGCTTTGCCCTTCCATAACAGCATGATAATCTATGAGAGTAACCTGACGGGAGAAAAAAGGTCAAAACGGGTTACAAAAGAGTAAAAAGTAGTTAAGCGAGCGCCCACTGCATGCCGTTTCCGGTGCACGAGACCCAATTGCCGCAACGTCCAGTTGACAAAGGCTGCCCTACGGTTATACTACCGTGATGAACTGTGGAAATAACGGAGAGCGGAGCGAGGGGGTACTATGGACAAAGTTGCCCGCGCGGTGGTCTTCTGCGACCTGGACGGCACGCTGTATACTGGTCACATCTGGCAGGCGCTGAAGCGTCACCATCAGTGTCACCGGGTGAAACTGCCCACCCTCTACTTCTTCTTGTCCACCCACATGGCGTTGGGATTGCTGTACCGGCTGGGACTGGTCAGCGGGGAGCGCTTTTTCCGGGAGTGGGCGGTCCACATGGCCTGGTTGTTGAGCGGGCTGACGTCGCAGCGTGCCCAACAGGTCTTCGACTGGGTGACGGCAGAGGATGTGCTCCCCAACCTGCGGGCCGACGTGCTGGCGCGGCTGCGCAACCACCAGGCGCAGGGGGAACCGGTGGTGTTGCTCTCGGGCACCTTCCAGCCGCTGTTGGCGACCATTGCTGCGCGGCTGGAGTTGGACGGAGCGCTGGGCACGGAACTGGCGCTGCGCAACGGTCGCTATAGTGGGCGCATCGTGCCACCGCTGTGCTTCACCGAGGGTAAGGCGCTGCGCCTGGAGGCCTATCTGAGCGCACACCCCGAGGTGGAGCCGACGGCCTGTACCGCCTACGCCGACACCCTCTTCGACCTGCCAGCGCTGGAGCGGGTCGGCCACCCGGTGGTGGTGTATCCAGAGCCACGCCTGGCGGCAGTCGCTGCCGAACGAGGTTGGCCGGTGGTCGGCACCCCGCGGGAGATGGAGGGGTCAACCTAACCCCCCGGCCCCCTTCCCTGCGAGGGAAGGGGGAGAAGAACTCCCTCCCCTCGCTTCGGGGAGAGGGCTGGGGAGAGGGAGGGGCGGGAAGGGGTCAGGCCCGCCGTCACTTGCGGAACCAGTAGCCCATGCCGCGCTCAGTGAGGATGTGCTGGGGATTGTGGGGATCGTCCTCCAGTTTGGCGCGCAGACGGCTGATGTAGACTTTGAGATAGTTGATCTCGTCGGTGTATTCGCGGCCCCACACGCGGGCTAGAAGCGTCTCGTGGGTCAACACCTGACCGGCATTGCGCACCAGGTGGTAGAGCAGGTGGTACTCGGTGGTGGTCAGTGGCACCGGTTCGCCGCGCCGCGTCACCTCCCGGCGGGCAAAGTCCACGCTCAAATCACCGCTGACGAAGGGCTGCTCGTGAGCCAGAGGCAGCGTTTGTGCACGGCGCAGCACCGCCCGCACCCGCGCCAGCAATTCCAGGTGGCTGAAGGGCTTGGTGATGTAATCGTCGGCACCCAACTCCAGTCCGCGCACCTTGCTCAGTTCGTCGTCGTGGACGGTGAGCATGACCACCGGCACGT
>CAYPOY010000255.1:0-7598 GCA_964412395.1 uncultured Anaerolineales bacterium | reverse complement strand
CCGCCGTTCACTAAGAGTCGCCCAAAAAGTGTCCAGTTTTAGGGGGGCACTACAAGCAACGCGATAGCATGCTTGCGACTATAGCCAACGATACCCTTTCGGTACGATTTTTAGTGAGTCAATTCAGGGAGTAGCGACGCAGCGGGATTGATGTTATAATGGCCGAGGAATATTATGGTCACCCGTGGTGAAGTACTGGTTGCTATTCTCAATAACCTGCTTGATTTTGCTGTCGCACGCGACAAGCATTGGTACCGCATCCCGGTCAGCAGCGTCCACAAGTGGTTGAAGGGCCGCTGGCCGCCGCAATGGCTGGCTTTCTACCAGACGAAGGTTTTCGGCAGTGAAGCCTTTGCCGTCAACTACTATGCCCGTGTGCTCGATGTGCGCCGGGTCTACCGCTGGCAACTCTTCCCCAATCAGCCCCATGATGAAAAAGGGAGACGGCGCTACTATCAACTGATCCTGGAACCTTTGCAACGGCTGCCCAAACCTATTCTCAGTCGGCGCTGGCGACGTATCGTCTTCATACCCACTACCTGGGAGAAGTTCAGCAGTGCCGGCGAGATCAACGATCTATACGACGAGAGCCCGTTGGAAGACCGGCTTTGGGCTGAACTGAAACGGCTGCAGATCAGCGCCGAGCGACAGGAATTCGTTCAGGTGAAGGGGTGCTCCTATGCCCTCGATTTCGCCATCTACTGCACGTCAGGTCAGATTGATGTGGAAACCGACGGCGACACCTTTCATGCCAACCCGGAGCGCGCTCCGCGGGACAACGTGCGCGACAATGACCTGAAGACGGTCGGGTGGAGAGTATTGCGCTTCAACACTCCCCAGATCCGTGAGAAGATAGCCGAATATTGTCTGCCCACCATCGTTGAGAATATTAACAGGCTGGACGGCGTGGACGAAGGACGACGGGTGCCGCGCCGGATCAACCTGGATGTCCCCGGTGGGGCGTATCAGTTGGGACTGTTCGACGACACATCATATGATTGAAAGAGATTTTGACATACCCTTTGTGGCCCAACTGGCTCAACGGGAGAAGCAAATACAGCAAAACTACAGGCCGGTCATCGGCATACACAAATGGTTCGCTCGCCGGCTGGGAAGGATTTGGCGCTTGAACAGTGCAGCGGTGCGATATCTGTCGTGGATGCACCTTGGCAAAACCCGACAGCGACCGAGAGAAGGCACGCCAGTCACTCTATGCCGCCGGGCTGTTGACCGAACTGGGGCCGAACCTGCGCGGGCTCGCAGACCCAACCGTGCGCCTGGAGAACGTCAGGGCTGCCCTGGGCCGGGCTGGGGGCAAGACACGCAGCGAAATCGTTCTGGAACAGCGGGGACCCAAGGAATGAGCCATTTCTATCTGGACGCCAGCGTTGTGGTCAAGCGCTATAGCCCGGAAACTGGCAGCGTCTGGGTGAAAACACTGACTGACACTTTGAAGTATGGGAGGGGGTTTCCTTACCCTTCACCGTCCACAACAACGAGATCATCCTGGGCGATTACACGATCCGGGTGCGCTTGAAAGGTGTGCGGGCTGCTGTATTTGCTGAAACGCCGGACAGCGCCAATGTCCACAGGGAATGACATCCAGGCTGGCAACGTCATCCTGTTCATTGGCGAAATCCACACCATCCTGCGGGCGGGGGCGGTGGAGGGGGGCGCGTTGGACACGGGCAACACCCTCAAGCCCGCGCTGGTGCGGGGTGAGCTGCGGGTCATCGGGGCCACCACGCCCGACGAGTACCGGCAGTACATCGCGCGGGGCGCCGCGCTGGAGCGCCTCTTCCAGCCGGTGTGGGTGGGGGAGCCGATACCGGAGGAGGCACTGTCCCAGAAACCGGGTTTTTTCCGAAAAACCCGGTTTCTCACCGGTATCCATAACGTGCTCATCGCCGAGGACGCGCTGGAGGCTGCTGTGCAATTTTCGGTCGGCTGGCTGCCCGAGCGCCACCTGCCCGACAAGGCACTCGACCTGCTGGACGAGGCCTGTGCCCGCGCCCGCATCCCCACCATCAGCGCCCCCGCTGACCTGAGCGCAGGGCTGGCCGTCACTGCCCACACCGTCGCTGAGGTACTGGCCGGGTGGGTCGGCGTGCCAGCCGAGGGGTTGCTGGACACCGAAGGCACGGAAGGAAAGTGAGGGCGCGCTATGCACACAGTTCGCTTTTTGCTCATTGGCCTGGGAAACCTGGGCCGCCGTTTCTGTGAGATTCTTCTGGAGAAGGACGCGCTCCTGCGCCGCCGCTATGGGCTGGCCCTGCGCCTGGTAGGGGCCGCCGACAGCCGGGGGGTGGCCTACGACCCGGTGGTGGGACTGGATCCAGGGAAAGTGGTGGACCTCAAGCGAGCAGGGAGTACCATCGCCGACTACCCCGGTGTGGGGCGGCAGGGGTGGCAGGCCCCGGAACTGGTCGCCACTGCCCAGGCCGACCTGCTGCTGGAGGCCTCCCCGGTCAACCTGAAGCAGGGGGCTGAGCCTGGGCTGACCTGCATCCGTACCGCTCTGCGGCGGGGAATGCACGTTGTGACGCCTAACAAGGGGCCGCTGGTCTTAGCCTACCAGGAACTGCACGATCTGGCGGCAGCGCAGGGGGTGCAGTTGCGCTTTGATGGCACGGTGGCTGGCGGCCTCCCCGCGCTCTACCTCGGTCAGCGTGACTTGCGTGGGGCGGTCATTCATAGGCTGGAGGCGGTGCCTAACCTGGTCACCGGCTACGTTATGGACCTGCTGACCGATGACCTGTCCTGGGAGGAGGCCTTGGCTCGCGCCCGCCAAACTGGTGCACTGGAGGCAGACAGTTCGTGGGATCTGGAGGGGTGGGATGCTGCGGCCAAGCTGGTCATCCTGGCCAACGCTGTCCTGGAGTATCCAGCCCGGCTGGAGGAGGTAGCGCTGACCGGTATCACTGCTCTCAGCGGAGACGCTCTGCGCTCCGCGCGGGAGCGGGGTGACCGTTACCGGCTGTTGGCGCAGGCTGAGCGGGATTCCGATGGGGCTTACACCCTCTCTGTGGCCCCTGTGCCCCTGCCGCCGGACCATCCCCTGGGACACCTGGGCCGCAAGCAGATGGGTGTCGTATTCAGCACCGACATCTACGGCACCATCACCGCCATCATAGACGAGCCCAACCCAACCCCCTCCGCCGCGACGATGCTGCGGGATGTGCTGGACATTTATGCGTGAGACGTGAAACGTGAGACGTCAAACGTGAAACGTCAAACGTGAGATGTGAAGTGTATTGCGTGTTTCGTGTTATGACCGTTGAACGCAGACGAATGCGGACAAATACGGCTATCTTGTTGGTTCTGGCGTTGGTGGGACTCGTCGCTGCGTGCAGCCCAGCTACTTCTACTCCTCAGACCGTCCCGCCTGGCACTGCTGAGCCCACCGCCGTTTCCCAGGTGGTCTCTGCCACGTTGACCTCGTGCCCGACTCCTATTCCCCCGCCGCCTACCGATACCCCGCCTCCGGTGGCCGGTTCCCCTTCTCCCATCCCCACCCTTAGACCCGCCGCCACCTCAACCGTCGAACCAACCATCGAACCAACCACCCAGCCAACTACCCAACCAGCGGCCCAACCAACAGCCCACCTCCGCACCCCCACCCTCTCACACTCTCCCACTCCTCCCGCACCAACTCTCTCCCCCGTCTCCGGCCCCGTCGCCTGGGAGCAGGACATCATGCTCAACACCTATGGTTGGCAGGAGGCGTTGGTTCCCACTGCTCCTGACGATCCTATCTACCCCTACCCGCGCCTCAACTTCGATGCGGTCACCGGTCCCGCGCCCCGCGCGTATCGCGCCGTCGTCATCCAGAACGATTACGTGCAACTGGTCGTCGTGCCGGAACTGGGCGGGCGCATCCTGCGCTGGACTGACCGCACGACCGGCCGCCAACTCTTCTACGCCAATCCGGTGGTCAAGCCCACCCGTTGGGGATACCGGGGCTGGTGGCTGGCCACCGGCGGGATGGAGTGGGCCTTCCCCACCGATGAGCACGGGCTGAACGAGTACCGTCCCTGGCAGTACGAATTGCTCTGGAACGGCGTGCGTGTATGGGACACCGACGACCGCACCGGCCTGACCGTCGAGGTGGCGATCCGGCTGGACGGCGAGCATAGCTATTTCACCCTCACCCCGCGTATTACTAATCCCACCGGCGAGCCGCAATCCTACCAGTTCTGGGCCAACGCGATGCTGACCCTCTCCGACTATAATGCCCCCTCGCCCGACCTGACCTTCATCCTGCCCGACGACACGGTCACTGTTCATTCCACTGGCGACGGGAGCCTCCCTGGTCCGGGCGACCGGATGGCCTGGCCGATGCACAACGGGCGGGACTTTAGCCGCTACAGCGAGTACCACCAGTATCTGGGGGTCTTCGCCCACCCGGCGCAGGCCGGCTTCGTCGGTGCCTACGACCAGGGGAGCGACCAGGGCGTGGTGCGCGTCTTTCCCCATACCACCGCCACGGGGGTCAAGATTTTCTGCCTGGGCGATCTCCCCTCCGACCTGTGGACCGACGATGGCAGCCGCTACTTTGAGTTGTGGGGTGGGTTGACGCCGACGTTTTGGGATTACTGGACGCTGCGGCCGGGCGCGAGTGTGGGCTGGACGGAGCGTTGGTATCCGGTGAGCTTCATCGGCGGCTACAACTGGGCCAACGAGGAAGCCGCCATCCGGATCGTCCCCTCCGGGGACAGCGCGGAGGTGGCGGTGGCGACCACTCGGGCGCTAAACGGAACGGTCGTGCTGCGGCGGGGTGGGGGGGAGGTGCAGCGGTGGAACACGCTCATCGCGCCGGGGCAGCCCTTCCGCGCCATGGGCGGCCCAGCCTCCGGCAGCGGCGATTGGGGGGTGCGGGTGCTGGCCGACGGCATCGTCGTCGCTCAGATGGGGCCATAGCGCGGCTGACCTGCGATGTCGGCAGGGTCTAATCGTGGGCGGGGATTGGTTCGCCTCTCCTTGTTCGGCAAGGTCTCCCGACCGTCGCCGAATGGGCTCGGTCGGGAGACCTTCGCCCAACGGGAAGAACTATGCCACCCCCGCTGCCCGGTTCTCCTCCTGGGCCACGCGAATCCCCTCCTGCTCGTCCACCTGCGTGAGGAGGAAGATGCCGCCGATGAAGAAGATGACGAGCGCGACGATGCTCAGCCGGCTGGAGCCGGTCAGTTGTCCCACCAGGGCGAAGAGGGCGGGCCCTGCGATCCCGGCGAACTTGCTGGAGATGTCGTAGAAGCCGAAGAACTCGGCGCTGCGGGCCCTGGGGGCCATCAGGCCGAAGAGGCTGCGGCTGAGGGCCTGCGTCCCGCCCTGCACCATCCCCACCATAAAGGCCAGTGCCCAGAAGTGCCATGCTTGACTCATAAAGTATCCGCTGATGGCGATGAGCGTGTACCAGCCGAGACCCAGCATGATCGCTCGCTTGGTGCCGATCCTGCCGCTGAACTTGCCGAAGAGGAGGGAGAAGGGGATGCCGACGAACTGGGTGAGGAGCAGTGCCCCGATCAGGTCAATCATCCCGATGCCGATCTCCGAGCCGTAGATGGTGGCCATCTTGATGATGGTGCCGATGCCGTCGTTGTAGAGCCAGAAGGCCAGGAGGAAGAATAAGAGTTGGCGGTATTTGCGTATCTCCTGGAAGGTCTGGCCCAGGCGGCGGAAGCCGGCCGCTACCGGGTTGACCCCCTCGCCGATACCAGCAGTGTTAGCAGGTGGCTCAGGCACGTGGCGCAGGAACGGGATGGTGAAGATGGCCCACCATAAGGCCACGGTAACGAACGAGAGGCGCGGCCCCAGGGTGCTGCCCGCCCAGATGACCTGGATCATCAGGATGTTGACCGCCAGGAGGATCCCTCCGCCCAGGTAGCCCAGAGCGTAGCCCTTGGAGGAGACGTAGTCAATCTCCTCCGGGTGGGCGATGTGGGGCAGGAGGGCGTCGTAGAAGACATAGGAAGCCCCGATGCCGATGGATCCAAAGAGGAAGAGCACCAGGGCCAGGGGCCAGTCTCCTGTATCTATGAGGACCATAAGAGCCGTCGCCAGGATGCCCACTCCGGCGAAGACAGTCAGGAGTCGTTTCTTTCCCCCTGTGTAGTCGGCGATGCTGCCCAGGATGGGGGCCAGTAGCGCCGTGATCAGGAGGGCGATGGCGTTCGTGTACCCCCAATAGACGGTGGCGGTGTTGCCGGGCAGACCGACTGCCGCAACCCCCTCGAAGTAGACAGGGAGGACGGCGGCCTCCACCGTGGTGGAGAAAGCCGAACTCCCCCAGTCATACATACACCAGGCGTTCACGACTCGAGCATAAGTATGACTTACCTGTGATTTTGTGCGCATGGTTGTCTCTCCTCTGGAGATGATTTGTGGATTGTACCACAATTGTTAAGGGGGGCAAAACACGCAACGGATTCAGGGGATGGTTAGGGGATGGATTGAACGGATAGAGGATAAAGTTGCCGAGGGCAGAGGAATGGGGTACAATAGCCCCCAATACGCTTTGAGAAAGGAGTTGAGATGGTGATAAAACGAAGCTTGTGGATTGTCCTGGGGGTGCTGGCGCTTCTAGCGCTGACCGTGACGGTGGCGTGGGCAAGCGGGGAAGGAGTCCCTTTCGGGCAAGAGGAAGATGTCACAGCGGATGTGCTGTGGGTTGCTCTGGCTCCCCTGCTCGCCATCGCCACCTTCACTGAGCGAGTGCTGGAGGTGACCTGGGAGCGCTGGGAGAAGGCCGGTGTCTGGCCCAATCCGGCGGGAGTGCCCAACCCGTCAGCCTCGGGCTATATAATGAAAAAGAAGATACGCTCTCACTGGTTCGGGACTCTGATTGCCGTGGTCGCCGTCGGCCTGACCAATGTCCGCTTCTTCCGCTTGTTGGGCTTTGACGTCCTCTTCTCATCCCCTAACCTGGTGCTGTTCAACGCCGGCATCGGTGGGATCCTGGACGATTTCACCGTGGGCACGCTGATTGACTGGATACTGACGGCGGGCATCGTCGGCTGGGGTGGTACAGAACTCACCCACAGTATAATCGAGGGGCTGGTCAAGGGCCGCGGACTTTGGAAGGAGATGCGGGAGGTCGAGGCCGGCCGCAAGTCTATCCTGGATGCCAAGTTCTTCAACGGCTACATCGCTCCAGAGCTGGAAAAACGCGGGGTCTCCGTGGCGGCGCTCCGCCAGGCTATCCAGACCCTGAACGCGGTCGGTGTGCCAGTGGAGGAGTTCATCGGCTCGATGACGATTGGCAAGGCGGATGAGTTCCTGAGCCAACTGGAGGCGCAGGCCGAGACGGCCGAGGCTGGCCAGGCTTTGCGTGCCTTGCTGGAAGGAGTGCCGCCCGAAAAGGCGGTGGAGATTCCCAGCGTCCTCAGCTTGCTTGCCCCTGAGCAGCGGCGGCGGTTCCTGGGAGCCTGAAAGCAGGGGATGGGAACCCAGTGATCGTTGTCCTCGTTCGCCGAGGGTCTCTGACCGAGGCGTAAAGGGCTCGGTCGGGAGACCTTCGCCCATCACGAGTTGCAAGGCGATGGCTGCGGTGGAGATTCCCAGCGTCCTCAGCTTGCTTGCCCCTGAGCAGCGGCGGCGGT
>CAYPOY010000254.1:0-7623 GCA_964412395.1 uncultured Anaerolineales bacterium | reverse complement strand
TTTACCTTTGGCTTTCGAGTTCCTCAAAGACTCTCAAATGGATAAAGTCGAGCTCAACTGACATTGGAAATGGAATCCCTGAAACAGGGCCTGGGGGCACCCGCCACGCTGCTTAAGAAAGTATTGCCTTATGCCTACCGTCTGCAACAGGCACTCTTCGGTCAGTGGGAGGAGATAGATGACGGCAGCATCCGCTGTCCTCACTGTGGCTCTGATCTGGTGAGTCGGAAAGAGAACACCCCACGGCGCAAGAAGTATCGCGACCCTGAAACAGGGGAATGGCGTGAGGTGGAGGGGTATCGCTACTACTGTCTCAACCTGGACTGTGAGCACGAGACCTTCACCAACTACCCTGACGGGGTGCGCCTCTACTCCTCCTGGACGGTGGACACCGCGATCTGGGGGGTGATGGTCTACATGCGTATGCGCACTACCTATCGTCTGGCAGCCGAAGCGGTGGGTGTCTCGCACGTCACCTTGTGGCGTTAGGCCATGGCGGTGGGGGAGCAAGCGCTGCCGGTCGCCACCCTGTTTATAGTGGTGCGTTCCAGTGGGGTAGTGGGGGTAGACGAGAAGTGGGTATTGGTACCCAAGAATGACGAGCCAGCAGGCAAACGGAAGCGCTGGATGTACGTCTATATGGCAGTGGATGTTCACACTTATGACCTGTTGCATATCGACATCTATCCCTACAATGGCAAAAAGGAAGCCCGCGCCTTCCCGCAAGCTCTCAAAGCCAAAGGGTACAGCCCCCGCGTCATCGTCACTGACATGTGTCAGGATTACGATGAGCCCATCCGTACCGTGTTCCCCAAGGCGAAGCATCACGAGTGTGTCTTCCACGCCTTGCAGTGGGCGCAGCGACTGGTGAAGGATGTCTACGGCAACAACTACGCCGAGACCCACCCTGAGGCCGTGACCCTCAAGGAACAGATCTACGAGATATTCGAGGCCAAGAGCAAGAAGACAGTCGACAAACGATATCGGGAAGTGATGGCCCTGAAAGAGGATTATATGGCCCTGATGCCTGAGGCTCAACGCATCTTCGACTTTCTGGAGCGCCACTACCCCAAATTGGTCAACGCGATTGAGAATCCACTCATCCCGCTGACCAACAACACCGTGGAACTGGTCAATCGCCGCTTTGACCAGCATTACCGGAACATGTGTGGCTTCGACGGCATTGAGACGGCGCGGAAGTATCTGCATCTGTTTGAGTTGACCTATCGCTTCACTCCTTTCGCCAAAGACAACCGAACAGTGAAAGGACGAAAACTGGACATTCGCGGCAAGTGCCCCCTGGAACTGGCTGGCTACGATATCACTCAGATGCCCATTGCCCGAGTCGTGCGTGGACAACTTCTTGGATGGCCGCCCGAAACTCTACGGGGGCTTGTCCCAAATGCGTAACGCTCCCCGGCGGGCGATGGTGGTACATCGCCCGCCGTGTTATTGTGTACCGCCGGGCTGCTTTACAGCTTTAGCCAGGACACCATCCGACCGGGTGAGGCTGTCACGCTGACGTTCAACGACACGGCGCTGCTGCGTGCCGGGACGTACACGCTGAATGTCGTCAAGCCTGACTTACGGTGGTCTGCAACCTGACGGCACTGCGGCGCGGCGGTCTTGCTCAAGTCACCCTCGTCACACGCCTCAATCCGGGCCTGCGTCCGGGGCAAGAGATGCTCAACGCAGTCACCTTTGAGTATGCCGTGGGTGCGGTGTGCCGTCCCACGAGGTCTAGAGCTTTAACCGAAATGAAACACACCCCAATGACATTGGGTAGAGGACGGCTATCACCGCAATCGTCACACCTACGACTATGAGGATTTCTTTCCCGGTTCTCACACGCTCGCTCCTCGCATCCTCGCGTCGCCGTTCGAGGACCGTGTGCCTTCGCCGCTTTAGAATACGTCGCAGCCGCAACTGCAAGCGTCGCCTATGCTTTCTGGGCAGGCAATGTCGCCGAGGGTAGTGTCGCCTGCGTCGGCGCGACAGCCGTACCCACTCGGCCCATAAGACCATCCTGTGTGCGTAGTCTGGAATAGTGACCGTGATAACTGGTTGCCCAAAAATGCGCTGGCTGTATAACCCCACGGGGCTGAGCAGAGTAGCCCAAGTGAGCAAAACCGAGTATAATATAGGTGTACCCTATCAACGTGCCTTTCATTGGACACCTCCGATCCAAGATGTTGTTGAGCGATGCCCTGAGCCTGCCGAAGGGCAAAGTCGAAGGGGGGCTGCCAGTCTACCGTACTGATGAGGATGGTGTGGTCGAGGCCACCAGCGACGGGGCGCAGGTGTGGGTGGAGACGGAAGAGTGAATTTCCTGCAAGGGAGTGACTGATAGTAAATGAGCGGCATCACACGACGGCAGTTTCTGCTCGGTACCGGCGCATTGGTCGCCTGTGGGGTGGGGACGGCCGCCGCCCTGAGTGGCAACCGCTGGTGGGAGCGTCCGCCGGAGGGTGCAGGAGGGCCGCCACCGGTCGAGCCGCCCACCCGTTGGTCGGTCGAGGCACGCTACTACACTTCCACAGCGGAGAGCGGCACACTCAACTGTGCTGCCTGCCACGGCACGACCGAGGAGCCGTTGCCTGTCTCCTATTGCCACCTGCCCGAGCACCACGGTGCCTTCGTCAAGTGCACCCTCTGTCCCCACGGCTGTATCATCGCCGATGGACAGCGAGGCCGCTGCCGGGTGCGGGAGAACCGGGGCGGCCGGCTGTACTCGATGGTCTACGGCAACCCCTGCGCGGTGCACGTTGACCCCATCGAGAAGAAGCCCTTCTACCACTTCTTGCCCGCCGCCGCCGCCTTCTCTATCGCTACGGCCGGATGCTGTCTATCCTGCCTCTACTGCCAGAACTGGACTATCTCCCAGGCTGCGCCCGAGGACACGCAGAACGCCGACCTGCCGCCAGAGGACGTGGTGCGCTACGCGCAGCAGTACAACGCGCCGGTGATTGCCTACACCTACTCGGAGCCGGTCATCTTCTACGAGTACATGCTGGCGACGGCGCGGCTGGCGCGGGAGGCGGGGCTGCGCAGCGTCGTCATCTCTTCCGGCTATATAAACCCAGAGCCGCTGCGGGAACTGTGCCAGGCGGTGGACGCGATCAAGATTGACCTGAAGGGGTACGACGAAGAGTTCTATCGCAAGGTCTGCGGCGGGGAGCTGGAGGCGGTGCTGGAAGCCATCCGCACTGTCTACGAAAGCGGCGTGCACCTGGAAATCGTCAACCTGGTCGTGCCAACGCTCAACGACGACCTGGATCAACTGCGGGCGCTGTGCCGCTGGGTAGTCGAGACGCTGGGCCACGACGTGCCGCTCCACTTCAGCCGCTTCTACCCGCAGTACAAACTGACCAATCTGCCGCCCACGCCGGTGGAGACGCTGGAGCGGGCCTGGGAGATAGCGCGAGAGGAGGGGATCAAGTTCGCCTACATCGGCAACGTGCCCGCCCACGCAGGCAACCACACCTACTGCCCTGCCTGCGGCGAGGTGCTCATCCGCCGCGAGGGGTTCAGCGTGCTGGAATACCACATCGTGAATGGTGCGTGCGAATTCTGCGGCGAGCCCATTCCCGGCGTGTGGTGGCCTGGCGAGCCAGAGGGGCAGCCGGTGGAAGTGCCGCCGGGGCCGCCGGATCAGTAAACTGGATGCTGGTATTTCTCAGCAACCTGGGTGGGGCGTGGGTCGGGCTGGGAGAGTATCGCCTTGCCGAGGACGGCCTGCGGTGGACCATCCGGTGGGCTGAGATCGTCGGTCAGGGGAGATGGCTGTCGGGCACGTATCGCTTCCTGGCAGAGGCGTGTTTGGGGCAAGGCAAAGTGGAGGAGGCGATGGTGGCGGCGCGACGGGCGCTGGCGTTGGGGCAGGAGGTGAAAGCACCGGCCTTCATCGGCGGAGCGTGGCGCATCCTGGGGATGGTGGTGGCGCAGGCAGAGGAACCCATAGCCGTCGGCGGCAAAACGTACGACGCAGTGGCCTGCTTTGCCGAGAGCATGCGGATCTTCACCGAGATGGGTGCTGAGGGGGAACGAGCACATACGTTACGAGCGTGGGCAAGATACGAGTTAGAGAGAGGAGACAGGGAGAAGGGAGAGGCGATGTGGCAGGAGGCACAGGACCTCTTCGCGCGGTTAGGGACGGAGATGGCAGGGCAGGCCGCGGAACCGACCTGCCTGAGTTGTAAACTGGAAGAAAAGTGACGACCGAAAGACGGACATGAGGGAACATGAAACCTGAAACCTGTAACCGGAAACCCCTGCTGACGATGACCCTGATCGCTCTGCTTCTCTCCGCCTGCGCTGCGCCGACCGCTGCGCCAACGACGGAGGCCACGGGTACGATGCCGCCCCCTTCCACTGCGTTCCCTTCTCCCACCATGCCCCCTGACCGGGTCCGCCCCGCTGTCGTCGCTGGCTCCTGGTACCCCGGCGACCCCGGCGAACTGACGGCAGTGGTAGACGAGATGCTGACGGCAGTCGAGCCAGTAGATGGGGAGCCCATTGGTCTCATCGTGCCCCATGCTGGCTACGCCTTCTCCGGGCCGGTGGCGGCGGCGGGATTCCGGCAACTGGAGGGGGTACAGTACAACGTCGCCGTTATCATCGCCTCCGACCACCAGTCTCCCCTCTCGGACCCCATCTCCGTCTGGGCCGAGGGTGGCTTCGAGACGCCGCTGGGGATCGTGCCGGTGGACGTGGACCTGGCCCAGGCGCTCGTCGCGGCCGACCCCCGCATCACCTTCGACCCGGCCGCTCACGAAGGGGAGCATCCCATCGAGATCGAACTTCCCTTCCTCCAGCGGGTATGCCCTGATTGCCACATCGTGCCGATCCTGATGGGCGATGGTGGCGAGGAGACCGTACAAGCGCTGGTCAATGCGCTGCTGGAGGCACTCCCCGGCCGGCGAGCGGTCGTCATCGCCTCCTCCGACCTCTCCCACTACCCGCGCTATGAAGACGCGCTCGTCGTGGATGGGGCGACGCTGGGGGCCATCGAGACCGGCGAGCCGGCGCGGGTGCGGGAGACGATAGAGGCGCTGATGGGCGCGGGCTTCCCCAACCTGGCGACCTGTGCCTGCGGTGAGGGGCCCATCCTGGTGACGATGCGCGTCGCACAGGGACTTGGAGCCGACACTGTCACCATCCTCCGTTACGCCAACTCCGGCGACGTCAGTGGCGACCACAGCCAGGTCGTTGGCTACGGGGCAGTGATGCTCTGGCGCTACGAGCCACCTGATCTGATGGAGACTCAGCGGGAGGAACTGCTGGCCCTGGCCCGCACCACGCTGAAGGTCTACCTGGAGAACAAGACCATCCCTCCCTACGAGACCGATGACCCTGCGCTGACTCGCCGCTCAGGGGCCTTTGTGACGCTGAAGGAGGGCAGCGAATTGCGCGGCTGCATCGGCCACACCCGGGCTGACCAGCCGCTCTACCAGGTGGTGCAGCAGACGGCGGTGTCGGCGGCCACGGGGGATTCCCGCTTCCCGCCTCTCACGCCGGAGGAACTGGCCGGCGTCACGGTCGAAATCTCCGTCCTCTCCCCCTTCCGCCGGGTGACGGATGTGGAGCAGGTGCAGGTAGGCTCCCACGGGCTGATGGTCTTCAAGGATGGCCGGCAGGGGCTGCTCTTGCCGCAGGTACCGGTCGAACAAGGCTGGGGGCGGATGCAGTTCTTGGACAATCTGTGCCTCAAGGCCGGCCTGCCGGAGGACTGCTGGCGGGAGGGAGCGACGCTGTATGCCTTCACGGCAGTAGTGTTTGGAGGGGAGCAGTGAATGATCAGTGAACAAGTTCACAGAGAGCTTGCAGGCAGCCCCCGCCGCGAGAGAGGACAGGGGCACCGCTTGGCCCGGTGCTGGCCGTAGAGTACGAGGTGGCCTACTGGTTTGAACGAATGTAGGAGGGCAGCGTGACAACGGACAAGATTGCGCTGGAAGGTTTACAGGACCACAACTTTCGCACCCGCGCCGCCGCCGTGGCTGCCCTGGCTCAGTTGGGGGAGCGGTTTGTCGAACCGATCATCGAGATGTTGGCCGATGACTGTCCCCAGGTGCGCGTCGCCGCCATCCATGCGCTGGAGAAATTGCGCCCCGACGGCGCGTGGCGTGAGCACCTGGTGTACGAGTGCTACGTCCCAGCCGGGTGGTTTATTATGGGTGAGGACGACAAGGCCCACGAAGTCTATCTGGATGCCTTCTATGTCGGCAAATACCCGGTGACCAACATCGAGTACAAACGGTATATGGGTGACATCGGGCACGCGCTTGAGGTTCCAAAGGGCCAGGCCAGCCACCCGGTGGCAGGCATCTCCTGGTACGATGCCCGGGGCTATGCCGCGTGGGCCGGGATGCGGCTGCTGACCGAGGCGGAGTGGGAAAAGGCAGCGAGTTGGGACGAGGGACGGGGAGCGAGAAACAAGAAGCAAGAGAAGAGGCAAGAGGCAGGAGGCGGGGGGCATTTGCGGCATCTCATTGCCACGGGCCGCCTGGTTAAGGGAGAAGCAGGGACGTTGCCAGGCAGAAAGCGCAAATATCCCTGGGGCGATGAGTTCGATGGGACCAAGTGCAATACGATAAGGGCGGGCATTGGGGGCACGACGCCAGTGGGCAAGTATTCGCCAGAGGGGAATAGCCCGTGCGGCTGCGCGGATATAGTGGGTAACGTCTGGGAGTGGACCAGCAGTCTATACAAGGAGTATCCCTACCAAGCGGATGATGGGCGTGAGGATATGTCCCTATCCGGTTCCCGCGTGGTGCGGGGCGGGTCCTTTTTCAGCTACGTGGGCGTCGCCCGCTGTGCGTACCGCCTCAGGTACGACCCGTACGGCCGCCGTAGCTGGTTCTGGGGTTGTCGGATGGGGTTGTAAGTAAGGTAAGAAGCCTGCTGGCGGTGCAACTCCACGCCATGTGCGAAAGCGCCTGTGCCGACGGCTGTCCCATCTGCCCGGGTGCGGGCAGCGACATCGAGCACTACTACCTGGCCCAGTTTCTCAACTCCCGCCGCGTGCTGGAGAAACTGCAAGTCCTGTTTGCTACCGATCCCGCCACTCTGTCCGGCGATTGCCTGGCTGCTGTGGCCGAGCCGCTATTGACCGAACCGCCCATCGCCGATCAGCCCAGCCCGGCCGTGCGCGTCGTCGCCGACCCCTGCACGCTGGGTAACCGGCTGGCCCAGTCAAGGAGCAGGTGTATGAGCGGGAAGGCGTGGCGGTGGTACACCTGGACGCGCTGGACGAATGGCAGGCCATTGTGGATGACCTGCGCCGTCGCTACCCGGGACGCAAGGTGCTGATGGAGATGCTAGAGGCATTATGAACGACTTACTGGACAACATCGCCGCGCAACTGCGGCACTTCACCCACGAGGAGATCGTGGCCCTGGTGTGCGACTTCCTGCGATGCCTACGTTGCCCTCTTTGGCATCTTTGACCTCGCCGAGGACGGCTTTCACTTCACTCGCCCCGATCCGGCCGAGGCGCTCCACACCGATATGGACGCGATGAAGGAGAATCTGTTCATCGCCATCGGGCGCTGTGCCCTGAGCGTCTGCCTGAGCCTATTTTCGACAGTTCGCTCGTACCTTTCCAATCGAATAGACGCACTGAACC
>CAYPOY010000253.1:0-7654 GCA_964412395.1 uncultured Anaerolineales bacterium | reverse complement strand
GTAGAGCAGATCGGCCCGCAGCCCCTTTGGCCCCCGGGCGTGCAACACGTCCAGGGCCTTTTCCTTGATCCGGGCGATGTCGCTGACGGCCCGCTCCAGCAGGCTGGCTGTCTCGGCCTCGACCTGGATTTTGCGCACCGCTTCTTTCTCCAATCGCTGTCCGTCCGGCCCCTCGCTGACCATAACCGACACTTTGTGCCAGAAGCCGAAGCGGGCCTCGAGGCGTTCCTTGAGTTCCTTCAATTCCTCGTCAATGATGGCCTGCACCTTTGCCGCCCGCTCCTCGCTCACGTCCTTCTTGATTTCCTCACCGCCGATGACCCGCCTGGCTTTGTCAATCAGGCTTTGGTCTTTGTGCAGGTCTCCGGTGAGCGGCGCGAGCACCACGATGCGGTTCTGGTAGCGGCGGCCGTGGTAGATGGCGTACACGTCCTGGTCGGTGTCCAGGGCGTGCAGCGAAACGACGACCTTCAGGTGGCGGTCGTCGGGGATGTCATCAATCTCGTGAGCGTAGGCATTGCCTCCCAGCACCTCCTTGACCATCACGCGGGCGATGCGCTGGATGGCTGCCTCCTCGGAGACGTCGCGGGCGCGGTTCTGCACCACGGCAAAGACGTTCTCCTCGACGCGCACGGCGTACCGCCCGTTCAATTTGTGCAGGTGCCAGGCCCGGCCCAGCAGCCGGTTCAACCCCAGCAGCACGTCGTTAGGATTGATCTCCGGCGTGGCTATCCCCAGGACAATCTCGGTCTCGTCGGGCACACCTGATTGTAGCCCAGGCGGGGGATATGGTCAAGTCCATGCTGTGAAGGAAGGTCGCGTGCCTGGGATGGAAGAGGTGCCCGGCACCGAGAAGGTGCCGGGCACATGACGACGAACCAGCGGACGTGTAACCAGAGCCGTTCCGCTACGAGAAGTTCTTTAGCACCACCGGCAGGTAAACGTTGTAACCCACCTTGAAGGACTGTACCGCCGGGCCGTAGGTGGTTTCGTCGTCCCTCTCTACCTGCGCCCAGGCGGTGTAGGTGCCGCCGGGCATTCCACTGGGCCGCCAGGAGAAGGAGAAGGTGGCCTCATCCTGACCGTTCACCTGACCGGTCTGGGGGCTTATCTCCTCCCCTATCGGATCCCCATACTCATCGTAGATGACCAGGCTCACCGTGGTCGTCACCTGAGTAGCCAGGTAGTTGGCGAAGGTGACCCGGAAGGTCGCCTGCTCGCCCGGCATCACCGTGGTTGTGGGCACCTCCAGGCTGGTGAGGGCTCCCCCGACCACGTTGACCCGGCCGGCGGCCATGCCGACCACATCCCCATCCCGTCGCAGTGTCAGCATCAGGGCGTAGGTACCCTCATTGAGGAGACCATCCCATCCGAGGTCAAGTTCCTCCTGGCCCCCCGCCGCAACGGAGAACGGTCCGCCGTCCTGCCAGCCGACGGTGTGACCGTGGGTGTCCATCAGGGTCAGGGTGGTGGTGATGGTCGCCAGGTCGTCCCCCACGTTCTCCACCAGCGCGGTGGCGGTGATGGGCTCGCCCGGGACCACTTGCTCCGCCTGCGGGTGCAGGTCGGATACGGCCAGAGGCAGCGGGGCGTCGTAGGCCACCTGGAGCACCATCTGCGAGCAGAAGCGGGTCGCGTTGCTGGTAGGATTATGCTGGATGGGGAGGAGCGTGAAGAGCATCCGGTCCCCCTGCTGCTGCCACTGTACCAGGTCTTCATCGGAGGGATAGAAGGTGTTGATGTCCGTGGTTGTTGTGAAGGTGGTGCCACCCTCCGTCCAGGGCTGGACGACGATGATGGGCACCTCGTAAGAGCCGGCGTCGGCGCAGGTGCTGTTGGTGAGGGTCACGCCTTGCACGGTCGCGCTCAGCGGCAGCGTGAGGGTGTACCCCTCCACATAGGGGAGCATCGGCAGGTCGGGCGCGACGGCCATACCTCCGCCAGGTATTGAGAGGACGTCGTAGGTGGTGCCATCCGTGATGACCTGGGTGGCCTCATAAGAGGCAATCTCCACAGTGATGATGCGGGTGTAGCGGAAGGTGTCGGCCTGGACGATGGGGCCGGCCTGGCGGGTCACCGCCGACGGGCTGGCCATCCTGCGCACTGCAGTCGCAGCCAGGGTGCCGCCGGGGTAGTCCAGCCGCTGCCAGGGCACGCCGTAGAGCGTGAATTCGGTCACAGTCTTGCGGTCATAGTAATCCTTGTCGCCGAACCCGAAGACATAGTTGTCCTTGGCCCGGCGTAGGGCCTCGCCGATGGGATAGCTCTCGGAGCCAGCCGGGAGGAACTCGTCGAAGAAACGCTGCAACAGCCGCTCGCCCCAGGTGTTGTAGCACAGGCTGCCCGGGGAACCGTAACTGAAGCCGGTGGCTCCAACGTAGGCCCGCGCCCCCTCGTGCGCCAGGTCGTAGACCATGTCGTCGTCCACGCCGCCGGGCACGTCCACGTCTGGCACCGGCAGGCCGCCGTGGCAGCCGACGATGAAGGCCAGTGGATGGTCATTGTCAAAGCGGTTGTAGCCGCAGGTGGCGTCCGCACAGGTGTCGTCGGGGGAGAAGTCGTCGCCGGGGATGCCGGCGTAACTGTAGTGGTTGTGGCCGCCGATGAAGAAGATGTCCATCCCGCCGTTGGCCGCGCTGCGGAAGCCAGCGTTCCAGCCGGCGTCGTAGGGGGACATCACGTCCACGGTGCGGGGGATTTCGGTGTCGTTGAGGACGTTGAAGCCCCGGGCCACCAGGCGGGAAGGAACGTCCAGCACATCGTGGATCTCATCGCCTCCGCAGCCGGTGCTTTCCGGCATTCCCAGTTCCCAGCCAGCCACGCTGGCCATCACCGCCCGCCCGGTATCACCATCCGTGGCCAGGCTGCTGTTGAGCAAGGCGAGCATATCGGCGGCCGAGTCCCCCAGGAGCCGCCCCACCGCCAACTCCAGGTCGCCCCATTTCCAGTCGCTGCCACCCCACAGGTCGCCGTAGGGGTTGTCGGTGAAGAAGTAGTCCTCATCGGTGGCCAGGATTGCAGGGTTGGTGTTGCTGTCGGTGCACCATCCGGGATGCTCAGGCACGCCATCCCCATTGCAGTCCCGCAGATCAATGCCCTCTTTGTCCGAGGGATCGTCGTAGCGGTAGAAGGGTATGACGTCGTCGTCACCGACGATGAGGAGGTACGGAGGCCGCCAGGTTAGGCTGAACGTGATGGAGTAGGGCAGGTGGAAGGACAGGGTTCCCGTGCCGTCCTCCACCCAGTCCTCGATGAGGTCGTCAATCTCGTCGGCCACCTCGTTGGCGTCCGCTTCATCACCCGTGTAGTCCACGTCGGTATTGTCCCAATCGCGGGCCTCATTGCTGTAGCGGTCCACGTAGTAGACCACACCCAGCGGCTGTTCGTTGTGGGGCCATCCCTGGACGGCGGTGTAGAGTTGCTCCAGGAGTTGGGTGGCCTGGTAGTTGCTGTGGTGGTCGTAGAGCAGGCCACGATTGGTGACGATGATGCTCCAGGGGTAACGTACCAGGCGCAGGGTGGCATCGGACCAACTGCTGAAGACCATGTAGCCGGGCACCTGGACGTGGCTCTGGAGGTTGAGGTCCTGCTGCAAGATACCGTTGGGGATGCGGAAGCGCCAGACCACCTGCCGGGCGTAGGAGGAGAAGAAGAACGGCCAACGGCGCAGCAGGCCAGTGGTCACCTGGTAACTTCCCCCTCCCAGGTCGGTGTAGGCCACGGGGGTCAACGTCCCGCCGCTGCTGCTCCGCACCCAGGTATTCACCGGTGCTCCCAATTGGTCGCCGGGGACGGTGAGGATGACGTTGACCTCATCGCGCACATCAGAGTTCCACGTCCAGGCCTGGACCACGATGTCCACATAGGTGAAGGGGGTCTCCCCGCTGCTGTCCCCGATGAGTTTGTTCACCACCACTCCCTCCGGGGCATCCTCAATGCGCAGCGAGGAGTACACGCTGGCGATAGGGGGCAGTGTGAAGGTTATGGGCATGAAGGTGGCGAGTGTAAACCCAAAGCTGTCGTCGGTGGTGCCCACCCAGTGGGTGCCGGTGTAGGCATCAATCTGCCAGGTGTAGGAGATGCCCCAGGTGAGGGGTGTCTCCACCTGGTAGGAGGTCTCCACCAGGCCGTTGCGCTGCACAACCAGGTCCCAGTCGGCGGTACGGTTCAGTTGCAGCGTGTAGCGCCCGGCCTCCGGCAGCGATTGCCAGGTGAGGGTGGGAATGGAGGTGGAGACGATTGACTCGTCGGCGGGCGAGTCCAGGGTCATCTTCCTGGGCAGGTCCAGGTTCTTGATCAGGTTGCTCCCGCCCACGTTGATGGAACCAGCCACCCACTCAATGTACTCGGGCGAGGGCGCGTGCCGCTTGAGATAGTAGGGGCCGGGGGTGACGTCGCAGAAGCGGTAGTCGCCGCCGTCGCCGGTGGTCGTCGTCTGAATGGGATTGGCCTGGGGGTCGGTGCCGGGGATCAGGTCCACCTGCACGCCCGAGAGCGGCGTGGCGGCGTAGTAGACGATCCCTTCCACGCAGGGGAGAGTGGGCGGCGGAGCGGTGACGATGACCCGGTGGGTGGCGAGGACCGGGCCGCCACAGTTGCTGGCGGTGACGGTGACGGTGTAGGTGCCGGGCGTGTACCAGTAGTAGACTGCTTCAGCCGTCCCCTGCCCGGAAGCCGGATGCGGCGCCCAGGTGTAGGCGACGGGCAGGGTGGCGTCGGCCGGGCTGATCGCGGCAGTGAGCATTATGGGAAGGCCGGTGGTGATGGCGGAAGGCCCGCTGATGCTCACCTCGTCCAGGGGCACGGGACAGGCGGTGCTGACCAGGGAGGTGGCGTAGATGTCCCAGTTGACTCGCCGGAAGTCGTCCCAGATGGCGTAGACGCCGCTGCCGGAGGCGACTGCCGGGTGACGTTGGTACCAGGTGGTGACGTCGTCGTTGACCCGGCCTGGCGTGTCCCAGTTCTGGCCGCCGTCGGTGGAGCGGCTGTAGTAAACGTCGTCGTGGCCGTTGCGCCCGTCCTGCCAGACGGTGTAGACGGCGCCGTCGTCCTCGACAGTGACGGCTGGTTCCGCCGCCGGCCCGCCGCTGCTGATGGGGGCCGGCGTCCCCCAGGAGAGGCCGCCGTCGGCCGAGGACACGTGATAGATCTCCCCGCTGCCGGAGCGGTCGTCCTCCCAGACGAAGTGCACCCGCCCACTGGCCGGGTCCACAGCAACGTCGGGGTTGGTCTGCTGACTGAGGCTAGCGACCGTACCGAAGCACTGGCGGTCGCTCCAGTTCTGGCCGCCGTCGGTCGAGCGGGCGTAGCAGACGTCCTCGTCGTAGGGATTGTAGGAGACTGTCTCCTCCCAGGCCAGGTGGAGGGTGCCGGTGACGTCCACGACCAGGGCCGGCGCGTCCACCGCCATTGTGCTGGTGATGATCTGGGTGGGGGTGGGCCAGGTGGTGCCACCATCCAGCGAGCGGGCCAGGTAGAGACTGGAGTATTGAGACCAGACGACGTACACGGTTTGGGCTCCGCTCGCCGCCACATCGGGCGAGGTAGCGCTGCCATAACTCTGATCCAGTTGCTGGTCGGTACCCCAGGTCTGGCCACCGTCGCCTGAGCGGTCGTAGTAGATGGCCGGGTAGCCGGAGAGATCGCCCTCCCAGGCCACGTGTACGGTGAGGGGCCCGGCGGCGGCGATAGCCGGGGCTTTGTTGACGTAATGTCCACCATCGCTCACCTGCACGTTGGTGCCCCAGGTGCCCCCGCCATCGGTGGAACGAGCGAAGTAGAGGTCGGCGTTGTTCGCGTCGTTGCGATAGTCCATCCAGGCGGCGTAGAGGGTGCCGGTGCTGCCCACGGCCAGCCCAGGACGCTCCTGGCGGGCCTCTCCCTCGTCGTTGACCTGGACCGCGTCGCCCCAGAGGGAGCCGTTCCAGGCCGAGAGGAAGATATCCGCATCGCCGCCAGTGGAGCTGTGATACCAGGCCACGTAGACCGGGCTGCCTCCGGCGGCGATGGCCGGGTTCTGCTTGAAGGCGGTGCTGGAGGTGACGACGGTATCGGTGCCCCAGCCATTGGGACCATAAGCATCACTGTATAGGATGTACTGCCCGCTGGTAATCACACGCCAGGAAGCCCAGGCCGTTCCCTGCCCATCCACCGCCAGGACAGGTTGCTCAATTCCTGATGAGTCGTTGACCTTCTGGTCGCTGGTCTGCCAGGTATCGCCACCGTCGGTGGAGTAGTTGGTGTAGAGGTCCCATGTGCTGTTACGATAGTCCTGCCACGCCGCGTAGACGGTATTGCCGTGGACGGCGACAGATGGGGTTTGCTGCGTGGCCGTGCCTGGGTCATGGTTCAGCCTGTTGTTCGTGCTCCAGCCACCTCCGACTGAGGAGTGGGTGTAATAGATGTTGTAATCCCCATCCCGGTCGTCGTACCAGACGACGTGGACACGGCCGGAGGAGGCGATGGCGATGTCGGGATTATAGCGCTTGTAAGTTCCGGCGGCATCGTCGTTGACCCGGGTGTCGGTGCCCCAATTGAGACCGCCGTCGGAGGAGCAGTCCACGTAGATGTCGTGTCTGTTATAGGTGGTTCGCTCGTCGCTCCAGCCTACGCAGACGGTGTCGGCAAGGATAGCGATGGCTGGGCTGGACTGGCTGCGGGTGGTGACGTCGTTGATGCGGATTTCCTGGCTCCAGGTCTGGCCGCTGTCGGCCGAGCGGGCGTAGTAGATGTCGTTGGAACCCTCTCGGCTGTCCACCCAGGCGGCGTGGAGGGTTCCCGAAGCATTGACGGCAATGTCAGGAGCCTGTTGCCAGGCACTGCCGGTGTCCTGGCTCACCCGCACTGCTGCGCCCCAGGTCTGGCCGCCGTCGGCCGAGCGGGCGAAGTAGACGTCGGCGTCGCCGTTGCGGTGGTCTATCCAGATGGCATAGACGTCGCTGGTGGTCTGGGAGGCGGCCAGGGCGGGGTTATCCTGCGTGGCCTCTCCCTCGGCGGAATCGTTCACCCGGATGTTCGTGTTCCAGGGCGGGTCCAGGAGCGGCCTGAGCGGTGGAGCCGCCCGGGCCACGAAACCGGTGAGGAACACGACTCCTAACAACCCCAGTAACAGGGGTGTGAGGATGAGCAACACTTGTGACACTCGGTGCTTGCCTTTCATTATATTCCTCCTCGTGTTTGGCTGATGTCTGTCGTTCCCCTTTGGGAGGGAGATCAGTTCCTGCCTTATATTGTACGTTCTCGCCACACGCTTGTCAACTTCACATCGCCCTGTCTCTTATCCGGCGCTCACCTCCTTCCCTCTCACACCCTCTCACGCTGTCCAGGTCCAACCTGTCCAATCCCTATCTCCGCCGCCGCTCCCCGGGGCCAGCGCTGGCCCCGGCGAGCTCGGAGAGGATCGCACTGCAGGCGCCGGAAGTTCTCGGGGTCAAGGACTCGCACGCTCAAACTCGTCGAGCACCTCCCCGCCGCTGGAAATGACGGTCGCCTCAAGGTGGTCGCCGTCAACCTCGAGCAGCACGAAGTGGTATGCCAGCGCGAAAGCGACCTGCGTCGGTTCCCGCTCCTGCATCGCGTACAGCGGCGCTCCGCCCCCGCCGGTGACGACGTAGGTGACGCCGTTCACTTCGTTGCGCTCGTAGTTGTGCTTGTG
>CAYPOY010000252.1:0-7690 GCA_964412395.1 uncultured Anaerolineales bacterium | reverse complement strand
GGTGGGACTGATGAGCGTCTGGCCCACCCCCCAGCCCCGCCCCACCCCCTGTGCCAGACAGGTCTTGCCAGAGCCCAGCGGCCCCTCCAGGCAGATCACATCCCCGCCTTGCAGCAGTGCACCCAGGCGCGCACCCAGTCGTTTTGTCTGATCGGGACTGCGACTCACGAATTCCAACGTGTGCTCACCAAAAATTGGGGCCATCGGAAGTGGCTCCTGGCAATGCCTGCTCAACTCAAGGATGATTATACAACTGTTACCTGGGCTCGACAAGTGGCTAGCGCAAACCGGGGAATAGGTATATAATACTGCCCATCTTACACGGAGTGATGCTGCCGTGCACTATCTGATTATATCCGACATTCACGCGAACCTGGTGGCTATGGAGGCCGTGCTGGTTGATACACCGGACTTTGATGAGATCTGGTGTCTGGGCGATCTAGTGGGGTACGGCCCCAATCCCAATGAATGCGTTGAGCGGATTCAGGACTTTCCTCACATCAGCCTGGCAGGCAACCACGACTGGGCTGCACTGGGGAAATTGGACCTCAGAAGTTTCAACTCCGATGCCCGGATTGCCAACGTGTGGACACAGTCGGCACTCACGCAAACCACGCGCGAGTACCTGAGTAGGCTCCCCACGCACATAGAACAAGGCGGCTTCTACCTGGCCCATGCCAGTCCCAGCGAACCGGTGTGGGAGTACATACTTGACGCCAATGTGGCCTATGCTAATTTCGCGTATTTTTCCACCCCCACGTGCCTGGTGGGTCATACCCACATCCCCATTATCTTTGAATTGGACGAACAGCGACGACGCTGTGAAACAATAATCCCCCCTCTCCCTAACCCCCTGATGCTCGGCCGACACCGTATGATCATCAATCCGGGCAGCGTAGGGCAGCCCCGCGACGGTGACCCGCGTGCCAGCTACGCGATACTCGATGTAGAGAACATGACCTGGGAGTTTCGCCGCGTCGCCTACCCGGTGGAGATCACACAGGAGCGGATGCGCGCCCGGGGCCTCCCTCGTCGCCTCATCGAGCGGCTGGAGACGGGGCGCTGACCAGGAACCCAGGAGCCTACTTCAACGTCTAAAGAGCGGTGGCTTCAACCGAAAAGAAAGGAGAGCAACAATGAGCAAGAAGGTTGTGTATAGCGTCATCGCCCCTATCCTGGTGCTGGCTGTCGTGGGTTGCGGTAGGGCCGCAGCCCCCGCGCCAGAATCAATAGGCTACGAAGCTCCGGCCGGGAGCGTAGTCAGCGAGGTCGTAGGCGATGAAGAGGAGCGTGCTCCCGCTGCACCAAGCTTCGGAGCGGCTGATTACGCCAGCATCGAGCGCCTCATCGTGCGCAACGCCTCGCTCAGCCTGGTGGTGCCGGGTACCGAGCCCGCCCTCGACGAGATCAACGACCTGGTAGATGAACTGGGGGGTTACATCGTCGAGTCGAACATGTACCAGTACCAGGAGGGTCTGCAGGCTCACGTCACGCTCCGCATCCCCGCAGAAAGTCTCGACATCGCGCTGGAGCGCATCCGAGACCTGGCGACCGAGGTGCGCAGTGAGCGCATCTCCGGCCAGGACGTGACCGAGGATTACGTGGACCTCCAGTCCCGCCTGCGTCACCTGGAGGCGACCGAGGCACGGCTGCTGGAGTTCCTGGAGGAGGCCGATGACACCGAGGCTGCCCTCGCCGTCTACGAGCAACTGCGGGAGGTCGAGGCTGAGATTGAGCAGGTTAAAGGGCGGATGCAGTACCTGGAGCAGTCGGCGGCGATGGCGACCATCACCCTTGACATCACCCCCGACGAATTGGCGCAGCCCATCCAGATTGGCGGCTGGCATCCGGAGGGCACGCTGCGCAACACATTCCAATCCCTCATCCGTGTGCTCCAGTTTCTGGTGGACACAGCCATCGTCATCGTCGTCCTTGTCATCCCGGTACTGGTCGTGATCGCCGTGCCTCTCATCGGACTGTTCTACCTGGTGCGCGCTATCGTTCGGCAGCGGCGTGCCCGTAAGATGAAGTAGACTCAGGCAACGCAAAACGCTACACATCGAAGGGGCTCCTGGTGCTGGGAGCCCCTCGGTTATTGCGTTGGCAAGGTGCTTGCTTGCAGTTTATCGCCAAACCGCCTATAATTACGATACACCACATGGGAGAGTGGATAGGTGCCTGCTGAATGGAGCATACCCACGGGGGAAGAGACAACGGAGTCCTCTGTCAGTCAGGAGATGAATCCAATGGCAGCGATGCTTGAGCATTATCTCTCCTGCCAGCGTCTGGAACGTGGAAAGATCATTCCAGGAGTAGTTGTGCGCGTCAGGCCCAATGAGATCATCGTGGACGTCGGTGCTAAGTGCGAGGGCATCGTGCCAGAGCGCGATTTGGAGAAGCTGTCACCGGCCGACCGTGATGCCATCCATGTGGGCGATGATGTACTGGTTGACGTCGTCAACTCAGAGGATGCTAACGGCAACGTTATCCTCTCCCTCTCCCGTGCCCAGATAGTACGAGACTGGCGTGAAGCGCAGCGTCTCTTCGAAAGCCAGGAGATCATCGAGAGCCAGGTCACCGACTACAACAGGGGTGGCGTGATTGTACACATCGGGAAGTTACGAGGGTTTGTACCGGGATCGCACCTGGATGCCTCCCGCGTTGCCAACCAGCCGTCCGCGAGCTCAGGCAGCGGTGACCGTTGGGCGGCGCTGGTCGGCGGGACTCTCCAACTCAAAGTCATTGAGGTTGACCAGGAGCGGAACCGGTTAATTCTCTCCGAGCGGGCCGCCTTACGTGATTGGCGCAAGAGCCAGCGCGAGAGACTGTTAAATAAATTGACCGAAGGAGATGTGTGCCGAGGTCGTGTCATCAATCTGGCCGACTTTGGCGCTTTTGTTGATCTGGGCGGGATAGATGGACTGGTGCACCTATCGGAACTCTCTTGGAAACGAGTGGCACATCCCCGTGAAGTGGTGGAGGTGGGACAGGAGGTCGAAGTCTACGTGATGGGCGTGGACCGGGATCGCCAGCGAGTGGCTCTGAGCCTCAAGCGGTTGCAGCCTGACCCCTGGGTCTCTATCGAAGAGCGATATCAGGAGGGGCAATTGGTCGAAGGGGTCATCACGCGCCTCACCAAGTGGGGAGCTTTTGCCAGCATCGTTGGTGACGAGGTGATCGAAGGACTGATCCACATATCAGAACTGGACGAGGGACCTGTCGTTCACCCCCGCGACGTCATCCAACCTGGGCAGATCGTCACACTGCGCGTGATAGGCGTGGACGGGAGACGCCACCGTATGGCGCTAAGCCTCAAGCGAGTCGTCCAAGGAGAATACTTGGACCAGGATTGGCAGGCGATACTTTCGGCTGAGCAACCTGAACCAGAAAGTCCACTCTCGGCTGCACTTTCTGAGACCTCCCTTATGCAAAAGGCGCCTCCGGAGAACGAAGGACACACAAACACAGGGGGCCAGACGTGATGAAAACCCTCTATCCCTGTAGACGGCACAGGCAGAACGGGTGGTGAGGCTATGGACAAGCTAATGAGATTCTTTACCGATGCATCCCAGCGAGCACTAAAGTTGGCTCAGCGAGAGGCCGAGCGTATGCACCACACGCAGATCGGCACCGAGCACCTCTTGCTGGGGCTTTTGCGTGAAAAGGAAGGGATCGCCAGCCGCGTGCTGCGCGAACTGGGGTTACAATCCGGAGATGTGCAACACTGGGCCGAGCGATTTAGCACCGTGCGACGGCGTTCACTTCTGCTCGGTGCGGAACTTGACCTCACGCCCCGCACCAAGAGGGTGCTGGAACTGGCGGGAGACGAGGCCCGACGGCGGGGCGATCCTCGGATAGATACGCACCATATCTTACTAGGGCTGGTGCGCCAGGGTGACGGCACCGCGCTGGAGGTACTCAACCATCTGGGCGTCACAGGCGAGCAAATCCGTCGCCGCACCGACCGGATATTGCAGCAACAACCGATCTTTGCTGGAAAGCCCAGTCGCAAACAGCACGCGTCTTCCAGGTCTGCCAAAACCCCGCTGATGAACCAACTGGCAATTGACTTGACCGCCCTGGCCGAACAGAGCAAACTCGACCCGGTCATCGGCCGGGGGCAGGAGATCGAGCGCGTGATCCAAATCCTGGCCCGGCGCACGAAGAACAACCCGGCGCTCATCGGCGAGCCCGGCGTGGGCAAAACGGCCATCGTCGAGGGACTGGCACAGCGCATCGTCGCCGGTGAGATTCCTGGGCTATTGCTGGACAAGCGCGTGCTTCAACTGGACGTTGGCTCATTGGTTGCCGGGACGATGTACCGGGGCCAATTCGAGGAACGCCTTAAAAAGGTCATCGCCGAACTCAAGAACAGCAGCAGCATCCTGTTTATAGATGAGGTACACATGCTCGTTGGGGCCGGGTCGGCTGGCTCTTCGGTGGATGCGGCCAACATCCTCAAGCCAGCCTTGGCCCGGGGCGAGTTGCAGTGCATCGGCGCAACCACGTTGGAGGAATACCGCAAGCACATCGAATCGGACGCGGCTTTGGAGCGGCGTTTCCAACCGATCATGGTTGAAGAGCCCTCGGTCGAGGAGACGATCGAAATTCTGCGTGGCGTCCGATCAGCATACGAGCAACACCACCGACTGCACATCAGCGACGAGGCATTGGAAGCCGCAGCCAGGCTTTCGGCCCGTTACATCTCCGATCGTTACCTCCCAGACAAGGCGATTGATGTGGTAGATGAGAGCGCCTCCCGTGTGCGAATGTACAAGGCTCCCCACGCCAGGAGCCTACGGGAGTTATTCGCCAGGCTAAAAGTCGTGCAGCAGGCCAAAGACAAAGCCATCGAAGAGCATCGCTACGAGGATGCCGCCGCGCTACGGGACCAGGAGATCGAGTTGCAGGAACGACTGGATGCCCTGCGCACCGATCGGGACGCTGATTTTCTCAAAAACGGGGGAGCTGTCGTCAGTCCCGAGGACATTGCAGAGGTGATCTCAATGTGGACCGGCATCCCATTGACCCAGGTACACAGCAATGAGATGGATCGCTTGCTCCATATGGAAAGAGAACTCCACCGACGTATTGTGGGCCAGGACGAGGCCGTCGCAGCGGTCGCTAAGGCAGTACGCCGAGCACGGGCCGGGCTTAAGGACCCCCACCGGCCCATCGGCTCCTTCATCTTCCTCGGTCCCACCGGCGTGGGCAAGACGGAACTGGCCAAAGCGCTGGCTGAGTTCATGTTCGGCAGCGAAGATGCCTTATTGCAACTGGATATGTCCGAGTTTACGGAACGCCATACGGTGGCTCGACTGGTTGGAGCACCGCCCGGCTACGTGGGCTACGAGGACGCGGGGCAACTCACCGAAACCATACGCCGTCACCCTTTCTCTATCGTCGTCTTCGACGAGATAGAGAAGGCTCATCCCGAGGCCTTCAATATGCTGCTGCAGATTATGGAAGAAGGCAACCTCTCCGACGCCCGAGGACGCAAGGTGGACTTCCGCAACGCGATCATCATTATGACCTCAAACATTGGGGCAGAGATGATCAAGCGAGGGACAAGCCTGGGCTTCGTCATACCCCGTGACGAAGAAGCAGATGCCATGCGCAGTTACGAGGAGATGCGCAAGAAGTTGATGGAAGAACTGAAGCGCACTTTCCGTCCCGAGTTCCTCAACCGGGTGGATAGCGTCACCGTCTTCCGCGCCCTCACCCGGGAAGAGATCTCTCAGATCGTGGACCTGGAGTTGGACAAGGTGCGCACACGGCTGATGGAATACGACATGGAGCTGGAAGCGACAGAAGTGACCAGGGAACGGCTAGCTGAGGAGGGGTACAGCGAGGAGTACGGCGCACGGCCATTGCGGCGGGTCATTCAGAATCGGATCGAGGATACCCTCTCCGATGCAATACTGGCAGGCAAATTCGCGGCTGGGGACACAGTGCTGGTGAACGTCGAAGAAGGCAAGATCGTGCTCCGCCAGGCGGAAAGGGCGGAGAAAGAGCCCTCGACGGAACTAGTCCCTGCCTGATACGTCTGCCGCAGACAGACAAAGACTCAGCCGCCAGTCTGTACTGGCGGTCGTTTCGTTTGATGGGTTCGTAGATAGACCGCCTCCACCCGTGGCACGATGGTCCGCCAGTCATACCATCGCTCAACAAAGGCTCGCGCGGCCTGGCCCAGTTCGACCCGGCGCTCCGGTGTGCGCAACAACGTCACCACTGCAGCGGCAAAGTCTGCCGGCGTGTCGGCCAGCAGCAACTCGCGTCCATCCGTCACCGGGTACCCCTCCGCCCCCAGGCGCGTGGCAACCACAGGCCTGCCCATCGCCATCGCCTCCAGCAGTTTGAGCCGCGTACCGCCCCCGATGCGCAGCGGCGCGACGTATACCGTTGCCTGCGCGATGTAAGGACGCGCATCCTCTACCCACCCTGTCAGCGTGATCGCCGGGTCACCCCGCAGCCCATCCAGCCGTCGGTGGGGCCGCTGCCCGACGACAAAGAAGCGCGCCTCCGGCACCTCTGCGCGCACCCGGGGCAGCACTTTCCGCGCAAACCACAACACCGCATCTACGTTGGGGCGGAAATCCATCGTCCCCGTGAAGGTGAGCGTGGGAGTGTGGGAGTGTATGGGTGTAGGGGTGTAAGTCCGTGTGTCAACCCCGTTGGGGACGACGGACACATCGAGGCCGGGCACCAACTTCCGTAGCGCCGCCGCGTCCGCCTCAGAGACCGCCAGCACGCGGTCGGCGCGGCAGCAGACTTGCGCCTCGTAGCGCCGCAGCCGTTGCCATTGCACGAACGAGTAAGCTGCGCCGGGCCAGCGGGCAGGGGCGCGTAGGTCGGTGAGGAAAGCCCGTTGCTGAAGCAAGTACTCGCAGTTGAGGTTATCGAAAACGACGAGAGGTCGTGGGCGGTCAAGCTCCCCTCTCGTAGGGGAGGGGCCGGGGGAGGGGTGAACCGCCTCTATGACATCAAGATAGGATGCCATCTCGATTCCTCCAATGTGCACGACATCGAAGGACTCCACTGCCAGCCAGTCCGCCAGGCGCTGGGCGTACAGTTCCGATGCCAGCCGCAGTGCCATGTCGGGTTGGCGCGTGGTGATCATGTCGCGCAATCGGTCACGGGGAGTGCGCACCGGGAACCGCACGGTTTCGATACGGCAGGCCGCCCTCAACGGATCGGCATCCCCTCCCTCTTTCCCCCCCATTGGGGGCTCTCCCTCTTCCGTCCCCCCCATTGGGGGGGAAAGAGGGGGGGGGGGAACGAGAAACGAGAGCACCGCCACCTCGTGCCGCGCCGCCAGGCCGGAGATGAGCCCCCAGTTGCGTAGCGCCGCTCCCTGTTGAGGCGGATAGGGCACCTGCGGTGTCAGAAACAGAACCTTCATCTCCCGTTCCCTATCCCTCACCTACTCACCTATTCACTACTTCTTGATACACTGCCAACGTCGCCTGGGCGGCACGCTCCCAGGTAAAGCGTGCCGCCTGTGCCAGTCCCAGTTCCCGCATCTGGGCTTGCAGCGGTTCATCCATCAGCACACGGGCCAACGCCCGCGCTATATCGTCCGGATCGTCCGGGTTCACCAAAAGCCCCGCCTCGCCCACTACCTCCGGCAGCGAGGCTCGGTCGGCGACCACGACTGGCGTGCCACAGGCCATCGCCTCCAGCGCCGGCA
>CAYPOY010000251.1:0-7692 GCA_964412395.1 uncultured Anaerolineales bacterium | reverse complement strand
GGACTTATTCTACATTAACTTTGCCGGGTGTCCAATTCTAGGGGTTCACTACAGGGGGAGTGACTCGGCCAAATCATAAAGACATAAACTGTTCATAGATCGAACTATGAGAATGGAGGGGGGAAAATGTGTCCAGTGGTTGTAGAATGGGAGCCGAAGCCATTAGTGACCTTGCTATACAGTTGGTATGATGGATCCTGTGCAGTGATTTGGAGCTGGGGGGAAAACATACAACGAATCAGAATGGGGGAAAAGATCCGAGTTCAAGTCAAGTTCAAATATAGAGCTGCATGGGGCGGTTGGGTCAGATTCTGGGTCTGGATTGATAAACTGGTCAATAACACTTGGCAGCCGGTTAACGACTACCCCTATGTATACTCCGCAGATAAGGATATTGACGACTACGAATGGGAAGAGGTGCCTTACGAGTGCGATATCGATCTTGACCACCGCGGCTTCGCAAAGTTCAGAGTCAGGGTATCAATGAAATGCGATCGAAATGTGTATCTTCATGAACTCGCTGACGTCATAGGTTCATTTAACGAGAATGAAAGTGCCACTTCGGCGAACCCTCGATATAATTATGTCAACGGCCAGAAGACGGATAAGATGGTCCTCCTTAAAGAGTTCACGGTGTACACGGACTATTATGGTGATTTCAGTTTAGACTACGTTCCCGTTACTCTTTTGTACTGCCCCCCAGGACAGGACATGTACAGTGCGTTTAAGCAGGATCAGAACTATGGAACCATGACAGGTATTGGTTTCTCTGAAACTGTGGGCACAGTTTCCGGAAGGTCAAGCCGGGTCAAGGGAGGGATGCGATTCGATTTTGGCTTTGTGAGCGAAAGAATAGACGCGTGGGCTGGTGATAGCGCTCAGACAAGACAGCAAATACAGGAAGCAGTGACCGACAAGGTAACCTATGGCTATGACTGGTCAACAACACTGATCGCGGATAATCAGAGAGTCATCGGCCGCAGGTATTGGGGGCCGCTGGGGGATATATTCGTTCTTCTCAAGAACCCTTGGTTTGCACTGGGGGGAGATGAAGCAGGCAATGTTGTCCTAAGACCCTCCGAGCAAACAGAGGCGAGAACGGAAATCCTCATTCTTCCGGCTCATAAGCTATTGCGTCCCAGCGGGGACCCAATAGTAGAACAGATACCTTGGGAAACAAGAAGGCAGATACTCGAACTCGACCCTTTCATAGTTAATCTTGACAAATTCTTCAAGGCAGATCCCAATGACCCAACTATCAATATAGCAGACCCCACTGTACCTCTTGAGGAGGCTACAAACCCCTACATAGACCCATCAGTCGGTCGAGAGGGTCTTAGCACAACAGGGGATAATCGAGCAGAGCTGATTGCACGTTATTCAATCAGTAGCGGAGTCGAACTCGACCTGTCCAAAGCAGAGCGAATCACGGTAAGCAGCCAGCATTCCACTTCTTCTTCTTACTACTCCGAAGTTCGTGACACTGCAGGGGGAGCGGTGGACATTTTTTTCCTGTTGCCGGCATTTGGAGGAGAAACTGAGAACTACACTGGGAAATTCGTCGAGGTAAGCTATCACGACTCCGCTGAATTCTACATTGGGGAGGTAAGAACTGCTGTCTGCAAACTGCTTCGAAACCAAAACCAAGTGGACCTGGAAGATCTGGAAATCTGGTGGGATAGGCATTTCAGCACGTTCATGTTCAGAAAAATCCGCCCTGGTACTGGAAGAGTTGTTGGGGTAGCCGTGGGTCCGGGGGCGTTCGTTGATGCCGAGTCTGGAATGACTGTTGGTACCGGCGTCAATGGCACATCGGGAATCCTGGTTGAACTGGGCTGGGTGTTGGCGAGGTATGAAGAAGTCTTGCGGAAGCTTGGGATAGATGTTCCGCCAGGTCTAGACCCGGACAAAGACCCGTCGATGGTGGAGTCAATTGCGGAAGAGATCATCTCAGCCGGCATAGACCTTGAGACCATACTGTCCACGATAGACGAACCACCGTCTGACGTGATTCACAGAACAATGACTGACATTTCTGGTAACTACGCGTTCAGCAATGTCAAGGCAGGGGTCTACCTCGTGCAATTTGGCAACAAGACGTCCAAGATTATGCTCACGGAGGAGGACGCTCAAGCTCGACGGTCCAAGAGGCTAGACCTGCTTGATGTGAAATGTATCGTAGATGTTAGGAAGCCAGTCCTTTGGGAGTTGCAACAGGTGCTAGGGGTCGACGTTGCAGTCGCAAAGAGATTAAGCAAAGCTCTAGAACGAAAGATCAACCTGGACGAGAAGGCCCTCGCTGGAATACTGGCAGATGAGAAAATCTCACTCGCAGATCTCAAGAGTAAGGCCGTTCTGAGATACCACGATGAGAGGGTGCGTCGAGGGACTGGAATGGTTGGCGGATGGATTACTGATCCTCTTTCAAACAGAGTGCGCAACTGCCCTGTATTCTTGGTAAATGCGGCTGTACTGAAACGCGAATTCCCCGAATTCATTGAGAAGTGGCCTCAGATAGATATCCAGCAAATCATCGACAAGCTCCCTGGGGGTTCGTACTACAGGGCAAGGACCAACCACTATGGCAGGTATATCCTGAGAAACGTGAGAGCCGGGGGGTATCACATATTCTGTGGTAACAAGAGATCCGCGCTAAGATTGACAAACAGAGAGATTAGAGAAGGAGTGTACAAGAGAAGAGACTTGCGCGATGTGAAACGTACACTCGACGTGGGTGAGGCATCCCCTTTGGAACTGAGATCCATCTTTGGAATATCTTACGAGCGTGCAAGGAAGATCAAGACCGCCTTACAGAAGGAGAGAACTCTCGACGAAACCAAGCTGGGCAAGATTCTGGAAAGAGAGGACCTGTCTTTGAAGACGCTAAAGGAGAGCGCCATCATCCGCTTCCGGAGTAAGTGAAAGAGGAAGGTCCAGAGAGAAGGCTGACTCAGATGGGCTATATCAACTTGGGGACAGAACGGCTATTCGCTTCGGTGCCCACAATGGACACCGAGCGCCAGGCACCCTTCGGTGCCGCTCGTAATTGGAATGCGAGTCATATCGAGATATTTGGTCATAGTGTAGATATTGACATCCCCACGGGCAACCTCGTTATCTCTACAAGCGAAGTTGCTTACCCTTACTACAATTTCTCCTTGGGAATTAGCCGCAAGTACGATACTCAGGAGCAACACATGCAGCTTTCGTATTTGCGGAACTACCCCAACGTGGATCCTAAACCCCATTGGTTTGGCAACTGGCAGTTTGCCTATGAAGCGGACGTTGATGAGGTATGGCACAATACCTATCCAGAACTTCACGTAACCTCTGGTGCAGGTGCCAACGGACTATTCGAGGTCAAACCCCCAGACTTCAAGAGAAACCTGAAAGATGCTGGTCTTGCCGACAGGTTGCTTAGGTCATATGGCATTCCGCGACGGACACTGGCCGCGCTGAGTTGGGAATTCACCAAGAACGATTTCCTTCTAAGAACGTTGCGGGGCCCTTTCCAGATTCTAACAGGCCATTTCCAAGAAGAAACGCTTGTTGATAGTGTCGATGCCAACATATGGTTGTTCAACCCCATCACTGGTTCAGCATTCCATATCACCTCCGAATATTTCTATAACGTACCAGGCGACCAATATCGGGATGTCGGTTACCCACTGACGGTGTCGAAGTCGGTTGATGCCCTCGGGCACGCGATTGAACTCAAGCCTTCTGCTACGGAGCTTCCTTTCAGGGAATATGTTCTATCTGATGGTTCTGGGCGAGAATTCCATATTAAACTTGATGAAGAATTAACCTTTCTTGACGGACTGAACCGAGGGGGTAAGGTTAGGAAATATCTGGTCTCCAAGGTGATAGATGGGACTAAGACGATCCACAACATATTTGAATACAAGTACAACGACGAGCACTTGTTAGAAAAAGTAATCTTCCCAAGCAGTATTGGCAATCGGTACGTTCGCTATTACTATGAAGATCAGAATCACCCAGGGGTTCTAACCGCTATCGAAAACAGCCATGGACATAGCATACAGTTTGAATACATGGAAGATCCAACGGACAATGACGAAAGACTTAACCCGCGACTAAAAGTGAAGAAAATTACCGACTCCGAGGGGGTCACCTTCGAGTACGAATACGACCACCTCAATGCTGAGGTCGTTGTTACGATCTCTCAAAATGGGACAGAAGATCGGAAGGTCAAGTATCACTACATCCGAGATAAGTACGATACCAAACAACGATTCGTCACATTGATGGAGACCGAAGTGCGGAGAGGGTACACCGTTGATAACCAAAACCGGGTCGTTCAGCGTAGCGATGAAAATCACCAGGTGATACGCTTTCAAACCCGATACTCAAACGACGGACGTTACAATGTAGAAAGAAAGACCGACGCACTTAATCGAAGTCTTCGCTACAAATATAATGACTTCAACCAGGTTGAAGAAGTCTTGGATTTCGACAATCATCGAACGAAATATATCTTCGATGTTCCCCCAAACCCCTCGCCGGATGATCCCATACGCTATGATCTCTTGGCCATAGAGCAGGAGAATCTCATTCGTACCGTCGATCCAATAGATCCTTCGGCATTCCTAGAAGACGAGACAAACCTTACCAGACGCTTTGAGTACGACAAATACGACGGCGATAACTCCGCCGATAGCGTTGATCATGACGTTCAATCGACCCACCGTATCTCGAAGGAGACGGATGAGCGGCAAAAGGATTGGTTGTATACCTATGACGATCCGGCCAATAACAACCCTCTTGCTCCGACAACGATTGAAAGTCCGTTGACCTACAAGACACATATTACGTATAACGATCAGGGCGAAAAACTGACCGTTACGGATCCGAAGAACAATCTTCATTCCTATGAATACTACGATCAGGGAATGCTCAAGAAATACACGGATCCAAATCAGAGAGAGACAAAGTGTTTTTACTACCCCTGCGGAAATTGGCTCCATGAATACCGGGACGAATTGGATAACAAATCCACCTTGGTGCGCGATCCTGAAGGCCGGTTAATCCGAATGCTCGACCCCGTCCAGGACATGGTCGACTTTGAGTATTACAACAACGACCGGCTATTTAGACTTACCAACCACCGTCCTGCCATTCCACAAAATCCCGACGATCCCGCAACCTTCATTAACGATTTCGCCGATCTGAATACCGAGTTTGCATATTCCCCACTCGGGAAACTGACATACCTCAGAAACCCTAAAGGTATTGGCGTTCGATTTGAGCATGACGAGGCGGGACGCGTCGTTCACTGGCACTTCGATCTGCCCAATTCGGTGCCCACGAAATTTGTGCATGATGCCGCAGGCCATTTAACCTATCTAAAGGATCGTAAAGGACAAACGACGGAATACACATACTTCAATTCCGGTCGCCTGAAATCGGTCAAGTATCCGGACTGGAATAACGGGACGAATTCGATCCCCGGAAAAGTGGTGGAATATAAGAAGTACGATTATCTTGGCCAAATCCTTTCCATCGTTGATTCGGAGATACCGGGGTCAAAGGAATTCATGTACGATGAGGCAGGCAATCTGATCATGCGCCGTGACCCCGATGGTTTTGAGTTGTCGTTTGAATACGATGACGAGAATCGCCTATGGCATTTAACCGACAGCAGTAACACCTATGAACTAAGTGTGGACTTGGATAAACTGGGGCGACCGCACTTTCTAAGCGACTCACCCGCTCTCGACGGAAGCCTGTCATGGGAGTATCAGTACACGAAACAAGTAGGACCGGTTACGAAGGTCTTAAACCTATATGAAAGACTTCTACCGAACATTGGACTACGGACGGAGTTTGACTACGACGACAGAGACTTGCTAACGCACATTCGACATAGTCGGAGCGGTCCCCCGCCGAGCCCATTCTTTTCACAAAACTATGTTTATCGGGAGGATGGACTCCTGGAGCGAATAACCGGAGATGATCCAAATGAGTTTCGTTACGATGGTTTGAAACAGCTCATCTACGAAGACGCAGGAAACCTCTCGGCGGATTACGATGAAACGGGCAATCGGTTATATCGGACGGACAGACAGGCTGTGCCGAATCCCGTTCATAACAGCTATAACCAAAAGAACCAACTTATCACGATTGGCGATTTGGATTCGCAGATCACCTACGACGAAAACGGCAACGTGCGTACATCTCCTCTTCCGGTCGATCTGACAACCTTTTATTTCGACGGCAACAATCTGCTGAGGCGTGTTAAGAATGCCCAATACGAGATTGATTATCTCTACGACCACGAAGGAAAACTGGTTGAAAGGGTTTTCAGGGATTCGGCATCGGTTGAGAGGACGCGATTTTACTATTCTCAATCACGGCCGGTCATTATTGAAAAAACTGGAAGCCCACCTATGGTGCTTACGTGGGACATGAACGGCGATCTTTTGAGAATACGCAAGCAAGATGTCACGGGCAGCGCTTCTCATCTGCACTCCATATTCCCCCTATATGATGGCTATCTAAATCTTGCGCGAGTTGTTGACGCGGATGGAAACGAAGTGGCCGGCATCACGCGTGATGCCTGGGGAGGTGTAACGAACTGGTCGGGTCAGACAGGACTTGCGGATTTTATAGGGTACAGGAACGCGTACTACGACGAGGTAACAGGATACCTACTTTTCGGTGCACGATGGTACCATCCGGTAATGGGAAGATGGATTTCGGAGGATCCTTCGATTTCGGGAGGGAATAGACGGCATAGGGATCTCAATAATCTTTATTGCTATGCATCCAATAATCCGGTGAATAGGTTTGACAGTACCGGGCTGGCCGATAAGGATATTTCCGAGGAAACAAAAGCCGACTTTCGTTTGTGTCACGGTGTCAAGGCGAACCTTTTAGACTTGGACTTGGGCATCAATCTTGAGTTCAAGCTAAACCATGAGCGATTTCTACTTAAAACAAGTGCGGGATTGGGACCCTTAAAAGGTGCGGCTGCGTTTGGAGGAGGGGAAGGTAAAACAATTTCAGAATTGGAAGCAGGATTTGGAATCGGAAAGATAGGACCAATGTATGTTGGAAAATGGGTGGGAGGACAAAGAGTGCCTGCCGAGCAAAAGTTTAAGCTACTGGGAGCTGTCGTAGGATTTTTCGGGATGAACATCGGTGCGGAATTTGAGTTGAGAAGAAAAGAACAGGAATCGGTCTTATTCGAGGAGCCCCTAATACTACACGGTAATATTTATATGTTAATCTGGAATGTTCAACCTCGAATAAATCTTACGAACCTATTTGACACGATAATCTCATCGAGCAATTAGGAGCATTCAGCGACCTGGTAATAATCGTCTCTGATGCCTCTACCATTGCGGCCGGCAAACACGACTCAAAATTGGCTACCCAGGGGCAAATCGCGATCAATCCCGCCTGGGCAAGGCAAAGAAACGAACTTGTAAACTGAGAGTTTCTGTAGAGCTCAAACGTTTTCTATTCATTCGTGAACTTTGACATCCTTCAGAAAATCATCCACTGCCTCTCCTGCTCAGCAAGCTTACCCACCTTCGGCACAATCAACCTTGCTCCTGTGCAAGAAGTGGTGCAAGAATTGGGTAGAATGAAAGATACAGATAAAATAGGACCAGGAGTTTCCCATTGACATAAAGTCATCCGTTCATTTCAGTTACGTGTAACAGA
>CAYPOY010000250.1:0-7726 GCA_964412395.1 uncultured Anaerolineales bacterium | reverse complement strand
AGCAGCGTGACGTTGTACTTGCGCAACTCGCGGGCGATGGTGCCGAAGATGGTGTGCCGGGCGACAGCAGGGTCGAGGAACTTGTGCGCCTCCTCGATGGTGATGACCAGCGGACGCGGCTCTTTCCCACGCTCCCCCAGCGCCTCCTCCTTACGCTTGACGTAGTGGGCATGGATGCGGCGGGTAATGTAGTTGGCCACCAGCAGATAAGCCTCCAGGCTGCTGCCGTACCGTCCGAACTCCAGGATGACGTTCACCCCCCGGTCCAGATAGTCCAGGATCTGGCGGACGGGGTCCTCCGGCACCCGCCTTTGGAGGAAGTCGAAGCGGCGGAACATCCCCAGTTTCCGCTGGATGGCCCCCAGCGTACCGCCGTGGATGGTGCCCCGCTCCAGTGCGCTCTCCAGTTCCTCCAGCGGGTCGTCCTCGTCCAGCAGCCGGGCGACCCACCGCTGCCCCAGCCGTCGCCGCAGGAAGTAGAGCGCCCCCACCTGCACATCGGAGAGGGCCATCAGGCTGGAGAGGCTGTCTACGTCCTCCGGCTCGATCTGGTCGTGGCCGATGCGCACCACGCCGTCCACCTTGCTCCCCCGCCGCCGGGATGACTCCTCGTCCAGTGTGAACACTGAGACCTGCCCGGTGGAGAAGAGCTGCCGCAGCCCCTTGAGCTCCTGCCCGGCCTCGTCCTGGCTCTTCCAGCCGTACTCATTGTGCATATCGAACACCAGGTTGACCGCAACCTCCTCCCGGGTTAGCCCGGCCAGCAGCGTGCGCGTGAGGAAGGTCTTGCCGGTGCCTGTCTTGCCGAAGACCCCCGCCGAGCGCTCGACGAAGCGACGCAGGTCGAGTGCCACGTGGACGCCCTCCATCTCCAGCGGGTCGCCGACGTAGAAGTGGCCCGGCTCCGTCTCCTGGCCGAAGATGAGAGCGACCTCTTCCTCACTGGCAGGGTAGACCGAGGTGAAGTGGGCCGGGATGGTCTTGACCGGTTTTGGCTCGCGCCCCCCCTCTTTCCCCCCCATCGGGGGGGAGGAAGGGGGGGAAGCCCCCATCGGGGGGGAGGAAGGGAGGGGATCCAGTACCAGCATCGGCGTGATGTGGATGCGCCCAAAGACGGCGGTGCCCTGGTAGACGCGGGCCAGGAAGGGGTCGGAGGTGTCCGGCGGGGCCTTCTCGATGAGCGGGTTGAGGGCGTCCAGTTGCACGTCGGTGACCATAGAGAAGAAGCGCCGCCCGGTCTGCCCGCGCACGACGACGTAGCGGCCCACGGCCAGCCCCTCGATGACCGTGCCCTGGTCCAGTTTGACGTCCAGCCCCTTGGAGAGGCTCCCGCTGACGACGATACCCAGCCGTTGGAGGGGCTGAGGCTCGGCCGGGCGGGGGCCGAAGAAGGCTTCCAGTTCAGTTTCTGGTGAGTGCTCATTCATGGGAGACCTCATCGCTCAATGCGCCGGTGCGCTGTAGGGGTACTTGACGATTCTTTGAGTAGTGCCCAGCGGCGGCGCACGGCCTCGATTTCTGCGTCATCCCCTTCCGCTCGGGGCAATCCCAGGTCTATTGCCAGCCGGAAGATGGCGTTCGTTTGCTGCCAGCGGAGGGCGATGGAGGCAGCCCTTTGCTCTCCGGCCTCAATGGTCGCAACCGCTTGCCAGCGCTCCCGAAATTCCTTTGCCAGTTGACTGTTCACACTCTCTCCACTCACTCGCCTAATTATGCCTCTATAATGCCCCTCTGTGCTCCAGGTGCTCAACGATGCCGCGCGCGAAAATGCGGATATCGTCTGCCTGCTGATGTGGCCCCAGCTCCCCCAATGGCCCGCTCATCATCTCTCGTCGTCAAACATCGCAATCGGCCCCCAGCGAGCCTCGCACAACGCGGTCAGGTCAGCCTCCAGACGGCGCAGCATCTCGATCTTGCGTGACCAGGCCTCCCGGTTGTCCATGTGCAGGATGTCCAACAGGTCCCGATCGAAGTGCTCCGGTTTAACCGGCAGATCGCGCAGCAGTTGGCTTATGCGAGAGGAATAGCGATTGTAGTTGGGGCGACCGTTCAACACCATCACCACGTCCACAATCGCGTTTTTGAGAGCGGTAAGATCCAGGCCAACCCATTCTCCTCGCCGGATGTACTTCTCGTAGCGGTAGATGCGCACGTGCAACAGGCGCAGGTCCGCCTGGGCACGGGCCTTGAGGTCTGCCTCGCTGTATGTCTGATCGGGCACGCACAAGCGTGGCGTCAGGTCATCTTTGTCCACCAGTGTCACATAGTCGAAGCGGAACTCGAGTTGGTGGGGCAGATGACAACTGACGTCAAACCAGGTATCGCGGAAGACGAACTTGTCAATGACCTGCGATTCCACCTGTAGCGCGGGGTTGTCCACACCGGCGATGGCCAGCATGATGTTTCGGCAACCGATGGCCTGCAGCCGCTCCAACCGCTCATCGTCGGGGATGGGTGTGTTGACAGCTATAAGCATGTCCACGTCGGAGTAGGTATCTTCCTCCCCGCTGGCGCTGGAACCGATGATGAAAATCGCCCGCACCCGTTCATCGTCCGCGTACCCTGACTCCTGCACGAAGGCCTCAGCCACCTGGTGGTGTGTCTCTGTGTCCACGGTTTCCATAATCTCACCTCACACGTTCCGCAATCGTCGCAGCAGTCCCTCCAGGCGCACCGGATCGCCGGCCAACAGCCGCGCCAGTTCACGGCCCGCCTCGACCAGGAATGTCTCTCGCTCATTCTCAGGCTGGGCGGCAGCGGCAACCCGCAAGCTGGCGGCCAGCAGTTCGTCGGCCGGCACTTCGCGAGCTTCCAGCACCAGGCGAAAGTAGTCGAAGCGGGCGGTGAAGGCCCGCACCTCCTCATCGCTGCACTGGTAGAGCCAATCGAGCGTCACCGGGGGTTGCATAGGCAGGCAATGGCGGATGTTCTCGCCATCGTTGCAGCCCACCGCCAGCACGCTGACCTCGATGGGTACCTGGCGGTTCTTGCGTTGATCAAGCACGACCTCTTCGGGTGCGTCAGCGCTGATGAACTGCCGCACGAAGAGATCGTCCTCCACGCCAACGTCGTAGATCAGGCCGTAGATGGCACTCCCTGGCGACTGCCCTTCCGTCCGCACGAACGAACCGAAGGCCGGGATGTCAGGCTGCATCACCGCGCAGCCGATGGAAAAGCCGCGCGTGCCGGCCCGCAACACTCGCCCAACTCGTAGATTCCTATTACTCATACACGATGCTTCCTTCTGCCCTGACGGGTCAGGGTCTTGTAATACGCCTTTGGCGAGAGGGCCGGCCTGACACCGACGCGCAGCAACGCCGTGGTCACCATGTCCTCAAAAGCCTCCCGCTCTGGGCCACTGATGAAAGCCAGTTCGTCGGCGCGGGCCAGCGCATAGGGGTAGTCGCCGGTGATGCGCGCTTGAGCGACGAGGCTGGCGTGGACCAACGCCAGCCGGTCGGGGTCATTGGCCACCCAGGCTGGCATCTCTACCCGCGCGATGACCGGGTCGCGCCCCTCCTCGGCCAGGTTGAGGTAGTAGAAGTAGACCCCGTGACCGGCGGGGTGGTAGTAGTCGCAGTTGATGGATGACGGGCTGGCAAAGAGAGCCGAGCGAGCGCCGGGAGGCAGCGGTTCGAAGACAGCGCGGTCGGGCAGATGTTCCAGCGGATTGGGCTCCTGGCTGGCCCGGTTCTCGTCCCCCTCCAGACTGGCCAGGTGTAACAACCGTGTCACCTCGGCGCGGCGCGGGCGGCTGGTGAGGGCAGCCACTGCTGCGCCGGCCTCGCGGATGCGGTGCAATTGATCGAGGTAGGCCATCACCCTGGCGCGTCGCCACTCTTCGGAGCGATCTTCCAGCACCCACAGGATGAGGGTGCCGTCCGCCAGCGCTACTGTAGGCCCTGGTGGCTCGACGGCGCAAAGATCAGCCAGGCGGGTGATTTCGGCCAGATCCCGCCGCACGTCGAGCAGGTTCCCGGCCACCAGCATCCCGTTTTCGTACACGTCGGCCTCGGTGTAGCCCAGGGTGGGCTCGCTATGGGCCTCGGGCGTTTCGCCGCTGCCGTGCCGGTAGACCAGGCTGCCGATGTTGATCAGGTGGTAGAGTACCGCGCCGTGCCGGTCGGGCTGAATCTGCGAACCGTCGGCGGCGATGACGGTGAACCGTCCTGGGATGGCAGGCAAGGGATGGACGGCGTTGAGAGGTTCGTCGGTCGGGATGGCGGCGCGGGTGGCGCGGGCAGGATGGCGCAACCGTTCGCCCTGGTCGGCGTACTGAGCCAGCCAGCGGTGCGCCAGCATCACCAGGTCGGCGTGCTGTCGCTGGCGGGCAGCCAACTCCTCGCCCATCACCCGCACCTGTCCGGTCAAGCTGCTCAGTTCAAGTGTCACTCGGCCCCCCTTGCGCCCAGGGGTATGATTGCTCCCCTCGACTTCTCAAGTACTGATTATACTTGAGGCATCGGGCACTGGCAAGCGGGAGCGATTCAAGCGTGCTCTCACTTGTGCCCCTGCCACTGAGAAAGTATAATGGCATTTATGACCAGGCTTAAGAAACTAAGCGTCTCCCAGGTTGCTATGGTACTGGACAAGCCGTTTTCGATGGTGAACCTTGCCTTCGTGGGCGACATTGTCATCAGCATCTACATCTGCCAGGGATTGCTGGAGTGGCATAAACACCTGGACCGCGACGAGTTGTTCTGGGTCTACGATGGGACTATCTTGCTGGAGAGTAAGTGGGGAGAGGTGCGGCTTCGGCCAGGCGAGTTGGCCGTCGTGCAGAAAGGGGTAGAACATCGCTCCAGTTCAGGGTTGCGTGCCAGCGTGTTGCTTCTACGCTGCGGCTTTGTTCCCGAACGGAAGAATGGCCGCCGCCGCCTCTACACCATCACCGGTGAGGCGAAGTTGAAGCGCCTCAGTTTTCACGGCACGTTGCAGACGCTCACCTTGCCATTCCGGTTCCAGACTGTCGCCCAGGTCGAGGACTCTGTCGTGCAGGTGGCGTGGGGAGAGGGGACCTGGCCTGTCGAGGTACCGGCCTCTCACGACGTGCTACTCTTTATCCTGAACGGCACAGCAACCGTGCGTACATCCCAGAGTATGCTGCACCTACACCCTGGCGATTTCACCGTTGTGCCGCAGGGGGCAGTCTACCAACTCAGCACCACACAGGGCACAGCGTTGGTGCGGGTGACACGTTCACCAGGAGGATAGAGCCGAAGGTGGCAGTGCCAATGCACTGGGGGGGGGCAGCGTCATAGGCACCCGCGCTGACGCCGAGCGTTTCCGCAGCCTTTATGATGACGAGGCGGTTATACTGGAAGCAGAGTAGCGCTGCCAATCCTATCAGGAAGGCCGGCGCGGACGGGCGCGGTGTGGTGCTGGTGGGCGCCAACCACCTCGATCTGCAGCGATGGCAGTGCCCCCCATGGCGAGTGTTAGCACACCGATGAGGAGCCACGGACGGCTGGGGGGAATGTCTGACCTCGGTACGGGGACAGGCGTGGGGGAAGGGGTGTGGGTCGGGCTGGGTGTGAGGGTCGGGCTGGGTGTGAGGGTCGGGGTGGGAGTTGATGAAGTCGGTGTGAAGGTAGGAGGGGAGATGGGTGTGGGAGTGGGTGTCGGGGTGGGTGTCGGGGTAGGCGTCGGGGTTGGTGTGAAGGTAGGAGTGGGAGTGGGCAATGCGTCGGGGTCGGGAGTGACGTCAGAGTCAACGTTCTCCACGGGCGGCGGGGTCGGCGAGGAGGGTGGGGGGACAGTGTCGGCGTTTAGCGGGGCCTCTTCGACCAGCATGAACGGCGCACCGCCCATCAGACAGCCCTGGGTGCAGTTCGCACCAGGCAGATCAATGAAATAGTAGCCACGCTCGGGATAGACGTAGTAGGCCGTGCCCCACACGTCCACCAGCAGCGCCCGAGTCGTCCGCGACGCGATCATAGCGCTCTGGGGCTCGGGCGTGCGCGCCCAGACAACGGTCGTCGTCCGCGAGCCCCGGTCTATCGCCACGACTGAGATCTCGTCGCGGCGGTCCCAACTGCCACCTCGGAAGCCTGAAAGGTAGGTCGTCGTGACCTGGTAGGCGGTAAAGGCGGGGCGACGGCTGCCGTCCATCCGCACCAGCCCAAAGGGTTCGGGGTCAGCAGCACGGTCGGTTTCCGTGTCGGCCATTTTGTAGACGGCGATGCGCTCTGCGCCAGCGGCTATCCCCAGGCTGAGGGACTGCACGATGAAGAAGGCCTGCTCCTCCAGCGAGACGTTGAACTGGGCGTTCGGCACGGGCCAGGCGGGGTCCTGGGAGGGGGCGGCGTTGGTTTCCGCGATCCAGATGGGCTTGTAGATGCCCCGATTGTGCATCAGGCGGTAATAGTGGGCCGTTATGTCGTAGACGGTCTCGGGCTGAAAGTAGATGTGGAGGGTGGCAATGTCGAAGTAGTAGTTGTTGGCTGCGGCGTTCGGGTCGGCGACGAGCGCGTCGAGGAACTGGCCGAACCAGTGCTCGTTGTGCCAGTGGGTCATGGCCGACATATGAATGATGGCATTGGGGTTAGTCTCCTGGACGACGGTATAGGCAACGCGCAGCAATTGGATGAAATCCTTGATGGAGCCACCCCAGGTCATGTCCGGCGACCCGGGTGGGATCTCAGGCTCGTTCCAGATGGTCCAATGGTCAATACGGCCAGCGTAGCGAGCGACGATGGTGCGCACGAAGTTGGCCCACAAGTTATTGGGGTCGTCGGTGGGCAGGTACAGGCCCTGGGGGACGCCGGGGCCTATTCTCATATCGGTGGCCCAACCAGGTGTGGTGACCAGCAGCCCGATGACCTGGCGGCCCTGGGCCAGTTCGTTGGCCAGGGAGCCATCAGAGATGGAGACGACGTTCCACTCGTCGGGGCCGTTGGGTTGGATTCTGTTCCATTCGAAGGTGACGCGGGTCCAACCTGCACCCAGGGCAGTGGCGGCGGATGGAGCGGCGTAGGACTCAACGACGCCAAACCGATAGTCGGGGATGCCCGCGGCAGTGACCGTCACCCGCGCATTGGGATTGAGCAGGACGGAGATCAGGAGCACGGCCACCAGGACAAGGCGAGCCCACAGAGGTAAGCGTTCAGTCACCCTGGCGAAGGTTACTAATAGCCCTGGCAATGGAGCGATTTCCTGCTGGCGAAGGCGCTTCCGGCCTGAGAGCTGTCGCCAAGCCTTTGCAGGAGTTTTCCATGCCTGGATGGGTACCCATAGAGTTCTCATATTCCTGCCCCCGCCTCCATGCACGGCTCAGCACGTCAGGTGGAACGCCCCGGCCGTCCGGTGACGCTCTCGTAGATCGTTGTACACCCGCCAGGCATCCCCCGTATGGGCGGCCAGCAGCTCGATGCCCGCCGCTTCCACCGCCCAGCGGGTCTCCTCTGGCACCTTCATCAACCCATAGGCACCGGTGCCCACCACCAGCACCTCCGGGGTGGCGTCGAGGACTTTTTGCAGGTCCTCCACGTCTAACCGGTGTCCCTCCTTCCGCCACCAATTCGCCGCCACCCGGTCTGGCAGCAGGATCAGATCCCGCGTATGCTGCTCCCCGTCCACCACCATCAGGGTCACGTCGTAGCGACTCGTCTGGTGGCGAAGCGCGTGAGGACGGAGCGAGAGCTCGCCGAGCGACAGAGGGGCACTCCCCTGACCGAGCACCAGCGACGACAGCTCCTTCTGGGCGTCATCGAGCCTACCGGCCAGT
>CAYPOY010000249.1:0-7735 GCA_964412395.1 uncultured Anaerolineales bacterium | reverse complement strand
TGGACGAGGCCATCCGCGAGTACCAGGCCGCGCTGCGCATCAACCCCGACATGGCCGAAGCGCACTTCAACCTGGGCCTGGTCCATGGGCAGCAAGGCTGTCTGGACGACGAGATCCGCGAGTTGGAGGCCGCACTGCGCATCAACCCGAACTTTGCCGATGCACGCTTCAACCTGGGTGTGACCTATGTGCAGCAGGGCCGTTGGGACGAGGCCATCCGCGAGTACCATGCCGTGCTACGCATCAGACCTGACTATGTCGAGGCACATCACAACCTGGGTCTTGTCTACTTGCTACAAAACCGTCCGGACGAGGCCATCCGCGGGTACCAGGCCGCGCTGCGCGTTAACCCGGACTACGCCGAGGCGCGCTACATCCTGGGCCTGGCCTATGGGCAACAAGGCCGGGTGGACGAGGCCATCCGTGAGCAGCAAATCGCGGCGCAGTTGGGCTTTGAATAGGCACGGGATGTGCTGGCTGAAATGGGCCTGTTGTAAGCATTCTCTACCCAACACACAGGAAGAAATCTGTGCCTGGTCCACTTCGCGGAGCCGAACATGCCCTCGCCAGAGCTTAACACCCACGCTCCCCCATCCTGGGCACGCCGCACCTGTTCATCGCGCTGGCTTGACCGCATCCCGCACCTGGGCTACAATCAGGTGTGCTTGACGACAACAGAACATGGGTGACAATTAAAGGCCTGCGCTGCGTCATCATAGCGGGTTGGAAGAGGTGAAAGACTATGAGAGTCAAATCTATCTACTTGAAAGACGTACGGGGACTGCCCCCCATAGACTTGGACTTGCTTGATCCAATCACGGAGCAGATACGTACTCGCACCGTCATCGCTGGCAGCAACGGTTCCGGCAAAACCACTATCTTGGACGCAATCTATACCTTGATGAACCTGATCGTGGTCAGGCCAAAAGAGCCTTTGCAGACGTGGCTGATACCCAACCAGATTCGAGCTAAACTCGAACTGCGCGACATGCCAGCTCTGTCCAACCCCACCCCACGGTATCAAGTACCAGCGGGATGGCCGCTCGTTGTTGCCCTCGGGCCTGAACACTGGCTGTCTCGAATTGACACACCTGACGTACCCTATCTATGCGCGCTCACCGGTGATACGGTCGCCAACTGGCATTACATTCAGCGAGCCCCAGGAAATTACATATCCCTGGACTGGCCTGTCCAACGGGATTGGATGAAAGGGGAGAGGCCCACGACGCTGTATTTCCCTTCGGAACGGCGCGAGTTGGCGGCTAAAGAGAAAGGGCAGATCATCGCCGAGGGCAGAGAGCACGAATGGGTGTGGCGCTTTTCCGACAGCCAGAAATGGGAGGGATCGTTGGAGAGTTTCATCGTCGCTCTTTATGCCAGGGAGCACTTTCCGCAACTGGGAACGCCGGAGAAAGAAGAGCAAGCGTACCCGACCTTCCAAGAATTCCTGGAGGTCGTGAACAAGTTTCTAACGCGCAAGAGAATCGCCGGCGTGAGTAGGGCGACCTTTCGCGTACAGGTCGTGGGCGAGGATGGTCAGAAGTTCAGCCTGGACGAACTGAGTTCCGGCGAAAAACAGATACTGCTGTTCCTGGCCGAGGTGCAACGCCGCATCCGCCGGGGCAGCCTGCTGCTGATTGACGAACCGGAAATCCACCTGCACCCGGGGTGGCAGGCCCGCCTCATTGAGACGCTGACCGATCTGTGCCGCCAGTACGATGCGCAGATGATCATCGCCACTCATTCCGAGGAAGTCGCCCGCTCTGTCTACGAACACGAATTGATCCTGTTGGACGACGTCTTTGGGTGGAGGAAAGGGCAATGACGGTACCAGAGGATATGCTTGCTGGCGCGAGTCCTGTGGTGTACGTGGAGGACAACGCGTACACAATCTGGCGCGTGTGGTTCCCACCCAAGAAGAACGTTCGGTTTGTCAACGTTGGGGGCAAGGCTGCGGTCAAACGTAGGGTGCAGGACGACATCCAGAAGAGTATCCTTTCTTTCGGTGTCGTAGACCGGGACTTTGACGATGACGAGACGGTGCAAGACAGTCTGTCGCCGGACAGCCACGTTTACGTCATCGCTCGCTACGCCGTAGAGAACTATTTGCTGGAACCACGAGCCATTGCCGATACAGTCATCCGGCTGCCTGCCGTCGCTAGAAGCGAGCCGGAGTGGAAAGATCCCACGCACGTCGAAAGGACACTGCTTGACTGGGCGCACCGACTGCGCTTTTACGCTGCGGCGAACTATTTGATTGACACGTGGAACCGGCACATCCGGCTATTGTCGTTTTTCCGGCCAGGTCAGCGCGATCATCTGTTCGACCGGGGTTTTATTCTCGATCAGTTATGCAACTGGGCATACGGACTGCCCGCTGTGCAAGAGATTGAGACTGCATTGGACGAGCGGGCCGCGCACATTGACGAGGCTTGCCAAACGATGGACGGTTTACACCGTTGGATAGACGGCAAGACCCTGCTCTCCAGCCTGATACACCCCCAGGTGTTTCACGTGCTCCGCCTGTCGGCTGGCGACCTGAGGCGCTACCTGGCGGAGGCCATGCGCGACGACCTGCCATCTGACCTCAAGGCCATCGCCGATCGGTGGAGGCGATGATATGTCTCTTGCTCCCGACCACCACCGACGAGTACCGCCAGTACATCGCGCAGGACGCCGCGTTGGAGTGCCGCTTTCAGCCGGTGTGGACACCGGAACCGACGCCAGAGGAGGCGCTGGCGATCCTGCGGGGCGTCAAGGAGCGGTACGAGACTCACCACGGCGTTGCCATTGCCGACGACGCATTGGAGACCGCCATACAACTCTCCGTCGGTTGGCTGCCCGACCGCCACTTGCCCGACAAGGCGCTGGACTTGCTGGACGAGGCTTGCGCCCGTGCCCGCATCCCCACCATCAGCGCCCCGGCCGACCTGAGCGCGGGGTTAGTCGTCACTGCCCACACCGTAGCCGAGGTGTTGGTCGGATGGGTCGGCGTGCCGGCCGAGGGGCTGCTGGGGGGCGGCTGAGGCTGTGAGGTGATAAGAGATATTGGGAGATCATTCCTGCCTGTGCCCCGGCAGACAGGCCCACTGGCGTATCTGACAACTGTCTGACAGGATTACATCCCTCCCCGTTTTGTGTTATAATACTGACACAAAGAGGCAGGTCGGGTACAATGAATGGGAAACCTACACCCCGCCGGACGCTGGGGGCACGAGAATCCTATCTCCTCTCCAGCCTCAGCGCCGCCGGCTTCACGGTCTTTGCCGTGCAAGACGCCACGGCAGTTCTGGACGAGCGACCCGCAACCGTGCACGCTCTCCTCTCCCGCCTGTCGGCCAAGGGCTGGCTGGAACGGCTGGAACGCGGCAAATACCTGATTTTGCCCCTGGAGGCCGGGCCGGAAGGACGCTACGGCGAGCACGAGTACCTGATCGCCGCCAGGCTGGTGCAACCGTACTACCTGGCCTACGCCACGGCCCTGCACCACTACGGGTACACCGAACGCCGGCCGCCAGCCATCTACATTGCCACCACGACCCGCAAGCAGCCGCTGACCGTGATGGACACCCACTGTCGCTTCGTTACGCTGAGCCAGCACAAGTTCTTTGGTCTGACCCAGGCAGCCGTGGCCGGACAGCCGGTGACCTTCTCCGACCGGGAGAAGACAGTGGCGGACTGCCTGGATCGGCCTGACCTGGCCGGCGGGGCAGTTGAAGCAGCCAAGGCGCTCTGGTTTGGCCAGGATGAACTGGACCTGGCGCGAGTGATCGCCTATGGCCGGCGAATGGGCAATCGGGCCGCGTTACGGCGATTGGGCTTCTGGCTGGAACGGTTGGAGCAGGGATCACCGACACTCCTGGAACAACTGGGAGATCGGCGGGGACACAGCTACGCCCGACTCGATACGCGCGGCCCTGCCAGTGGCCCGCGCGACCCCCGCTGGCGGCTAATCGTCAACGTGCCGGAAAAGCAACTCCTGGAATGGAGAGAACACTGATGCTAACACGGGCCGACCTGATACGCCTGGCTCGTCGAGAGGACATCGGGCTGGGACGACTGGAGCACGAATACGTCATCCTGTGCCTGCTGGACACGCTGGCTTCTGTGCCGTTGGGCGACGACTTGGCCCTCAAAGGCGGCACGGCTCTGCGACAGTTCTACTTCCCCGACTGGCGCTATTCCGAAGACCTCGACTTTTCATCCCTCCTCCCGCTCGACGCGACGGAGTTAGAGATTGCTATCGAGTGCTGGTTCGCCCACACAGAGGAAGTACACACCATCTCGCTACGGCTGCGACGTTTCCACCGGGCCGATGGGACCGCCCGGCTGCGAGGACAGTACCGGGGGCCGCTGGAGCATCCGGCGCCGGTGCTGTTCGACTTTACCCTCGACGAGCCGATCCTCTTGCCCCCGGTGCGCCGGCCCGTCGTCGCATCTCCTTTCCCGGCCCCGCCCCCAGTGGTGCTGGTCTACACGCTGGAGGAACTGCTGGCGGAGAAGATGCGCAGCATCCTTCAGCGCGGTAAGGCCCGTGACTACTACGACGTGTGGCGGCTGCTCAAGGAAGGCAGCGATCACTTCGACGCCCCGCTGGTACGGGCTATCCTGCCACGCAAGTGTGCCGTCAAGGACGTAACGCCGCTGCTGGTGAACTTCCTGACGCCATCTACCATCGAGGAGGCGAGACCATACTGGGACAGCGACCTGGCGCCACTGATAGTCGGGGCTCTGCCTCCGTTTGACAACGTCGTGGCTGAACTATGCAGTCTGCTAGCCGCCTTCCTGGGCTGATATACTCGACCGCTTCTGCGCTCGCCACGACAGATGATTTGAGTGTCGGTTGAGAACCTCCTGAACCTCTCATCAGGTTGTGTTGCTCAGATGGTACAGATCGGATAGGTAACACGAGAGGCACATCCCCAAATCGGGGCGGTAGTTGAGGAACCGACCGCACCGGGGACACCACTCGCGACCGAGCAGACGCGCCAGCCTCCGGCCCAACTCGGTGTCACTCATGTGAGCCAGGCGGTAGCACGTCCGCCGATTCGCGCCCCCGAACGGCACGTAGAAGCAAGTCCAGGCCCGGATGGTACCGGCACCCACCCGCCGTGCCGCGAGGTAGCGGTGGTGGCCGTTCATAATCCGGTACCGGGGACAGTCCGGCGTGATGCCGGCCACCGCGATGGGCGGGAACGGAGAACCGGCCTGGTACATTTTGACGTATCGCTGCACTCGCTCCGGGTACTGTCCTCCCTCCCTCGCTCATCACCAGGCTGTCCAGGGGAACCTCGATCAGTTCCTCGTAGAAGCCGCAGGCGTCCGCCCGGAACGTGCGACCGTCCAGGCGGATGGTTGTCCAGGGGTCGCTCATCATCCCACTCTCACCGGAGCGCCAACTGCTCTCAAAGAATGATGGGGAACGATATCTCCCCGCTCGGCCATTCCCGCGCGCAATCGGTGCACACGGCCAGAAAGCAGGTTGTTCCCTGCACGAGCGTCTCTGCCTGTTTCACGCTGCACAGTTCACACGCAGTGTCTTCGCAGAGCAACTCTCGCAGGGACACCGGCTGCCAGCAAGCAGCGACATCCCGCCCCCGGCGGGTGGTCCAGGCCACGTCGTTCCGCCCGCACCACTGCTTGACGTAGTCGTACAGCCGGAGCGCACGCCGGCCATACACGTCCACCACGACGACGCGCCTCGTAATCTCAATAGGGTAATAGCGCGTGCGTAGCAGGGGGACAGCAACCCCATTATCCTGCTCTTTCTTTGTCATCCTTGCACCCTCACATTGTACAGAAAGGGCGGCAGTCGCCTGCTGTCGCCTGCCGCCCCTTCGGGCAACCGGGTTCAATTCATCCGTCGCTCCTCTCACTCCAATGCCAGTTGCAAGATGGCAACGGGAGGAGCGCCGGCCCCACAAGTCGGCTCTGCCGTCTCCCCCAGTTCCCCCCGCAGCAAGCGGAGGGCCTCGCGCACCGCCTCCAGGAGCGTGGGGAACCGGCCCACTTCTTTCTCGCCTTCCTAGTCGGTCAGTAGCCACGTGGGGCTATCGCCCTCAGACTGAGGTGCGACGTAGTGTGCCGTGTATTCCTCGTACGCTTCGCCGGTCGTTCCCGCTGCAGCCCCGATGTGGAAATGGACGGGGACCTCGCCGGGCAGGACGCCGGCCTCGTAGTACCGCGCGTCTCCGCCCCACTTGCACCGGGGACAGGACACGGAAACGATCTCGGTGGTGGTCAGCCTCCCCTCGGATGGGTCAAAGCCATCTTCGTAAAGTGGGACTCGCTCCCACGTCTGCTCTACTACGCCGAGCAGATTGGCGTTACAGAATGGACATGTGTGGTACATCATGCTCCTCAATCACTGGCCTCCAACGCTTCGGCAGGGTCGTACGGCTCGACGTGTCCGGGAAATGGCAGGCCAAGGTCGCCGAAACACCGGGCGCAGCGGGCATAACCGTTCGCCACGGGGACCGGGCGGATGGTTACCTCGGCGTTGCACACGTCGCAGATCACCTCGTCCGGTCCCAGGGTGCACCCGACTTCCATGCCCCCGTCGGGCGTAATGATCACCCAGGCTGGACGGAACTCGGGCCACCAGGCCCTCACCTCGTCCTCGCCTTGCCTGTAGCTTTCCTCGCAGACGAGAGCCAGGAAGGCACCGTCGCCAACCAGGGCCACCGTTCCCACCTTCTCGCCCCCTGGGGCAAAAAGTGCGCCATTGGGTTCAGCGTGGAGCCCGTTGGCAACCAGGAAGCAGCCCAATTGCTCCCCTGTCATCCGATGGTATTTCCAAGTCGTGCTCATCTTCCCGGTTGCATTGGCATAATCAGCCCCAGATCACTCGCGCCCACCGGCTGCACGACCACCGCCCCCCCCTTCCTCCCCCCCACTGGGGGGGAAAGAGGGGGGGCGGGAACACCGGCCGTGATGGCGACCTGCTTGCCGGCCACGGCCGCCACGGCATCGGCCAGGTAGCGGATGTTCAGCGTCATCTCGGCCTCCGTCCCTTCGACCGCCGCCTCCAATTCGGTCTTACCATCGCCGGCCTCGACCGAAGCGGACGAAACGACGAGCTTGCCTGGAGGAACAAACTCAATACGCAGAGAGCCTTGCTCGCTCAGCGCCTGTGCCGTGCGGCAAGCCCGCAGTAGCGCGGCCCGGTCAGCCACTGCACGCACGCTCCATTCTTGAGGAATAAGGGCGCGGTAGTCGGGGTACTTGCCGCCAAGCTGGCAGCCAATCGTTACGTCGCCAGCCTCGAAGACGACGTGCCGCTGGCCTTCGTCCAAGGCGATGGAGACTTCACTCCCATCTCCGTCCCCCTGGGCCAGCTTTTGCAATACCCGCATCCCCCGAGTGGGGACGACGAAGTCGAGGGGCTCGGCCACGGGGGCTACCAGCTGGGAGGGCCAATCCACGAGATGGTCAATAGCGGCCAGGGCCTGCCCTGAGCCTGTCGAAGGGAAAGCCCCACCGCCCTGGCCAGGACCAGGAAGGCGTCACCCTCTTCCGACCAATCCAGTTCGTGACCGGTTCCCCGGCCTTTGGGGAAGTAGACCCGCTCGGCGTCGGAGCGACGAATACGCCAGTTGCCCCACTTCACGGCCGGCAGTTTACCGGCGCGAATGTGCCGGTTCACGTTGTGTATCTCCGCCACCTGGCCGGGGGTCAGCCACTCATCGCCCCAGCGCTCGACCGCCAGGGTCACCAGACGTGCCAGGGCGGGATC
>CAYPOY010000248.1:0-7746 GCA_964412395.1 uncultured Anaerolineales bacterium | reverse complement strand
CCACTCAAGTTCAGCGGTATCGTTTCCAGGATATGTGGAGAATGTTCTATAGAACGCTGTTCCTGTACATCAAGAACTCGGATTTCAGGGAGTATATGGCGAAAAGAGGGCATCTCCCGAAGGGTCTTTTCGAATATCTGGGGTACGCGCTGCTTGTTGGAAGGAGATAGAAATGAACACCAATGTTGAGCAACCAAAAGGGGTATCTGAGATAATCAGCGAAGTTGGTTGGAAAGCGTGGCTCAGGTTCGCTGCATTCACGTTGCTGCTGCCAATGGTCTTGTTCATCGCGGCGGGCCGCCTGGGTTGGGTGTGGGGGTGGGTCTACGTGGGAGTAGCTGTTTTCTTTACATTCGTTAGCCGGATTATCGTGATACACACCAACCCGGATTTGATAGCAGAACGCGCCCAATCCCTCGAGCGAGAGGACGTCAAAGGCTGGGACCGGCTGATCATCTTTCTCCTGGTCCTGGTCGGCCCGCTGGCCACGATGATCGTGGCGGGGTTGGATGAACGCTTCGGCTGGTCGCCACAGATTCCGCTCGTGCTCCAGCTCGTTGCGCTGGCCATTATGATGCTAGGATACGTTATCGGTGTCTGGGCAATGGCGGTGAACAGATACTACTCAGCCGTGGTGCGCATCCAGAAAGACCGGGGTCAAACCGTCGTCACCGACGGGCCGTATCGGCTCGTGCGTCATCCGTCTTACGTCGCTGGGATTGTATCCTATCTCGCCACGCCGACTATGCTTGGCTCGCTGTGGGCGCTCATCCCATGCAGCTTGGTGGCGGTGGTCACAATCATCCGCACGGTGCTTGAGGATAAGACCTTGCTGGAGGAACTCGACGGCTACAAGGAGTACGCGCGGCGGGTGCGCTACCGCTTGCTACCCGGCATCTGGTAATCGCCGGCAAGCGGCAGCGAGTGACTGCAGGAGGTCGAAAATGGGCGCAGATGTAAACCGGACAGAGGGAAAACCCGACCAGACTCACGCAGTTGTGAGACGGCTCGTGCAAGTCGTTGTCCAATTCCTGCTTCTGGCGGTGATATTGTTCATTGCTTCGGGCGACCTGAGATGGGTGTGGGCGTGGGCCTACCTCGGCGTGGGCGTGGGCATTCTGATGGTCAACGTGTTGGTCATGCCCCCGGAGTTGATCGCGGAGCGCGGTCGGACTGACAAAAAGGATATCAAAGCCTGGGACAGAACGCTCACCACTCTCATCATTCTCCCCACGCTGTGTGTGCCGGTTGTGGCTGGGTTGGACGAGCGTTTCGGCTGGTCGCCGCAACTGGCTTTGGCGGTTCATCTCACCGGGCTGGCTTTCATAGCATTGGGGCAAGGCTTGTTCACCTGGGCGATGGTGTCGAACATGTTCTTCTCCACCGCTGTTCGCATCCAAATGGACCGGGGTCAAACCGTCGCCAGCGGCGGGCCTTACCAGTACGTGCGCCACCCGGGTTACGTCGGGTATATCACATCCTTGTTCGCAACGTCTGTGGCCCTCGGCTCGCTGTGGGCGCTCATTCCGGCGCTGGTAGGGGCCTGTCTCTTCATCGTCCGCACCGCGCTGGAAGACCGGACACTGCGCGAGGAACTGCCCGGCTATGCAGAGTACGCCCAGCGCGTGCGCTACCGCTTGTTGCCGGGGGTTTGGTGACAGGAGAAGCGATGTCGGTTTTGCGTGTATATGGTCAGTGGATCGTTGTGACAGTGCTGGTCGCCGTGGTGCTGTTTGCCTCGGCTGGGCGGGTGGACCTGCCCATGTTCTGGGTCTACCTCGCCGTCCACTCCGGCGCGCAGTTGGCGATGGCGCTGGTGGTTTTTAGGAGGAACCGCGATTTACTGGAGGAGCGACAGAGGCCGGGCCAGGGCGCGAAGGCGTGGGACCGGGTCATACTCAGGATATACTCCCTGCTCACGTTGGCGCTCCTTGTGGTGGCGGGCCTGGACGCAGGGCGCTTCCACTGGTCCGATACGGTGCCGCTATGGGGGCAGATCGTGGCATTGGTCGGGTTTGCCCTCTCGTTCGCGTTCAACATCTGGGCGATGGTGGTGAACGACTTTTACTCGCGGGTCGTGCGCATTCAGGCGGACAGGGACCAGTACGTGGTCACCGACGGTCCCTATCGGTACGTGCGGCACCCGAGTTACGTCGGCAGCATCCTCTCCTGGGTCTGCGCGGCACTGGCACTTGGATCGTGGCTGGCCTTGGTACCCACCCTCCTGATCGCCGTGACGTTCACGGTGCGCACGGTGCTGGAGGATCGGGCACTGCACGAGGAGTTGGCTGGATACGCAAAATACGCGCAGCGAGTGCGTTATCGCCTACTGCCGGGTGTGTGGTAGTGAGCAAAGGAGTATCAAATTATGCACAAGAAAATCGGCATCCTGGGCGGTATGAGCCCCGAATCTACCGTCGAGTACTATCAATACATCACGCGCACCTACACCGAGCGCTTTGGCGACTATGGCTACCCAGAAGTCATCATCTACAGCGTCAGCTTTCAGCCCTACGTGGATTGGCCCGTGCAAGACCGCTGGGACCTGGTGGCCCAAGGGCTGAGCGAGGCGGCGCAAAGACTTGAAGCAGCGGGCGCAGACTTTATCGTCATCGCCACCAACACCATGCATCTAGTCTTTGACCAGGTACAGGCCAACGTCACCGTCCCTATGCTGAGCCTGCTGGACGCCGTCGGCGATGCGATTCTGGCGCGGGGGATCGAGACGGTGGGGCTGCTGGGCACCAGGTTCACTATGGAGAAAGCATTCTACCAGGATGCGCTGACCCGCAAGGGTATCACCGTCCTGGTACCCGATGAACAAGACCGCGAGTACGTGAACGGTATCATTTATGCCGAGCTGGTCGCGGGCCAAGTTCGAGACGAGTCCCGAGCCGGGTACGTCGCCATCATCAACAAACTGGCGGAGCGCGGCGCGGAGGGCGTCATCCTGGGCTGCACGGAAATTCCTCTGCTGGTCAATGAAGAGGACGCCGGGATGCCCCTGTTCGATACGACGGTCATTCACGCTGAGGCGGCCCTGAATTACGCACTGGAGTGACGATGCGATGAAAACACTCAAGCCATTACTCAGGTCACTGTTGATCCTGATGGGCATCATCGGCGGACTGGTGTTCTTTTGGCTCTTCCCACTCAAGCTGCTATCCAGACTGGCGGCCCGATTCGGCCAGTCAGCGCCCTGCCCGGCGTCGTTGGCCGGGCTGGTGAGCAATCCTATTCGTCGCCGCTATATGCGGCCTGTCCTCGACCGGGTGGGCATCCATCCCGGCGAACGGGTATTGGAGCTTGGACCGGGGCCAGGCATCTTCACCGTGGATGCAGCACAGCGTGTGGAACCGGAGGGGCGTCTCATCGCCGTGGACATCCAGCCGGAGATGATTGCGCAAGTGGAGGCGCGGGTTCGAGAGGCCGGCTTGACCAACGTCGAGACCCACGTCGCCAGCGCCTATGATCTGCCTCTGGATGACGAAAGCGTGGACCGCGCTTTCCTGGTCACAGTGCTGCCCGAAATCCCTGATCAGGCCCGCGCACTGGCCGAACTGCGCCGGGTGCTCAAACTAGGCGGGCTGCTGTCCATCACCGAGGATTTCTTTGATCCCGATTATCCGTTCGAGTTCGAGACAATCCGGCGCGTGGAGGCAGCGGGGTTCAAACTTGATCGGCGGTTTGGCAACTTCTGGGTCTACACGCTCAACTTTCGGCGCGATGCAGCGCCAGGGTATCCAGAGTGAATGAGAACAAAAAGGGCCAGAATCATGAGCAAATGGCATCAGACCTTCTTTGATGTGACGGGAAGAAAGCCGTCAGGGTGGCTGGGGAAGCTCTTGTACCGGAAACCTATAGGGCATTATGGTTTTTTCCGCGTGGCCATTGAGAGGTTGCAGCTCCAGCCCGAGGACATTTTTCTCGAAATTGGGTGCGGAGGCGGCGCTTTGCTCGACATGATCTTGCGGACTGTGCAGCAGGCTTGCGGGACAGATTATAGCTCGGACATGGTTGAGCTTGCAAGACAAAAGAATGAGAAAGCCCTGTATGAGGGGCGCGTCGAGATCATACAAGGTGATGTCGAAGCCCTTCCGTGGGCTGAGAACTACTTTACCTGTGCTGCCGGTGTTGAGGTTTTATACTTTATCGAGAATCTGAGACGGGCTTCAGAGGAGCTCTGTAGGGTGCTAAAGCCAGGTGGACGTCTCGTGCTCGTAACAGGGGCCCAACCCAAATCCGCGCTAGCCAACTTGGCATTTGGTCTCTGGCTAGGGTATATGCGGTTTTACCCCAACGACGAACTGGCATCCGTGCTGAGACAGGCGGGATTCCAAAAGGTTCAAGTGGAAAGGGTAGCTAGGTCAGAACATACTGCTTACGCGCACCAACTTGCCTATGCAGTGAAATGATGTGGAGAGGGACGTCTCTTGGAGTGGAGAAGCCGTAATGCAGAGAAAGCACATAGATGCAAGGAGATTAGGAACTTGAAGGAGGACAAAGAATGCAGCTTCTAGCAAATCTGGAGATTGGCTGGCTAAATGGCTGGATATACTCAGTGATCCTCTTGGTGATAAGCTCTTCAGCTTACATTTTCGCCAGGAGGATGACGTCATTTTCGTGGATGACCCAGAAGCAGTTTCTATTGGCAGGGATTGCTGATGTGGCTACAATAGGGTTATGCATCTTTACCATTTGGAAACCTATTGTCTATCCTGGGATTCTCTTCTGGGTGGGGAATGTGATTTATGTCTTGGGCCTGATCTTTGTAATCATGTCAATCGTGGCTTTTGCCAAGACACCTAATGACAAGCTGGTAACCCGAGGGGTATACAAAGTGTTCCGCCATCCGTATTACCTGGGCGGGTATCTATCCCTTATAGGCATCGGTCTGATCTGTAGAGAATGGCTCGTCATTTTTATAGCTATAGCGAGTATGATCCCAGGATTTTGGTCCGCAAAATGGGAAGAGGAACACCTTGAGGAAACCTATGGCGATGAACACATTGAATACAGGAGAAGATGATGAAGATTGCTTGTGCACAATCTCCTCCTCCACCCGATGGGCTAAACTCTACGACCCCTTTCCTTCCCTTTTCAGGCTGAAGGGGGTGCGCAGGGAGACGGTGGACATGAGTGGCGTGCAGCCGGGTGACAGGGTGCTCGACATCTGTACGGGCACCGGTGATGTGGCCCTGGTGACCGGGGTGGTGGGTGGCCTCTACCCAGCCTGGAGGGCGACTCGCATGCGGCCAGTGGAGGCACTGCGGTATGAATAAGCACAAGGGCTGAGCAATGGTTTTCAAGAACCTGTTTCGACGCAAAGGACGCACAATCCTGACATTGCTTGGCATCTCCATCGGCGTGGCCGCCATTATTGCGCTGGGGGCAGTAGCCGGAGGACTAAAGTCAGGCTTCGCTGCGATGTCGCAGGGCAGCCAGGCCGACCTGGTGCTCAGCCAGGCCAGCTCGATGAGTTCCCTGATCAGCAGCATTGATGAGGAGCTAGCCGACAAAGTGCGTGCTCTGCCGGAGGTGGCCGACGTTACCGGTATGCTCTTCACCAATGCCCTGATTGATAATGAGACTTATCTCTTCATCTTTGGCTACGATCCCGAGGGTTTTGCCATAGACCACTTTCGCATCGTCGAAGGGCAGCCGTTGGCGGAAGCGCGCGGCGTGCGCGGCAAGCCGCTCATCCTGGGCCAGCGAACGGCGCAGAGCATGGACTTAACGGTGGGCGACGCGCTCCGCATCACGGGCAGCGTCTTCCGCGTCGTCGGCATCTACGAGACGGGAAGCGGGCTCGAGGACGGCGCAGCGGTCGTCCCACTGCGGGAGGCTCAGGCGCTGGCGTTGCAGCCGCACCGTGTCTCAATGCTCTACGTCAAGCTGAGCGATCCCGATAAGGCCGACCGGCTGCGAGCGCGGATAGAGCGACGCTTCTCTGACCTGGCCGTCTCTACCTCGGCGGGATTTGTCAACCAGGAGGAGTTGCTCGATATGCTGGATGGGGTGGCGATGGCGGTTGCGGGCCTGGCGGTCGTCCTCGGCGGGATCACCATGACCAACACGCTCTTCATGTCGGTCTTTGAGCGCACGCGCGAGATTGGCGTTCTGCGCAGCCTGGGCTGGCGACGGCGGCGCGTGATGGGCATGATCCTGGGGGAAGCTATCCTTCTGGCTCTATTGGGCGGGCTGGTGGGCAGCGGCCTGGGGGTGCTATCTCTCGCGGCGATTAGCAAATCAGGGTCCGTGTTGAGCGTGTTCGGGGGCCAACTGACGCCCGATCTCTTTGCCCGCGCCCTGGTCACCGTGGTTGTGCTGGGACTGGTGGGTGGGGCGTATCCCGCCTGGTGGGCCAGCCGGTTGCTGCCGGTGGAGGCGCTACAGTACGAAGGTGGCGGCAAAGCGCGTGCGTCTCGGTTGCCCGGCGGGATGACGGTGCGCAACCTCTGGCGGCGGCGGACGCGCACGGCGCTGACCCTGTTGACCATCGGCGTGAGCATCGCCGCCGTCATTGGCCTGGGGGGGCTGACCGAGGGAATGTTGGGCGCGTTCAACGTGATGATGCGGGATAGCCAGACCGACCTGTTCGCTGCCGAGGCGGAAGTTGACGCGGACTTTAGCGCCATTGACGAGCGAGTAGGGGCGCGCATCGCCGCCCGATCCGACGTGAACGCCGTCTCCGGCATGTTCTGGACCGGCGCCAGCACCGACGAGATGCCTATGCTGCTCGTGGCCGCCTATCACCCGCGCGAATTCGCAATCCGCCGCTATCGCATCATTGATGGAGAGCCGATGACAGCCCGCCGTCAAGTCATTGTCGGTCGGATGGCGGCGGAGCAGATGGGGTCGGAAGTGGGCGATACGCTTCGTCTGATGGACAGCAACTTTCGCGTGGTCGGTATCTACGAGACTGGCCAGGCATTTGAGGACGCCGGGGTGATTATTGGCCTGCGGGAGGCGCAGATGCTCACCGGGAAGCCGCGCCAGGTGCAGTTCTACCTCATCAGCCTGCGAGACCCGGAGCAGGCCGAGGCGGTGAAGGAAGATCTGGCAGCGATTTTTCCGGAGGTTGATTTTTCCCTCACCTCCGAACTCGACGAGGCCATGAGCGATTTTCGGGTGTTGCAGGAGATGGTAGACCAGATCTCGTTCCTGGCGGTATTCATCGGTGCGGTGGGGATGCTGAACACGATGCTGATGAGCGTGCTGGAACGAACGCGCGAAATCGGCGTGCTGCGCAGCCTGGGTTGGCGAGGGGACCGCGTGCTGGGAATGATCCTGAAAGAGTCGCTGGTGTTGGGGGCAGTGGGCGGTCTGTGCGGCATTCCCCTGGGGTTGGGCTTGGGTGGATTAATCGGCATGTCGGGAGTGTGGGGAGGGGCGATTGAGCCGGCCTATACGCCTCAGATATTCGTGCAGGCGATTGTGGTAGCGATGATTGCTGGGGTGCTAGGCGGGCTCTACCCGGCCTGGCGCGCGACGCGCATGCGGCCCGTGGAGGCGCTCAGGTACGAATGAACAATGAACCAATGAACAATGACAAATAACAAATGACGGATGACGAATGACGGATGACAAATGACGGATGACAAATGACGGATGACGAATGACAATGGTTTGCAAGAACCTGTTCCGACGCAAGGGCCGCACGATCCTCACGCTGGTGGGCATCTCCATCGGCGTGGCGGCCATCGTCGCGCTGGGGGCGATGGCCGAGGGGATGCGCACCGGATA
>CAYPOY010000247.1:0-7759 GCA_964412395.1 uncultured Anaerolineales bacterium | reverse complement strand
TTCGTCGCCCACGGCTACTACATGCGCAAACTGAACCAGGCCTACTTCGCCTTCCACGGAGCCTACGCCGACAAACCCGGCGCGGCGGGGGCGGACCCCATCGGGCCGGCGGTACAGGAGCTGCGCGCTCGCAGTTCCGACCTGCACACTTTCGTGGCCCGGGTGGCCCGCGTCACGACGCTGGCCGAACTGGAGGCGCTGCTGGAGGAAATGGGGGAGTAGGCCACGGCCCTGCCCCAACCCGAACTGGCGAGGCGAACAGCAATCAGTGCTGACACTTCGGCATGTCACATTGCTCCACCGTGAATCGCCAGTCCATCTGCGGCATCATCATCAGCCTGGCGCTTGGGATTGGTTCGTGCAGCGGGCCGCGCGGGTTCCAGACCACAGGCCCACAGCGAGCGGCCGGCTCGAACGAGTACCAGGCACCGCTCTCGACCTCCAGGATGCGCAACCGGTCCTCCTCGGTAACCGCCAGATACCGCCCATCAGGCGACCAGGTGACCCATGCATTCGTTTCGAGGAGAACCGTTCCATCAATCCCGATCACGGTGGTCGTGAACCGGTCCCCGTCATAGGTGTAACTGGTCAGCCAGCGGCCATCGGGCGACCATCCGGTGACATAGACATTACTCTCGCAGGTGAACGGAACGCGCGGGCCGCTGCCGTCAGGATGGACCAGCACCACACTCCCCCTCACGAACTCCATCCCACCCGTGGCCTCCGTCTCCTCAAATTGGTCAACCCCGAAGCCGATCCACTCGCCAGTGGATGACCAGGCGAGGGAGTGCGCCTGGACAAGGACGTTCTCAGACTCCGGGGAGAGACCGAGCAGACCATACAGCGTCGGCCCGTCCAGCACTGTCCGCGTCTCCTCAGTCGTCACATCGTATACCTCCAGGGTCGGTCCAGTGTTGAAGGAAGCGATCTGTGTTACATCGGGTGACCACGCAATCGAGTACCCTTCCCCCACCTGGCGGGGGTTGGAGCCGTCCTCCTCGACCAACCAGATGAGCGGGACCGGGCCCCCGTAGGTGGCGTAGGTCAGATATGAGCCATCGGGCGACCAGGCAAGAAATTGACCGTCCAACGTCACACCCTCGCCCGTCTCCACATTCACTACCCCTCCTCCTAGAGAAGGGCCGAGCATCGAGTAAGCGACGCAACTGCCGTCGGGCGACAAGCCGGTTAGCTCCGCGCCCTCCGGGATGCCCGGCAGTGAATATGCGACGGAGCCATCGGCCTCCAGAAGGTAGATATGCATTCCATTCTCGATCATGTCCCACCAGACCAGCAACTGTGCGCCGTCGGGCGACCAGGAGAGGGGGGCGAGACCGGTGGTGGAGGAAAGCACCGTCATTTCCGGGCGGTCAAGGCGCAGCCCCCAGAGATTCCAGGGCTCCCCACAGGCAACCACCAGATCGTACTCCGCGAAGGCAGCCGCCTCACCAAAGAATTCAATGATCGTTTCACGGACGTAGGCCAGGTAGCGGCGCTCGAAGGCCCGTCTATCCTCCTCTCCTAATTCCTCCCCAACCAGCATCCACATCGTGGCGTATTCGCGCGGCGTATGGAGCAGGCCAGCGACCGCGGACGGGTCGTGTTCCTCCTCAATAAAGGCCAGAAGCAGGTCAATCTCGGCCTCGGCTAATGGTCGCCGGGGGTCATCGTCGTCAGGGGCAAAGTCCCACAGTGACCAGAGGGAAACCCACTCGCCCGCGCCCAGCCCCTCAGCGACGAGATCGAGGTTGGGAGAGACAGACTCACTCAATTCCAGCTTCGCCCGCAGCCACTCACGCAATCTGGCCTGGAGGAGTTCGCCGCCGCGGGCGCTGCCAGAGGGCCGGCCTGCCTCGCGGGCAATGAGCCGGTCGAAAAGCAATTCGCGCAAGCCGGTCTCCCACGCCGCGCGGGCCGCTTCATCGTCCGGCACACCGACCAGAAGTGGCGCTGGCAGAACCTCCTCCGGCTCCAGAACCGTATCCAACGTGCCGGTGAAGTCCAGGGTCAGCGGTGAGTGCCACTGGCAGGAGACGAGACCGCAAAACTGCTCCGCCAGCCCCTCCAACTCAGGAGCGACTGGCCCTATCCAATCCCTGTCGGTGGCAAAGGAGATAATCTTGACTCGCTCCCCGGAGAAGGTGACGGTGTGGCCAGCGTAGTCCAGGTCGGCCCTGGTGTGGAGCCAGCGGCCATCGTCGCTGCGGCGATAGAAGCGGACGGCGCGGAAGGGCACCATATCCCCGCCCGCGAGCCCCCCCATACGCACCACCTCGACCCGCGCCGCATCACCGACGACGCGGGCGTTCTCGACCGAGAGAGCGGTCGTAGCGGTCAGGCCGGGGAGAGGCGGCGGAAGGAGAGCGTCGAGCGCGGCACGGGCCTCCTGCGCCTCCTGCCAGTTGGGATCAGCGTTGTCCTGAAGGCTAAGGTAGAGTTCGGTGTCACCCTCGGCCAGAGCATGCAGTTCCAGTTGGGCGACTGCCTGCACTTCGGCCTCGACCTCGACCAGCGCTTCGCGGCGCACACGCCACCAGGCATAGAGCCTCACCACAGCCAGCACAACCAGCCCCACACTGAGCCAGACGGGCCAGCGGGCGCGACGCCGACCAGCCCCCCCCTCCGCCGATGGCTCACCGGAGGGCCGCTCGTCCTCGAAGCGCCACTCAAATTCGGCGGCCATAGCATCCTACTCGACGAACGGACACAGGTCCACAGATATCATAGCCCTACTGGTACAGGAACACACAAGTCCCGGCCCGGCAGCCAAAGATGAGCAGGTCGCCAGGGCGGGCGAATATCTCAGCACTATCCAGTATTGAGTATAGCACAGGGCAAGGACCTGTCAAACCTTGACATCCTGATTGACTGACAAATCTTTCAGGACGCAGATTCACGCAGATTTTCGCAGATCGTATGCGGATAAAACCAGAAAATCAGCGTTTATCAGCGTTAATCTGCGTCCCGTTCCTTGCTCTCAGGGTCAACCCAGAGTTTTGTCAGTCAACCAGCCTTGACATCTCTCCATTCTGGGGTAAAATTAAGATAGGTTGTGGGGCTGTAGCTCAGTTGGGAGAGCGCTTCAATCGCACTGAAGAGGTTCGCGGGTTCGAGTCCCGCCAGCTCCACCAGCAGACCTCAGCATGGGCCCGTGGCTCAGTTGGGAGAGCGCTACAATGGCATTGTAGAGGCCGAGGGTTCGAGTCCCTCCGGGTCCACCTCAATACTGAAAGGCTGCGAACAGGAGTAGTAGGCCATCCCCACAGCGAGCCGGGAAAGACCAGGTGGAAGCCCGGCAACCGGTGCCCAGGGGGAGTGCCAGCAAGGCCGAACTCGCCTGGGAGCTGCGTCGGTGAAACCAGATGCTGGACGCTGGATCAAGTATCGAGCATCCGGTCAAGTAACCGGCAACGGGTGGTCTCCGTTAACAGGCCAAGAGCGGGAGTCACCATACTGCGAGCGGGTGTCCTCCAATCAGGGTGGTACCGCGGAACCCTTTCGTCCCTGAGGCGAAAGGGTTTTCTGCTAAAAGCAGCAACACCGTTTTCGTTGGCCGAAGGGGAGACCACTTCAAGCACAGTGACTAAACGGCAGATGATCGGGCTGGTGCAGGATACAGTGACAGAGGGCATCACGTTGATTTGAACTGTTCTCACGGCAATTCATCAATGGAGGAGGAAGCAACAAGATGAGTATCGAACCTACACCCTGGATCTGGTTCAACGGCAAGCTGGTGCCGTGGGACGAGGCGCGCGTGCACGTCTTCACCCACGCGCTGCATTACGGCTCCAGCGTCTTCGAGGGGATCCGCGCCTACGCCACCCCCCGTGGTCCGGCCGTGCTCGGCCTGGAGCCCCATGTGCGCCGGCTTTTCGACTCGTGCAAGATCTATCGTATGCCGATTCCATACCAGCCGGAAGAGATCTCCCAGGCCATCCTGGAGACGATTCAGGCCAATGAACTCCAATCCTGCTACATCCGACCACTGGTCCTTCGTGGCATGTGCGCCATCTTCCTCGACCCGCGGTCCTGCCCTGTCGAAGTGATCATCGGCATGATAGCGCTGGGACAGTTCCTGGGTAATGAAGCACTGAAGGAAGGGATTGACGTCGGGGTGAGCACCTGGCAGCGTATGGCCCCGAATACCTTCCCGGCGATGGCCAAGATAGGCGGCCAGTACGTCAACTCGCAATTGATCGCGATGGAGGCCCACGACCGGGGCTTTGCAGAGAGCATCGTGCTAAACGTGGCCGGTTACGTCAGCGAAGGCAGCGGAGAGAATGTGTTCATCGTGAAAGACGGGGGGCTCTACACGCCGCCGCTGGCGGCCTCGATCCTGGCGGGCATCACCAGGGCATTCGTCATCGAGTTGGCGCGCGACCTGGGATACGAAGTACGGGAACAGATGATCGCCCGCGAGATGCTCTACCTGGCCGACGAAGCCTTCTTCACCGGCACAGCGGCGGAAATCACTCCCATCCGCTCGATAGACGGCATCCCGGTGGGCGAGGGGCGGCGAGGGCCAGTGACGGCTCATCTGCAGGAGCAGTTCTTTGGCATCGTCAGAGGGAAACTGGAGGACCGGTTTGGGTGGATGACGCTGGTGGAGGGCTAACCTTGCGAAGGTTGCAAACGGCCTTAGCGTCATAGCGGCTCCTGGCTGGCGGGAACGCTTTTGACCCGAAGCTGTCCTCAGACCTTCGCAAGGTTCCGGCAGATTTGGTGGAGAGAGGAGTGAACTTGCAGCAGGTGGAACTGGCCCCCGGCATCTTCCATTTGCAGGGCGGCTCCAACATGGGGTTGGTCGTGCAGAACGGGAAGGGATTGCTGATTGACGCAGGGCTGGATAAAGACGCCGCCCGGCGAGCGCTGCGGGCCGCCGATGAGTTGGAGGTCACACTGGAGGCGGTGTTCATCACCCACGCCCACGCCGATCACTTCGGCGGCGCCCATTTCCTGCAACGTCGCCTGGAGGTGCCCCTCCTGTACGCTCCCGCGCTGGAGGCGGCGATGATGGAAAACCCCATCATTGAGCCACTCTACCTCTTCGGCGGGGCAATCCCCATCAGGGAACTGCGCCACCTGCGTGGACCTGGACGAAACGCTGGAGACGCTGGAGCGATTGCCGGACCTGCCCTACACCCGCTTCGCCCCAGGACACGGCCCAGCCTACGGAGCCAGCGCGGAGATCGAGCAGATTTGCGCTGCCAACCAGGCACGGCTGGAGGAAGTACGGGAACAAGTCCACGCGGCACTGGAGGAGCCCAGGGAGACGTCGGCCCTGATTCAACTGGTGGCCGACCACTTCGGGCTCCACCTGGCGACGGCGCCCGCCTACTTCCTCACCCGGACGACCATCCTCGCCACCCTCTCCTCATTGGAGCGGGCGGGGGAGGTGATAATCGTGATGGAAGAGAACCGGTTACTATGGCGGTGGAACAGTTAGGCTGAGGGCAAAACGCAGGGAGGAAAAGACATGGACCGCCATCTGTATCCTATGCTTTCAGCGATCTTTTCAGCGATGCTTATTTCTGCGATCCTTTCGGTGATTTTCCTGCTGGCTATCTGTGTGGCGGCGAATCCCTCGGGGTCTGCGTCACCGGAGGTCAGCAAGGATACGCTCGCGGCGCCAACTATGGTCGCAGCCGCCACGGATACACTGATCGTTGCACCGACGCCAACCGTCACCCCGCTTCCCACCGAACGAGGTCCCAGCGCAACAGCCATTCCTTTCCCAGCGCCGACTCCCGGCCCGACGACGACTCCTTTCCCGGCGGCTCTGCGAAACCCTCGCTTTGGCATCGCCTGGAGCAGTAGCTTTTACAACAGCCAGCGGGTAGAGTTGCCCACCGCCAAGGCGATTGAGGCCGGCGCTACCTGGGACCGGTGGCCGATTCCCTGGTACACGGTCGAGCCGCACGCCGACGGTCACTTTCGCTGGGTGCACGAGGACCTTAACTTTTTCCTGGCGGCCACCCGGGACCAGCCTCGTTGGTTCGATCCGGCCTCGACCGACCCGGCGCTAAAGATACTGGCGGTGCTCACGGGCATTCCAGAAGGCTACGTGTTGGTGGAAGAGGGGCGGGTGGAAAGCATCCTGGGCCTGGACGAGCCGGTCTTTCTGGTGGGGGATGGTACGGTCAAGATCAACCCGGAGAACCGGTGGGGCCATTTTGTCTACCAGGCCACGTCAACCTTTGGAGGCGTGGTGGACGGCTGGGAGATCGGCAACGAGGGAGGTTTCCCGTTGCCCCCGGCCGCTTACGTCAGAGCGATGCAGGTCGCCTGCCAGGTGATCGCTACCACTGACTCCACGGCGGAGGTGTTGCTTGGCGCGCCGGAGCACCTGGTAGCCCTGGAGACGGCCCGGGGAGAGGAGACAACTTATGGCGCATTGCTGACGGCGCTGGCAACCGCCGTCCGGGAGGACGAGTCGTTGCGAGCTTGCATCAGCGGGCTGGCTCTTCACGTCTACGTGCAGCCGGACTATTCCTACTATGTCATCAGCCGCATCGCTGACATGACCGCCGACCTTGGCTGGCGGCCTGCCTTATGGATCACGGAGACAGGCGTGCAACACCCAGACCGGGACAAGCCGGGGCGGGGCCACCCTGACCAATGCCGTGAGACTGGTTTTGTTTGCGTCAGCGACGAGGAGCAGGCATCCTACTTGATCCAGCAGTATGCCCTGGCCTCCCAGGCCTTCGCTTACAAGCAGCGAGGCGGCATGGTGATCTACCACCGCCTGAAGGACGAGTTTGACCGCGACCCTCGCTCCGAGGTGAACGATGGCCCCTGGGGCCTGATGGACTTTGACAATGCTCCCTTGCCGGCTTACTATGCCGCTCGCCTGGTCTCGGCCACCCTGAGTGGCGCCAGCTACCTGCGCGAGGAGGACGAGGCTGACCCAACTCACCGGCACCTCCTGTTCATGGATCGGTCCCGGCGACTCATCCGCGTGCTCTGGGCGACCACGGCGCAAGAGGTGACGGTGAGTTTTCCCCTTCGCTCTGGCGGAATCATCTGTTACCAACAGAATGAGACGTTGTGCCAGAGTGGACTCTGGACTGACACCTTTACCCTGACCTTGCCAGGGGCGACGACCCAGGAGACAGGACATCCGAACGATCCGTTCTATCCCGCGCCCGTCGTCGGGGGCTGGACGTTCATAGTAATTGATTAAATGTGAGGAGGAGAAGAATGGCAGAGCCCTATGTACCTCAAGATATAGAGAAGAAATGGCAAAAAAAGTGGGAAAAAGACCAACTCTACCGCTCCGTGATTGACCACAACAAACCCAAGCACTATGCGCTGACAATGCTGCCCTATCCGAGCGGCGATATACACATCGGCCACTGGTACGCGATAGCGCCTGGTGACGTCCGCGCCCGCTACATGCGCATGCGGGGCTACAACGTCCTCTTCCCGATGGGCTTCGACGCCTTCGGCCTCCCGGCCGAGAACGCCGCTATCCATCATGGCATCCACCCCCATAAGTGGACGATGTCCAACGTCGAGAACATGCGACGGCAGTTGAGAACTATGGGAGCGATGTTCGACTGGGAGCGGGAGGCCGTCTCCTGCCTGCCCGGCTACTACCGCTGGACGGAGTGGTTCTTCCTGAAGCTGTATGACATGGGCCTGGCCTACCGCAAAAAGTCTTCGGTGGATTTCTGCCCCAAGTGCAACACCACCCTGGCCCGGGAGCAGGTCTGGGGGGAGGACCGCCACTGCGAGCGCTGCGGCACGCCGGTCATCA
>CAYPOY010000246.1:0-7811 GCA_964412395.1 uncultured Anaerolineales bacterium | reverse complement strand
TGGCCATCGTGCGCGCCACCCGCTCCCACCCCGACGTGGCGCTGGGAGCCAGCCCGCGCGGGTCGCTGGCGCTCTACAAGACCGCCCAGGCGCTGGCGGCGCTGCAGGGCCGCGACTACGTCATTCCTGACGACGTCAAGACGCTGGTCCCTCTCACGCTGGCCCACCGGCTGATTGTGAAGCCGGATAGCCAGTTGCGCGGGCGCACTGCGCAGACAATCCTGGCCGAGATTCTGGAACGCACCGAGCTTGACATTGGAGAGCTAAAACGTGAAACGTCAAACGTGACGTTTGACGTTTGACGTTTCACGTTTCACGAGCAGCCATGCGAAACTTTGTGCCCTTTCTGCTAGTTCTGTTCGTAATCGCCGCCCTCCTGCGCGCGGACTTCTTCTTCACCATCGCCTATCTCTTCTTCGCCGTCTACCTGCTGTCGCGTCTCTGGACGCGGCGCACGGTGAAACACCTGCGCGTCCAACGGCGTTTTGTGGACCGCGCCTTCCTCGGCGACCGGGTGAGGGTGGATTTGACGGTGCAGAACACCGGCTGGCTGCCCATCCCCTGGCTGGAGGTGCACGAGTCGCTGCCGGTGCAACTCACCGCGCCCCCTTTCTATCGCGAAGTGGTCAGCCTGGGCCCGCACGAGCGACGGCACTTTGCCTACACACTCAACTGCCGCCAGCGGGGCTACTATCCTATCGGCCCGTTGACGATGCAAACCGGCGATCTATTGGGGATTGCGCGCCGCAATCAGACGCAGGTAGCGCCGGAGCACATCATCGTCTACCCCCGGGTGGTCCCGCTACAGGAACTGGGCCTGCCCACGCGCTCCCCACAGGTCGCGCTGCCCGCCCGCTCGCACCTGTTTGAAGACCCGGCCCGGGTGATGGGCGTGCGCGACTACCAACGGGGCGACTCCCCCCGTCGCATCCACTGGACGGCAACGGCCAGCGCCGGCCGGCTGCTGGTGAAACAATACCAGCCGTCCATCGCCCGCGAAACCCTCATCTGTCTTGACCTGAACCGGGAGGACTACGAGCGCCGTCAGCGATACACCGCCACCGAACTGGCCATCGTCGTCGCTGCCTCCATCGCCAACCACATCATCGTCAGGGAGGGGCTGCCGGCGGGGTTGGCCACCGAGGCGTGGGACCCGTTGTTGGACGACGGTGCTCGCTTCCTCCTGCCCCCACGCTCCGAGCGCGCCCATCTGATGAGCCTGCTGGAAGTGCTGGCCCGGGTGCAGGTCACGCTGGCGGCGCCGTTCGTGGACCTGCTGCGCTGCGAGAGCGTGAACCTGCCGTGGGGGGCTACGCTGGCGATCATCACCGGTCGCGAGAGCGAACCGCTGTTCGACACCCTGGTCTATTTGCAGCGAGCCGGATTCGCCGTGGCGTTGATCCTGGTGCAGCCAGGCCGCCAATCGCCAGAATTGCGAGAGCGCGCCAATCTGCTCAGTGTGCCGATTCACCGGATTTGGGCTGAGCGCGACCTGGAGACGTGGCGATGAACCGCAACCCATGGCCGGAGAACCTGTTCCGCCCGCTGGTGATCGGGGTGCTGTTTGGCTGCATCGCCCTGTCGCTGGTGGAGTTGGTGCATCTGTTCTTCCCGGCCTGGAACGGGACAATCCTCATCGTGAGTTGCGTGTTGGCAGCGTTGGAGGCCAACTACTCGTACCGGCTGATCCGGGCCAGGTCGCTGCGCGGCGCTGACGCTCTGAAATTTCGGGCGGTTGAACTTGCGATGTTCTTTCTCTTGCTCAAAATCGGCGGCTACATAGGCGACCGCTGGACCGACGTGCTGGCGGATATCCAAACCTGGCCACGTGACCCGCTCGCTATCCTCGATCCCGAGACGACGGTTGCCTTCATCCTGGCTCTCCTCTCCTGGAGAACCTCCACCCAGACAGCACGTGACCTGGAACGAATCGGTGAACCCCCCGAACAGCATCGCCACTATGTCCCGCCTATAGAGAGCCTCACCAGTCGCTTCTTTTGGGGCGGGACAGTGCTGCTGATAGTCGCTGGCTTGACTCGCATTGGGATCGCCGCGCTGCTGGATTTGCGTCGTCCCTCGGTGCCAGGGCTGGTATTCAACGTGCTGGTCTACTTCCTGCTGGGGCTGGTGATGCTGGGGCAGATGCAGTTCACCAGATTGCGTAAACAGTGGGAGGCGCAGAGGATCAAGATAGCGGACGAACTCGCCGCTCGCTGGGTGCGCTACAGTCTGGCCTTCATCGGCCTGGCGGCGCTGTTGGCGTTCCTGCTCCCTACCGGTTACACAGTGGGCCTGTTGGACGTGGTGGGCAGCGCCCTGGAACTGATAGGCGTGATCCTCTGGTTTGTCGCCAGGTTGCTCATCTTTCTTGTCACGCTCCCCCTCTGGCTGCTGCTCTGGCTGCTGTCAAGGCTGTTCGGCGATCAGGTCCCTCCCCCCCAGAGCGACTTCACACTGCCTGAACTCCCCCAACAGGAGCCCGGGGGCGCTGCCCCTGATTGGTCCGAGATGCTGCGTTCGCTTCTTTTCTGGGCTGTCGCGCTGGGTATGGTCTTCTACGTAGTCCGCAGTTATCTGCACGACCACCCGGAACTGCTGAAAGCGTTGACCGGGCTGGGGCCGATCCGCGCGCTGCGCCGTTTCTTGACCGCCTTCTGGCACCGCCTGGTGGGGTTGGCGGAGACTGTCGGTGAGCGAATTCCGCGCCGGTTGTCACTGCGGCGGGTACGCCGAAAACCGTCAGAGGAGCCTTTCCGCTTCTTCCGGCTGGGCGCACTGTCACCCCGCGAGCGCATCCTATACTATTACCTGAGCATCCTGCGGCGCGCCGGCCAACAGGGCTTTCCGCGCCAGCGCGCTCAGACGCCCCACGAATACGACGCCATCCTGGGACCCAACCTGCCCCAGGCGCAGCAGGAGATGGCCCTGCTCACCCAGGCCTTCGTGGAGGCACGCTACAGCCGCCACACCTTCGACCGGGAGCAGGCCAGGCGCGTGCGCGCCGACTGGCAAAGGGTGAAGGCTGCGCTGCGAGCGCTCAGGTGCAAAGCGGACGCCAGTGATCCGTCCGGCGCAGACGAGGAGCACACCGGGCAGGACCAAAACCCACCCGGCGGCAGCGAGGCACTCGCGGGCATCGCCGACGCAGGGGCAGGACAGGGATCAAACCGGGGCATGCCCGGCGAGCGAACCGAGTGAGGAGGTTACCATAAACGATCTTATGTCAGTGGGTATCGAGGTGGCAGTTGGAGGGAGACACATAGTCGAACCTATGAAACTGAAGGAGGCTAGAAATGAGCACAAGAAAACACCACCGCCTGTTATGGCTGGCTGGAGTCTTCGTGGTGCTGGCTGCATTGGCCTGCAATGCGCCAGCCCCGGCGACCCCCACGGCGATGCGCCCTACCCCCACAGCACCCCAGGCGGAGGAAGCCAGCCCCACATCACCCCCGACCCTCGCCGCCACCAACACCCCCGTCCCAGACATCTCTGGCCCCGGCGGCTGCACCCTGAACGCCGCCTACGTGACCGACGTCACCGTCCCGGATAACACCGAGCTCGACCCCGGCGAAGCCTTCACCAAAGTGTGGCGCGTGCGCAACTCCGGCACTTGTACCTGGGAGGCGGGCACGCAGTTGATTTTCATCTCCGGCGAGCCGATGGACGGGCCAGCGGCAGTGGACGTCCCGCAAGTAGCCCCCGGCTCCAACACCGACGTCAGCGTAGACCTGGTAGCGCCGACCGCGCCAGGGACCTACCGGTCCACCTGGCAATTGCGGAGTCCCGATGGCGTACACTTCGGCACTCAGATCTACGTCCAGGTCGTCGTGCCGGAGGAGGCGACAGAAGAACCGACAGAAGAGCCTACTGAGGAGCCGACGGAGGAACCGACGCAGGAACCGACAGAGGAGCCCACCGAGGAACCAACGGAAGAGCCGACGGAGGAAGCCAGTGGGCCTGACCTATACATCAGCGAACTATCCATTGATCCCCCCAATCCACAATCCGGTGATACAATCCACGTGCGGGTTGGCACCTACAACAGAGGCAACCAGGCAGCCGGCCCATACCAGGTGACCTTCCAGTACAGCCCGATTGCTGCAGATGTCTGCGTCTGGGAAGTCTCAGGTTCTAACGCGCACGGCGGTCGGATTCTGACCTGCGATGCCGTCGTCTACGACGACTACACGGGCGTCGCCACTACCGATGTGGATGGCGCTATTGAGGAGACAGACGAGACCAACAACACGGCCAACGTCGAAATCCCGGTGCCGGCAGCGACCGGCGTTGACCTCTACATCAGCGAATTGAGCATCACACCTTCCAGGCCCAACGCTGGCGATACGGTCACTGCCCGCGTGGGGGTTTACAACCGGGGAAGTGCCGCAGCCGGTGCTTTCCGCGTATACTGGCGATATGGAAGCGGTGATTTCGATTTGTGTGACTGGGGCGTAACCGGATTGGTAGCACGAGGAGGACGGATCCTCACCTGCGAAGTCCAGCTTTACCACTCTTTTGACACAGTCACCACCGCCGACGCGAAACACGAGGTGTCTGAGACAGTGGAGATCAACAATACACGCACCCTTTACGCTGAGGTCAGCCCATAGACTATCCCGGCTCTCTGGGATTTCGCGGGGTGCTCTGAGCGGGCGTGCCACCCGCGCCGCACATCCGGGGGTAGTGCATCGCCTCAACGCCACATACGGGGACGGCACGTCCCCTTTGAGCATACCTACCCCGCGAAACCCGGAAGATCCACTATCCCGTTCTCCTTAGAGTGCCAGTTCCACGTTCAGCGCCAGGAGCACTTCTTCAATCGGGTTGAAAATTGTGATGGCATCGGAGCCGGCAAAGAGCAGCCCCACGACTCGCCCGTCCATATCCAGCACTGCCGAGCCGGAATCGCCAGGCTGGCTCATCGAGCCGGCAACCAGTTGGCCAGTGAAGAGGGCCGTGGGGCCGTTGTAGTCAATGCGCACGGTAGCATCAATCTGCGTGATGGTAGCCTGGGTGTGACCGGTGGTGCGCCCCGTCTTCTGTACCTCCATCCCCAGCGTGGCCGTGCCAACTCCGGTCGGCACGCCGACGTAGAGGATGTCGTTGCTCACCAGGTCCGGCGAGAGAGGACGGGCCAATGCCACGTCCACCCGATTGATTCCTGCCGTCTGTTTCACTGCTCGAAGTTGATGGCTTGAACCAAACACCCCGGCGGCGTAATTCAGCAGCTTGGCGGACCATTCGGCGATGGGGCAATCCGGCGAGGTCGTGCCGAAGTCAAGGGGCACATAATCGGCCAGTGTGGCGATGCAATCGTCCAGCGACCCGCCGTCGGCAGCACCAGGCTGAAGGATTGCGTCTCCCTCCTGACCCTGATTGGAAGCGGCCAATACGTGATTGTTCGATAGAATGAAGTGCTCTGCACCACGACGCATCAGGCAGGCGAAGGTGCCGGCGGTGATACAGTAGTGACCTATCGAAACACCAGGCGGGACGACGGGCCGCCAGCGATCACGTGGCCCCAACTCTAAGGCACGCAGCACCCCTGTCTCCACCACGTCCGTCCTGACGCCTTCGAGCACGGGTGGCACCAGGTCTTTCGCAGCCAGGGCAAAGGGAGCCAACTTGTGTGTGACCGAGACGAGTAGACTCGGTTCACCTGTGTTGACTCCCGCGCTGACCTTGTAACCGAGTCCGACCCCCACGACGTTACGCTTGCTCAGCAAATCGTAGACGTAGGTCTCCTTGGCTTCCTTTACCTGAGCCATCAATTCTACCATCATTCCCTCCTCCTACCTACAAACCCGCAGCCTTTCTGCTCCCCCCACATAGTTTAATGGCTAACGGCTATGTAATGCCCGCAGTTCGCCGACAGCCTGAACATCCACAAGCACCCCCTCCAACTCACGCGGTATCACGTCACCTGGAGCGAGCTGGGAGAGGGGCACTTTATGAGTGACCGAGACCACAATAACCGGTTCGCCGGTCAGTTTTCCCTCGCGCGGCCGTAGTCCAATCCCCACCCCAACGACGTTGGCCTTGCGCATCAGATCGGCCTCGTATACGGCCTTGACGGCCCGCAGGCGCTCTAATTCTTCATCCTGTACCATCCGGTTATCCCATCCTCTCTATGGCGAGGGTGTAGATTGATGACTCGGTAGCAATTGCATCACCATCGCCCGTTGTGTGCGAGCGGTCGCCTCCAATTGCATATCCCCGGCCGCGTGGGCCAGTTCTTCCGCTCGCTCCAGGTCAGCGATGGCTGCAGGATAGTCCCCTCGCTCCCCGGCGATGCTCGCTCGCAGGTAGTAACCAGACCCCGCATCAGGGTTCTCGAGGATGGCTTGCTCCACATCAGCGTTGGCCGCGTCCAGGTCCCCCACGCGCAGATACGTCATGCCGCGGTCCAGCAGGAAATCCAAGTCCGTCTCATACAAAGAGCGGGCGGCCTCAAAGGCCAATTCCGCCCTATCCAATTCATTCAACTCGAAGTGGATCACGCCCTGCCAGAGCCAGGGGTCAGGATCATCGGGGTTGAGGACAGCGGCCGCCTCAAACTCGGCCAACGCCGCCCGCAGGTCTCCTTCCTCGACCAGCCGCCCCCCCGTAGTGCTGTGGTGAAACGCCTGGCGCACATGAGGCGGAGGGGCGATGAAGCGGTCGTAGACCAGCCAGGTAACCGCGAGGAGAATAACCGCCACCAAAGCCCAGACCAACACCCGGCGCAGTTGTTGTCGCCGCTGCAAGGCCACCGCCTCGTCCAGGAACCACCACCAGCGCACCCGGTCCGGCTGCACGGCTGCCCGCTCCTCCCGGAGCGCCGCGCCAGCTCCGGCCAGAAAGCGACCCTGTCGGCGGCGGAGTTGCCGCTGCACAGTCTCGAAGCGGACACGCTCAGCGCGCACATCCATACCAGCCGCCTCGAGTTCAGCTAATGCCTCAGCAGCCTGATCGAGCAGATGGAGCAATTTCAGCACCTGGGGAGCGGCTCCGCGCAGGTCGTATACCAGCCGTTCGGCCTGATCCAGCACCTCACGGACGCGGTCGGCTGGAGTATGGGCTGCAGAGGGAACAAAGAGCTTACCCATCGTCGTCGCTCAATCCGGCCCGAGTTCCTCGTACAATCCGTCCATACCGGCCTTGATGCGACGCGGGACTAACTCGCGCCCATCGTCGGAGATGGGGAAGAGGGGCAGCATTTCGACCACCAAGTCCGACATATCCACCCGCGCCTGCCCGGCCGTGCGCAAGGAGCGCACCCGCCGGCGCGCCAGTGCGATGTACTCGCTGAGCGGTCGGGAGGCAGACTGGTCACAGAACGGACCACGGCCAGGCACGATGATGGTCTCCGAGAAGCGCGCTCGGCGTAGCGCTGTCAGCGTGTTCAGCCAGGCCCTGGTATCCGGTGCTGCAGCCAGAAAGGGATGGCTCCCTGCAACCAGTGTATCGCCTGCGAAGAGCACGTCCTGTTCAGGCAGGTAGATCCAGGCACTACCCGGCGCGGCCCCGGCGACGTGCTTGACCGTCACACCGGTCCCCCTATGCAGTGTCAGGCTACTGGTAAACATGATCTCAGGCAACACAATGGACGCTCCTGCCAGGTCGTCGGCTGCCTCCGGATAACAGCGCGCCCAACTTTCGACGACACCGCGCCAGAAACCCTCGGTATAGGAAGACGCTCGATTATAGGCCGCCCGTGCAGCGACGATGGGAGCCTTCAGTAATCCCACGCTCAACAGCCGATCAGGATGGGCATCGGTGAGCACCACGTACAGGATGGAGCCCCCAGCGGTCTCCATGATCTGCTGCCG
>CAYPOY010000245.1:0-7912 GCA_964412395.1 uncultured Anaerolineales bacterium | reverse complement strand
GGGATGCGCGCCGGTGGCGTCTGGCCGGCCATCGTCGGCACGGTGCTCCTGACGCTGGGCACCGCTGTCTTCGCTGTGCCGCTGGGCGTGGCGGTCGCGATCTATCTGGCGGAGTACGCCCGCGATACACTGTTCACTCGCCTCATCCGGCTGGCGATCATCAACCTGGCGGGGGTGCCCTCGGTCGTCTACGGCCTTTTCGGCCTGGGGTTGTTCGTCATCTTCCTCCAGTTTGGTAATTCCATCCTGTCCGGCTCGCTGACACTGGCGATCATGACCCTGCCGATTATCATCAGCGCGGCCGAGGAGGCGCTGCGAGCGGTGCCCCAGTCTTTCCGCATAGTCAGTCTGTCGCTGGGGGCCACGCAGTGGCAGACCGTCCGGCGCGTCGTGCTACCTCAGGCGCTGCCGGGTGTCCTCACCGGGGTCATCCTGGGGCTGGAGCGAGCGGCAGGGGAGACCGCTCCCATCCTCTTCACCGTGGCGGCCTTCTTCCTGCCGCGCCTGCCCCACTCGATCTTTGACCAGACGATGGCGCTGCCGTATCACCTGTTCGTCATCAGCACCCAGGTGCCGGGGATGCCGGTGCACATTCAATACGGCACGGCGTTGGTGTTGCTCGTCTTCGTGCTTTCGATGAACGTCCTGGCGGCGATAACGCGCAGCCGCTTCCGCGCCAAACGGCAGTGGTGAGGCGGATGGCGAATGGCGAATAGCGAATAGCGAATGGCGAATTGTGAATGGCGAATACGGTAGCATCACCCAAGTTCTTGTTGGATAAGGTTTCCTACACCTACGAAGACGGCGTCCAGGCACTATGTGACGTCAACCTGCGCATCTACCCCAACCAGATCACGGTCATCTTCGGGCCGGCGGGTGGGGGGAAGTCCACACTGTTGCGGCTCCTGAATCGGCTCAACGACTTGATTCCGGGGCGGCGGCTGGAGGGGCGAGTGCTGCTTGACGGGGAGGACATCTACGCGCTGGGGGTGGACGTGCACGCGCTGCGCCGCCGCGTGGGGATGGTTTTCGCCACCCCGGTCCCGCTGCCGATGAGCATCCGGCAGAACTTGACCTATGGGCCGGAACTGGCTGGCGTGCGCAGTCGTGCCAGGCTGGATGAACTGGTCGAGCATAGCCTGCGGGCGGCGGTGCTGTGGGACGAAGTGAAGGATCGTCTGGACGAGCCAGCCACCGCGCTTTCGGGCGGACAGCAGCAGCGACTGTGCCTGGCCCGCACACTGGCGCTGGAGCCGGAGGTGATCCTGCTCGACGAGCCGACCTCGGGGCTGGACCCTATCTCGACGGCCAAGGTCGAGGCCAGTTTACAGGAACTGAAGCAATACTATACTGTCGTCATCGTCCCCCACAGCGTACAGCAGGCTGCACGCGTGGCCGATCACACGGTCTTTATGTTGCAAGGGGAACTAGTCGAGGAGGGGCCAGGCGGGCAACTGTTCACCAAGCCCTGCGATCAGCGCACTGAGGATTACATCACCGGACGCTTTGGATGAAAACGGGGAGTAACCACTCAGGCTGATGGGCGAAGGTCTCCCGACCGAGCCCTTCACGCCTCGGTCAGAGACCTTCGGCGAACGAGGACTACATCAATTGACTTCTCCCAATGAGCGTGCTATACTGCGTATAGTAAATGCCGTGCGATGATCCGAGAAGGGCAAGATGATGACAGAATCGGTCAAGTTTCTGACCCCGGACCAGGCACGTTATCTGGTAGAGGTAGCAGAGGAGACGCGCACTGGCTTGAGCCGCTTCGTCGGTCATGAAGTGGCCTGTGATTCCATCGCTTTGCCACTCCTGGACGAGTGGATTGAGCGCCATCTGCGCCAATTTCCCCATCCCTCACAGGAGATGCGCCTGCTATGGGTTAGCTTCCTGGGCGAGGTGTTTCGCCGTCGCTACGAAGGTACGTGGATTCTTCAGGAACGTGGCAGAAATTTGGCCGTGCTTTGCTTCAAAGAGGGGGGTAGTCTGTACACAGTGGACATTTCGGGACAAGTGGGCCGTCGTATTGCCCAGGGGATGTCCGCTTCACTGGCCTGGTTCTATACCATCACCAGCATCGAGTTGAGGGAAGGGCAGTAGCGCCATACAGGTCTGGCAAGCATTCACCGCGTCGCCTGGCTCCACGTCTATCTGGCCCAGATAGACGCCGCAACCCCGTTTCGGCCGTGCAGGGATAGGTCTTCAGTGGCCAGAACGCCAAAAAGTTGGCGCTTCCACGATGGGGGTGAACGCTTACCTACCAATGTACCGGCACTACGCCGGTCGGCGCATACGGCGCACCACGATCAACAGGCACAACAGCCCCACTGCCAGTGCGCTGGCCCCCAGTGCACCAATGCCCGTTTCCGGGACCCCTCTCTCGCTGATTGGCCTTGGCGTGGCTGTTGGCCGGTGGGTTGCCGTGGGACTTGGGGTTGCCACAGTTGCCCCGGCTACCTCTCCAGGTGTCGCTGTAGCCGTGGGAGGCTTTGTCTTGGTCGGCTGAGGGGTGTCGGTCGGGACTGGGGCAGCCGTGTCTGTGGGCAAGATGGTAGCTGTCACTGCCTCGGCTGTCGCCAGCGCTGCCTCGTTGGTGGCCTGGATGGAATGATTCTCTGCCTCAATGCCCGCCCTCATTCCAGGGTTAATGAAGAACGCCCAGACGACGAAGGCACAGATAGCCAGCACGAGCAAACCTCCCAACGCGCCCACGAGAATGATGAAGGTACGATTGGCTCCCTCTTCTTCTGCTGCTTCTTCCTCTTCATCTGTGTATAATTCGAGATCCTCCACTCTTGCCTCCTTGAGTCGGTCTCTTGCCCTAATGGTATACCTACTGCTCCAGATGGCCGACGTGATCTAGCGCAAAACCTCCAGATTCGCCAGAGGAATGAAGACTGGTGCCTCCTGCCCCAGGTCTACTTCTGCACCGCGCACCTTGATCCCTGTCTCTGCACGGCGGGCGTGGGCAGGGAGCGCCGTCACTGTGCCCACGGCGCCCATATAGGGCGCTCGCACCGCTCGCACCTGCGTTCCCACTGTCAGCGGCGCTCCAGGCTGCGTTTGGGATGGTGGCAGCCTCTCGGCTGGCAGTGGGATGACGATCTCGGGGCGCACTACGTCCCAGCGTGGCCGGATCTGTCCGCTAATCGAGGCCTCCCGGCCATCGTTCGTCTTGAGCAGACGGAAAATCGGTGTTGACATCGGCGCTGTTCCGATGCCTTCGGTGGCGATGACTGGAAAGGGCAACTGCGCCACTCGAGAGACCAGTTCGGGCGGCAGACCGCCAACCACAATGCCTCGCGCCTGAAGTTCCTGGGCTCGCTCGATCACCGCGTCATTCAATCCAGCACCGCCGACCAGGATCATTCCGTGGCAAGAAGGGTCAATGGTTTTGGCTCGCAGCGGTTCGTCAGGACTTTTCACCATGCACTTGAGCACACCCAAATCCTCACCGCCTGCTCCCCACACTCCTTGGATCACAGCCCCCGTTGTCTCTACGACCACGCCGTGCTGCTCCAGCGCATTGGTCACTGTGCCGCGGATATAGGCACGCAGTTCGAATGGAGTGGGCTGTGCCTCGATCAGCATGCGCCCACCACCGCTGGCCGCCACCACGCCGTCTATGGGCGATTTGACAGAGCTGGCAGACAGACGGCCCCGCTTGGCGATTACCTGATTACGCTGCACCTCATCGCCCGGATTGACACGCAGGTAGCGCTTAGCCTGGGAGATAGGGACGCCTAACAAGCGCGCCACCGGTAGGATACGGAAATCGCCAGGCAAGTCCGCACGCGCTACAACCTGCATAGGCTCAACTCGATCACCTATACGAACCAATACTTCGCCTGGCGCGGGCAATATCCGCTCGCGCCGCACGTTGGTCAGGGGAGTGACCTGAGTCTCAAATAGATAGTACATTGTCAGCCATTAGCTATTAGTAGCAGGTAGCCGTAAGCCGTAATTCGCTTATCCTCCCACGTCCCACAGCCACTGTCGCATCTGTAACTGGCACTGTTCTGGCTTGCTCGAGAGGCGCAGTGGGCGTCCACGGGCGTCAATAATCAGTCCAGCCAACCCGCCGCTCACACGCCGTTTGCCGGCTTTCCCCGGCCCGCCGAGGCCTACATCGAAGTGGCGCAGTGGACGCAGTTCCAGCACTGCCTGCTGGTCGGGCAGCAAGGGCAGCACTTCCAGATCGCCGTAACGCACTTCTACGCTGAACGTGCTGCTATCATCGTAAGTCACTCTCATCTTGAGGATTATATCTCCACGACGTGCGTGCCCGACTGGCGCAACCACCGTCGCCAGGTTGACGAGGGCTCCGCTATCCAGTGCCTCCACCGCTGCCAGCGGTTTGACCGCCGCAACATTTCCCAACGCTGGCGCCAGCCCGTGCATATCCAGCACCAGTGTACTGACTCCAATGGGTTCCAGGGCATCCAGCACGATTAAGACCACCTGGGCAGGGTGCGGAGCGTGCGCCAGGGCCCCGCCACTGACAACAATAGTATCACACAACGGCAGGAGGTGGGGATAAGATTGTGCAACACCTGGCGTCCATCCTGGACGGGCTACCTCTAGTGTCGTGCGGATCGCTTCGCGTGCCAACGCCTGTTCCAGCCGTAACTCACGTGGGTCCTGCTGGATACTGGCCGGCCGCATCTCCTTGTTGATGAGTACCCCACGCACCTCGTCGCTGCTCATCGGTTCGGGCAGCCAGCGGGTGATGGTCTCGGCACCTCGCTTTTGCAACAGTTGTTCTCCGCCGAAGGCGATGCCTAGATCACCATGTATTGTTAAGAAAAGCTCCTTATCGAAGACAGCAGCTACGGTCGTGTTAGCGGCACCCACGTCCACGCCCAGCACACCCTTTGAATGGTCACCCAGGTGCCAGAGATACTGCATCAACCGGCCAAAGGCGCTGGCAGTAGGCGTGAGCGGCACCGGGCTCCAGCCACTCACGGTATCAATGCCTGGCAGTTGTCCCATCTTGTCCTGCACATAGAGCGCGTTCAGTTCCGCCTGGGCGCTGAGCAGGTTCTCCTCCGTCAAGGTAGGACGCACGTTGTCGGTGACGCGCAGCTCGGCCTGTCCCTCCACGATTTTTACCACCCGCCGGCGCAGTTGAGAATTGCCCGCGTAGAGCAATCGGGGACGTGCGCTCGCGTCCATCATTGAGCAAGCCAGGGCTACCGTATCCACCAGTCCAAGCACCGGGGCCACTGCGCCACCTTCTATACCTCCAGTGATGCAGATCACGTCGGGTGCGGCGTCACAGATCGTGCGCACGCGCTCCTCGTCGCTCAAGCCTCCCTCTCGGCCATCGCTGGCCAGGATTTCCTTGACCAACGAGTAGGTGCCGGCTGCCGCCCGCTCAGCACTGGCGACGCTCAGATCACGTACCAGGCCACCTAGCACGACCTGTAGCGGCTGGCTGGCGCTGACGGTCGCGGCGAACACGTCCACCCCCTGCCGGCCTACCAGTTCAGGGGAGATCAGATTGCCACTCGCGTCGAAGAGGCGCCGCCCTGTTACTTCGGAAATCTGCTCGACAGCGTGATAGATGCCCTCCGCCACGTTGGACCAGGGATAGCCCGCCGTGGTATGGGCCTCGCCCTGTGCAACGAAACGGTATTGCCCGGCCACCTGCTCAAGCAACACGGCCTTGGTTGTTACCGTGCCGCAATCGGCCAACAGGATTGAGCCAATACTTTGCTTTTCTGCCATCGCTGTTTTAACCGCCCACTACGTGCAAATAGATGTTCTTGAAAGCGTCAATGAGGTACTGGATACGGCCGATGAAGATCGAGAGGGACGCCGTCAGCGCCCCGGCAAAGGCGACGCTAAAAGCGAAAAGCAAAAACCCACGTCCTATCCAGGCCAATAATCCGACGATTCTTCTCCACGTCCCCGCTAATCCTCGCTCCTTGCATGCAGTAAAATTGAAGGCCATCAACGTGCAGACCGTGCCCACGACGACCAGTAAGCCGTCGGCGAGTCGCTGCAGGTCAGCGAGGCGGAACAAGTCCAGAGAGTCGAAGCTTAAGGCGCGACCAGTCGCCCCGATCTGTGGGACGAGGGTGCCTAGCAGTGCACCACTCAATGCCACCGCTGTCCCGACGCCGACGAGATAGGCGACGGAAAAGTTTCCCACGTATGCCTGTTTGGGGAAGCCTTTGAAAAGCAGCAAGATGCCCAGGACCAGAGGGATCACCACAGCAAGCGGGTTGGTCAGCAACTGGGCCAACACCATTTTGAAGAGGACATCGCGAAGCACAATGCCGAAGGAGTAGCCCACCAGCGCACCGACGAAGAGGTGCAATGCCAGCCGGTAGAGAGGGTTGTCGCCCACTAGATAGCTGAAGATCATGAGCGTCAGCACCGCTCCCAGTACCAAGCCAACGATGTCGAGCATTATCCTCTCCTCCCTCGCCGGCCGCCGAGAGCGTATAAGATTGCACCGATGATCATCAGGCCGACGATGGCGACATGCCCCACTGCCAGGGCGTCGAGTCGCTGAGTAGCCCGCTCTGGTGATCCACGAAGTGCCTCGTAGGCAGCTGCCCCGCCCAATCCGTTAACCACTCCCTCCAGTTGTCCCGCACTGGCGTCCAGGTACGGGCTAGCAGCAGGTTCCAGGACCGCACTCAAACCTGCCACGATTGAAGGAGCACCTTCACCCTGCGCCTGAAGTCGGCCCTGCTCGACCCACCAGCGCAGTGGCCCAGGCTGAGCAGTCAGCACGAGAATCAGTCTGGGGGGCGTACTGGCATCGGCCAGCAGTTGCAAAACACCTGTGGCATTGCCTGACCTATAGTCGCGTAGCGTGTACTGTTCATCGGGCGCTTCGATATGGCTCAGCACCCCCGCTGCCACTGCCAATCCCTCAGGTCGCGTGCTGCCGATAGAGATGTGCACTCCTCGGTCAAGCATATGCCGCAAGATTGGTTCTGCTACCAGGTCAAGTTCATCCGCCTCCGCTGGCCCGTACTCGAAAGCGACCAGGACTGTGTCTTCTGCATTCACACCCTGGATGGCGTTATATAACCTGGTCACTCCGGAGAATATGACGGGCTTTGTCAGGGTTGGAATGTTGGGCATGACCAGCGGCACCATCAGCATGCCCCCGATGGCTATGAGGAGCATGGCTGCTACCAGCCAACGCTGGATTCGTTCGCCCATGCTGATGCCCCGCCGGCGCACTGCCGGTTGCGGCGCCCCGGCCGGCTGGGCCAGCAAGCTTTGGAGCAACTGCGCCCGGGACAGGCTCACCTCGTTGACTTCGGCTGGTAGCGCACTTTCACGGACAGCAGGCGCCTCGATAGCCGAGGCTGGAACGAGGACACCACGCAGCCCTTCCAACAGCCCCTCAGTCTCCAGCGACTCCTTCTCGATGGCCGCCTCGGCTGTCTCGGGGCGCTGACGTAGGGCCGCCAGCCAGTCGGGGATCTCTGCGCGTGCCAGCCCTTCTGCCTCGGCCACTCCGATCCCAGGTTCGGGCGGCAGAGGTGTGGGGACTCCTTCAAAGACGGAACCCGCCAGGGCAGAAGGGGGAGCAGGCTCTGCCTCGAGTTCAGTCAGCCAGTCCGGGACCTCCGTGGTTTCCGCCTCCACGGGGAATTCCACCAGCGGTGGAACCGACGGTACTGTCTCCAGTGGGACCTCTCTCTCCGGAGCGATCTCGTGCAACCACTCTGGAATCTCGGCCACGGCGGACGGGGGCACCCCCACGATGGGCGGAGGCGACGGCGGTGCGGCCTCGGGGACCGCTGCCTCCGGCGGTGACACCTCCTGTAGCCAGTCGGGAATCTCGGCCGGGGCGGGGGTGGGCGGCGTAGGTATCGCTTCCTTTGGTGCGGCCTCGGCTGCTGGCGGTGCGGCCTCGGGGACCGCTGCCTCCGGCGGT
>CAYPOY010000244.1:0-7912 GCA_964412395.1 uncultured Anaerolineales bacterium | reverse complement strand
TCTCTGACCGAGGCGCAAAGGGCTTGGTCGGGAGACCTTCGCCCATCAGCCTGAGCAGTTAGAGGTGGCACATTTGTCAAGGTTCAGCCTGCAAATATCTCGGAGCTTTCTGACATTACTCATGCCCTATGATTCATACGAACGGCATGCTGTCGTTAGCCAGCTATTGCTGGAGGCGGTAGCTGACAGCCAGGAAGACACCTGTATACTGGACGTAGGCGGCCGAGTCGAATTGCTAGAGCGGTTTATACCATATCGAGTGATTTCGGTCAACATAGATGGATCGGGTAATCTGTCAGGCAGTGGTTGTGCTCTCCCTTTCGTTGACAGCTCCTTTATCGCTGTTGTGAGCGTTGACACTTTGGAACATTTACCCCGAGAGAGCCGTTTGCCGTTCTTGCGAGAATGTTTACGAGTCGCACGGCGTTATGTTGTCGTTGCCGCGCCGTTCGGTAGTGAGGGACATAGCGAGTGCGAAAAGGGCGCAGATACTCTCAATTACCAGCGAGAAATTTCGAGGAATTTGCGTCTGTTATGTCAATTTCTCGCGTGAATTTCTGCCAATGGCGGGGCAAACCGCACGAATTTCCCGAATTTGGAGCGGATTTTCGCAAGTAATCGAGGCAAACCACGTCGCTGGACGGTTTTTTTGCAGAACATCAGTTCTGGTAATTAGGAGTATCTGCACCCGTGCGAAAAGCAGCTTGACAGCCTGTACCGATCCATATACGGCAAGCCACACATCTACCTCAGTGAGCACGTCCGATATGGCCTGCCTGGCATCATTGAACTCGATCAGTTTGCCTGTGATCTGGAAGAAGCAAACTCAGTGTCTTTTCGCAGGGGATTACGTGTGGCAGGGCAAGCAATTTGAACGGGCCATACTGGGATACCGCAAACAGGGGTTATTCGCACATATTTGGAATATTTACAATTACGTCACTTCCCTGGCTATCTTTCATCCCATTCAGCTTCGAGATCAGCCAGATACTACAGCCAACAGGTTTTACCTGTTAATTGAAAAGCAATGCACATAGACATGACTGAATCACCGGCCAAACCTTGTAAGCTCTGCAATCACACCCAGTTCAAGGTTCTATTTGATAGGGAATTCAAAGTACTTCTGTGCCGTAATTGTGGCCTGGTTTTCCTGGAAGACGACCATAGAGACTATAGAAAGTACTATTCAGAAGGATATGACTACAGGTTAAGCGAGGATGGTCGCTTTGTCGAGAATGACAAACAGAACGAAGCTGTTTTCAAATGGGTCATAAAACATCTACCAAAAACAGAGAACCTGACCTTGGTCGAAATAGGATGTAGCGCAGGTTTTCTGCTGAAAAGATTTAAGGACTACGGCATCAACGTATTTGGCATTGAGCCCGGTAAAGAAGCAGTTGAATTTGCCAGACGAATAAACGGGATCAGAGAGATCGAGTGCTGTATGCTAGAGGATATTGAAGATGCGGATAGGTTGTATGATGCGGTCATCTTAATACAAACATTTGAGCATTTTGCAGATCCGCTAAGCAGCTTGTCAAAGATTAGAGGTTTTTTGAAAAAAGATAGTTTTCTGTTTATAGAAGTTCCAAACTACTATTCACCAAATGGATTCTACTTGTTTAAATTCGAAGGAATTAATTATCCATCACCAAACCATCTATTTGTTTACTCGCGCAAAACTCTAAGCGCGTTTCTAAGGAAGGCTGGTTTTTCCGTATATAAGACCAGCTACACCTTGCAGAACATCAGGGTGATAGCACAGGTTGATGGCGATAACGAGGATGTCGAATTTGAAAACTATTATCGAGCGCTGATGTATTTCTATGTGCTCCCGATCATTACTAAAGCAATAGATGTATTCAGATTTTTCAAGGGCAAACTGATGAAAGTGTAGAGACAGTTCGCTCGCGATAACAGGAAACTACTTTGACGTACACTGACCGCAATCGATCGGTCACGATCTCCCAGGTATAATTCCCCAGCACCTTCCTCCGCCCTGCCCCACCCATCTGCGCCCGCCGTTGCGGATTCGCCAGCAACTCCACGATGGCCCGCGCCAGGTCGCTGGCGTCCTGATACGCAGCCAGCAGGCCGTCGCGTCCCTCGTCAATGACTGATGGAATGGCCCCAATGCGGGCGCCGACAACCGGCTTGCCACAGGCCCAGGCCTCAAGAAAGGCGATGCCGAACGATTCCTGACCGGACGGCAGGACGAAGATGTCGCAGGCTGCCAGCAGGTTGGGCTTTTCTTCTTCTGGAAAGTCGCTGACCACGGTGACGTGGGTCTGCTGTTCTGACGGAAAAGCGTTGATTATCTCTTCAATCTGACGGGAATACAGCGTTCGTGCACCCGCGATCAGTAGTTGGGCGTCGGGGCGCACGGCCCACACCTGCCGCATGGCCTCCAACAGGACGTTGGGACGCTTGCGTGCAGTTTGTTTCGCCACCAGAGCCACCACCGGATCATCCCCCCAGCCGTACTGCCTTCTTATCACCGCGCCATCGGCTTTGGCAAAAGCGCTGACATCCACGCCTGGCCCGATAACCGTTATCTTGTCCGCCCGAATGTTGCGCTCGATCAAGTAGTCGCGTTCAAAGGGCGTGAGAGCGATATAAGCATCGGCTTGCTGAATCGCCCGGTAGATCATCTTCCGCTCGTAGCCCCACGCGTCGGCCGTATGAATTGCCCCCAGCAAGACGATGGGGATTCCAGCACGCTGGGCTCCTGCCAGTGCGTAGTACATGTGCATAAGGGGGAAAGCGGTGGCGAACACGACGTCAGCCCCGCTGCTGGCGACCGCCTGGGTCATTCCAAAGATCAACGGGCCGTTGTAGATGGTGCGCAGCCAATCGTTGTAGGGAAGACGCAGTCTATGTGCTACACCAGCGATCAGCATGCGCAGTACGTTCAGGCGATTGAACACGGCGAAGCGGCGCACTGTCACGCCACTGATTTCCTCTGTTCCGGCAGGCATCGCGGGCTCGTCAGAGCACCAAAAGTGTTCCGTGTTGTAGGCGACCGTTGTGAACACAGTCACCTCGTCGTGGTAACGCGAGGCCAAAATCTCGGAAAGGTTCTTCGTCAGCCACTGAGCGCCCCCTGTGGAGGGGGGATAGCCGTGAACCACGTGGAGGATTCTCATTGGCCCGGCTCTTTTGTACGCCTGATTCGTGATACTATAGGGGCAAGTACCAGAGCCACTACGGTAAGCAGACTGGTCGCCGCCCCAACCCGGAAACCTAGCGGCTTGTACACGAACTCGATCTGGTGCGCGCCGGCCGGCGCGACGACAGCGCGGAAAGCGTGATCGGCGACGTACACCAGGGTGGGAACTCCATCCAGCAGGGCCTTCCAGCCCGGCGCATACGTATCGGTCAGGACAAGCAGGCCATCGGTACCCGTCTCAACCTCCAGCCTGACCCGGTTGGGCTGGTAGTTAACGATCTGGACGGTGGCAACGGAAGTGGGAATCTCCGGCGGCTCCGTCCAGCCTGCGGGCACCTCCTCCAGCACGACCCGCTCGCGGAAGTCGAAGTCTCCATCCGTCACCCGCTCCAGCGATTGGGCGGCACTGTCTACGACTTCGGCGCGGTAAACGACGAAGGCCCGGTCCAGCACGTCCCGGTTGCGGTAGACTTTCACGCTCCCTGCATCTCTGTAGGCCAATTCCCACTTTCCATCGAGTTCCTGGTCTGTGAGGACGTACTTCACATTCAGCAAATCCCAGAGGGAGGAACTGGCCTGCACGAACAGCGAATGGAAGTGGAAGCGATAATGCCCCTCCAGGCGGTCAATCAGGTCTGCATACTGGCGTGGGACAACAGTATCGTACCCGCGTATGTCGGATATGCCGAAGATCATGCCGCTATTTGGATTTAGGATCAAATCGGTCCCGCTGACTCGATAGATGTCACGATCCTGCTGTAGGAACTGGATGGCATCCGGCGTTGGGAAGATGTGTTGGGGGGCAGTGGTGGGGTGGAACGGCATACCGACCAGGAAGGCGTCGAGTATGGTCAGGCCCAGGGCGGCGTATATCCACACCTTTGTGCCGATATGCTGCCACTGGTGCAGCGCAAACCAGGAGAGTGCGATCAGCACCGGCAGGTACATCACAATGTTATCGGGGCGGAACAGGGCCAGTTTCTTTTCATACCGTTCCTCTACCAGGGCGTAGCAATACTCCAGAGGGCGCGAGAGATAGGGGGTGGTGCCCCAATTCGTCTCCATAAAGTTGCGCCCAGAGCGTATGACCTCATCCTTGAACACGACGAAGCCCCCGTAGGCAAGCGCGATAAGAAACAGGCTGATCAATGCCAGCAAGACCAGGATGCGCAGTGTGGTGCGACGAGGACGCCGGTGTCCGCCGCTGATCTCGTCCAGCCCCAGACCGGCCAGGATGGCGACGGCAAAGACGTAGATCAGGCGCAGTCTGCCATTCGCCGCTACGTTAAATAGGGGCAGATAATTGACACCGTTCAGCAATGGCAGGCGGAGCGCGATGCCCAGGCAGACGGCAGCCATCGGTGCGAAAAACAGGACCAGGTTCCGGCGGGGAGAGGGGCGGCGACTGATATTGTGCCAGGCAACCATTACTGCCAGCGCCAGCGGCAGCACGCCCGCGTAAGCGTTCTGTTCCACGTAATTGCTGTAGGGGAACCAATAACTGCCGTCGAGGTCGGTGCCAAAGTACTGAGGCAAGAGTGCTGTGATCGCTGTCGGCCAGTCGTGCCACTCGAATAGGAGATGGGCAACAGCATTACCGGACGTTTCGGCGTATCTGGCAGACAGGGTGGCGCTGTGGAAGAGAGCCCCTACGAAAGGGAACAATTGTACCGCAGCCAGGAGCATGCCTATCGCCGCCGCTGTGGCTACCCTCACAAGTTGAGGGAGCGGCCTCGATAGTTGCCATCCTTCGGCTTCGCCCTTCGACAGGCTCAGGACATCGCTCAGGACAGGCCCTTTTAGGGAAATAGCCCGGTACAGCGCATACGCCACCCAAGCCAGCATCACGTGGAAGGATACCTCCGGTTGCCCTCCCAGAAATTGCGCCCCGATGGTCAGGCCACTGGCGACGACGTACAGCCCGCTTCGTCTGGTGAGCGCCTTTTCGATGCTCAGCAGCATCGCTGGCAGCCAGACGATGACAAAGGAGGGTGGGAAACTAACCCATACAATCATAGGCCCGCTGAAAGTGAAGGCGATCATGGCAAGCAGTGCACCAGGCTTACCGAGGCCAATCTCGCGGGCGAACAGAAATGTGAAGATACCGGCGACAGACAGGCGAAGAATGGCAGTGACGACGTACGAGGTATACAGTGGAAGGAGATAGCCCAATAAGTTGAAGGGGCTGAATATGGCCGATAGAGCATTTCCCACGAAAGGCAGCCCGCTGTCGGCATAAGGGTTCCAGAGCGGCAGTTGGCCCTGAGCAAGCGAGCGCAAGGTGAGGACCTTCCAGGGGAAGAATTGGTAGACTTGGTCGGACAAAACTGGATTTGCCGGGCGGATGTAGCCCTCCGGCGCGAGAGGCTGCCAGAGGGGATCAATGTCGAAGATCAGATCCGCAGGTAGTAACACGCGCCCACCGAACACGGCCGGCCAGAAGAAGACCAGCAAAGCCAGGCTCAGAAGCAAGACGGCTCCCGCGATCTCCCGCTTGGCTCTCCGAGTACGATCAGCCTGATGATCCCAGGACATGCTCATAGACCCTCTGATAAGACACGAGCATTTGCTGCTGTGAGAAATCCCGCTGTCCTACTTGCCGGGCGGTTTGTTGCAGGACTGCGTACTCACTCGCCAGTGCTTCGATGGTGGCGAGGATGTCCTCAGGCGCGACTCTGTCCACCACCTTGCCGCAGCCGGTCTGCTCCACGTAATCCGCCATAGGAATGGCCCGACTGACCAGGACTGGCTTCCCAGCAGCCAATGATTCGAGCAGAGAATGGGGATACGACTTGACAATGTCTGGAGCAGTGGCCAGAGTGACGCTGGCGTGTGCTCCGGCCAGTATTCTGTTGACATCCACCAGTTTGTTCCACACCGTGACCTGTTTTGCCAGATTCATCTGGCGCACCCGGCGTTCCATTTTATCCGCCAGTATCCCCCGCCACAGAAAAACCAATCGCAGATGAGGCGCTTGCCGGGCCGCTAACAACAGCGCATCCACCCCTTTGGTGCGGAACTGGCCCTTCGTCCAGGGAGCTGACCCAACCATCAACCTGATTTCCGAGCGCAGCGGCAGGGGAGAGCAGGTAAAGCGGCTGGTATCAATCCCGGGGTGGACCAGGACCGCATTTTCCAGCCCCCACGATTGAAGGCACTTCAGACTGCGTTTATCAGATGCAGCGATGGCGGCCAGGTGAGAGAAGAAAGCCACATTTGGACGCCTGTCCCTGACCCCGCAGGTGAGAGAATAGATGATCGGGCGTCGTAGTTTGCGCAAGTAGGGGAAGGGGAAAGGGTCAGGATTGCAGAAGTGGTGCAGGTGCAGATTGGCTTCGCGGCTCCGTATTTCTCTCAGTTTGTGGAAGCCAAAGAGCAGCCGGGGGATGTAAAGGGGGAATTGATGATTCGGATTGACGTAGACCACAGCGCCGCCAAAACATCCTCGCAGGGCGGTGATTTCTTGCGAGATGGCCTCGGCTTGCGGCATCCTGGGGGGCAGGGTAGCCAGATGGTAGAGAATGTTCATAGCCTGGGAAGCTCCAGGCCTTCTACATCTTTGGCAACTGCGCCAGAAGCGACAGCCAGCACGCGCTCATTCTGGCCGCCAAATCGTCCTCGCAAGCCATCAAGAAGCCCCAGGCGGATGGCATGGGCTGTGGAGAGTTTGCCGTTCAATTGCACTTTCATTGACAGAGCCAGGCTGTAGAGAGTCCAGAAGCCGTAGAGCAAAACTTTCCATTTCTGATGAAATTTACGAATAAGCAGGAAGCGGTTGCGAATGATGTAGTAGGCGTGGAGCACATCACGAAATTTGGATGAGCGTCCCAGGTCGTGGAAGGCCCGCGCGCGGGTGTCTATGGCGCTAAGGTAGCCGTGTTGCCTGGCGCGCAGGCACAGGTCGGCCACCTCACTGCTGAAGAAATAATCCTCGTCCAGGAGGCCGACCGTGCGAAAGACCTCGGCTCGCCCCACGATCACGGTTCCCGGCACACATTCGACGATTTGAACAGGTTCACCGGTTGGCAATTCATAATTATGCGAGTGGTGGTGTCGGGCTGGATCCTTGCTCCCGGCCGCCAGCAACCTGTCTTTCTGTTCAGCATCAAAGAGCAGCGGCCCAATCAGGCCTATTTGTTCGTGGGTTTGGAGGGTTTCCAGAAGCCTGATGACATCATTTTCCTCAATCCAGGCATCATTATTTAACAAGAGAATTGGCGCATCTCCTGTGGAGAGTGCCTCCACAATCCCCTGGTTGTTTCCGGCAGCGAAGCCCAGGTTGGTCGAGTTACGTATCAGGTGAACCCCAGGACACTCACGCGAAATAACCTCGGGGCTGCCATCAGTAGAGGCATTGTCTACCACCAGGATCGTCGGCTGTAGATGCCTCCAGGAGGCGATTTTGCGAACGCAACGGATTGTATCAGCCGCCGCATTCCAGTTCAGGATAATGATCGCCAGTCCCATCGTTGAACGTTCCACCAGTACCCGGTATCTGATTCCGAATCAGTTTGACGGGGAGTGAATTGTAACATAGAATACCGGCATGGTCAAAAGCCTTGAGGCAAAAGGATGCCTTCAATGCATCTAGTCATCAATGCAACAGAGGTTGGGCGGCGGCGTGGCGGGAATGAGCGCTACATAACCGGGCTGGTCGAAGGGCTGGCTGCGCTCAACCCCCCGATTCAAGTGAGTCTGCTAACCTGTGATTGGGGCAGGCCACTGAACCTTCCGCCTGCCTTT
>CAYPOY010000243.1:0-7946 GCA_964412395.1 uncultured Anaerolineales bacterium | reverse complement strand
AACCAGTAGGCGGTGGCGGCGGAGAAAGTGGTTTTGCCCAATCCGCCCTTGCCGCCAAACTCGATGTAGCGGCGGTTGGGGTGTTCCTTAAAGACTTGTGCGAGTGACAATGTTCTCTCCTTGTTATCGGTACATTGGTAGATTGGTAGATTGGGAAATTGGTACATTGGTAGATTGGTTCTCAGGGCACCAGTTTACCAGTTTACCAATCTACCAGTCTACCAGCACTATGCCAGTGCGTCGGTCAGGTCCCGCTCACGCAACATGCGCCGCTTCCAGGTGCTAATCTGCGGCACGACATAGGGCAGCAGGCGCAACGAATAATAGGGCGGCAGGATGGGGATACCCAGCAGGTCGCCCATCGTAATCAGGATGAACAGGTGCTCCATGCTACCTCGCGTCTTGAGGGCAAAGCGGGTCATGTCGTGGCCCGCCATGCCGTAGAGGAATTCTTTGGCCGAACGGCCGAATCGCTTCAGTGTGCTTTCTCGCTTTTCTCCTTCGCTCATTTTACCTCCATTAGTTTTTTTCAATCCACCCCTTCGATCAACTCGACCAGATCAGTCCAGTCGCGCTCGCGGAGTAGGCTACGCTTCCAGCGGTTGAGCACAGGGACGACGTAGGGCAACAGGCGCATAGTGTAATAAGGTGGCAAGATAGGGAGGCCGACGATGTCGCCAAAGGTGATGAGTACAAACAGCCGCTCCACCTCGCCCCGTTCGCGCCGCATGCTGCGCACCCAGTCGAAGACGGTCATCCCGTAAAAGATCTCACCCACGGTCTGCCCGGCCCAGCGCATCTTATCCCGTATGTCCTCCCGCATAGATATCCTCATCAGTACACTACAACGGACGGAGAAAAGAACGGAAGCGGGCACAGAGGATCGCGTTCTATGAGTACTGTCCGTTTCTTTCCCTGTCCGATGTTGTCGTCAGATGGGAGGGTCGGGGGAAGCCCTCCCATCGTATGCTCGCACGATCAGGCGGCTTCTTCTTTGGCCTGTGGCTTGCCGAGCGCCTTCCAGCCGTCCACGACGAGGAAGGCCGCCGCCACCACCAACACCAGAGCGATGATGCCGACGAGGATGGAGGCTATGGAGGCCTGAGCCGTCGCAGCAGCCGGCAGCTTGACGAAGAAGTTGACGTAGGCCAGGTAGAGCAGAGCGGCGATGGTGGTGACGATCATGAAGATTGAGGGGTAGAGTGCCCAGGTATGCTTCCTGCCCTCCGACATGGCCCACAGGGAGATGAGCAGCAGGGCCAGGCCGGCCATCAACTGATTGGCAGCGCCGAAGGCAGCCCAGATGGTCAGCCAGGGGATGACCCAGACGAAGATCAGCGTCAGGATCAGGGCCACGATGGTGCCCACATGGATGTTCTTCATCGCTGGCATCTTGTCGCCCACCAGTTCGGCGCTGGCCACGCGCATGAAGCGCACCACCAGTTGCATGATGGTCAGCGCCATGATGGTCAGGAAGACAGAGCCGTAGGCCACGCCGAAGTCATGGGGGATGCCGATGTGGTCCAGGAAGTTGGCCAACCCCCCGGCGAAGACCCCCAGCGCTTTGCCCGCGCCACCGGCGTCCTGGTACCCCTGCCAGCCTCCGAAGGCGACGGTGGCGGTCAGGAAGGCGATGACGGCAAACACCATCTCCATGAACATGGCGCCGCCGCCTACCGGCAGGGCGTCGGTCTCCTTCTCCAACTGTCGTGCCGTGCCGGAAGTGGAAACCAGGCTATGCCAGCCGGAGATAGCGCCGCAGGCGATGGTGACATAGAGCATAGGCCACAGCGGCCCGCTGGGGGTGGTGAACTGGGTAAAGGTGGGGAAGTCACCCATCCCTGGATGCCAGATCAGCAGGCCGATAATGCCGCCCAGCACTCCCAGTGAGACAATCCAGAAGGAGATGTAGTTGATGGGCTGGGCGAAAGACCAGATGGGCAGCGCCGAACCCAGGTAGCAGAAGATGATCACCAGTAGCGTTCCGAGGACCTGAGCCTGCGTGTTGCCCAGGAAGATGGTGAGGGATTCGGGGAGGCCATAGAAGGCCGAGAAGAAGTTGGATATGCCTGGCAGCGTGCTCAGCCAGATGCCCACGAAGGAAAGTGCGACAGTGATGACGGTAGTGAGGATGATGTCCTGCTTCCACTTGTAGGTCATCTGCCCGGCCAGGACGCCCATCAGGATCACTGCGATCATGCCGAAGGGCACTTGGGGGTTGGTCATCAACACTTTCCCCACCGCGTTGCCGAAGGCTCCCATAATCAGCAACAGGTAGAAGTATATGAAGATCATGAGGATGTTGCGCGCGCGGGGCGAGATCAGTTTGTAACTCAGCGCGCCCATCGTGTCTCCTTCACGGCGCACGCCCATGATCATAGCGCCATAGTCCTGCACCCAGCCGATGAAGAAGGTGCCCAGGATGACCCAGGCCAGCGCTGGCACCCAGCCCCACTGCACGGCGATGATGGGACCGGTGATAGGGCCTAGCGCGGCGATGGATTTGAACTGGTAGCCGAAGAGCACGTTGCGGCTTGCCGGCGTGAAGTCCACCCCGTCCATGTACATCTTGGCCGGGGTAGCCTTCTTCGGGTCGGGCTGGACGATGTCATGGTCAATGCGCCGTGCGTACCAGCCGTAGCCCACACCGACGCCCAGGGCTCCCAGGATTAGTACAACAATCGAATTCATCGTTCTTGCCTCCTGTTTGTGTGAAAACAATCAATGGCTAAATACTGTCTGAATATTGAGCGTATTGAATCGTTTCCCGTGCACCTCCTTTCGCCCCCGAATAACGTGCACTACAAGTTCAAGTTTCCAGGCTGAGATCCCGTCAGTCTGACGACCAGCGGTCACCACCAGCGTGAGACGGATATCCTTTGCTAACTGTTAACGTGCTTCGCTCCTCCCACCGCAGTCTGGAAGTCCGCCAGGAAAGTCTCGCTGGATGTAGCAAGCAGCCCGGCCACTTTCATCTGCAATTGGATGTGCGGGTCGGTCTTGCGCCAGGCAAAGCGGTGCAGGTGCGCACCGTAGGTTTCCAGCCAGGGCTCCAATGTCGTCACCTGCCGTTGAACGCCGGGCCCCTGATACGCCACGGCTAACCCGTGCGGTCCCTCTTGCCGTGTCCAGGGTTGCTCCTGGCGATGAGCGGCCTTTCCCTTCGGCAGGCCCAGGGCACTGCGCCTGGTCGGGCTCACCTCCACCTCCCCCCGGCGTGGCGAGCGCAGTGTCGCTTTTATTATAAGCCAATCTTGCTTGCCGCGCAAGCGGTCAAACAGCCATAGTGGCGGAACCTCACGGTTCTCCAGCAGCAGGGTGATCTCCAACCATCGGAACGGCGGGGCCGCGTGGATGACGTTGATGCGAGCGCCGGAGGCGGGCGATCCGATCCAGCCGGCCTCCTTCCCACCCCCCAGCACGTCCAGCCCCCCCTCCAGCCAACGAAAGAGGCGCTGCCCACGGCGGCGGTTAACCAGGTGCCCCGCGCCGTACCACAGCGTCAAGAACACACACAGTCCGATGACCGTGACCGTACCTGGATCCATCCCCAACACTCCTGTCACTACAACACGCCGTGCGCCTGAATGATGCGCTTATCGCCTCAGCCGACGAAAGAGACGCTGTCCACGGCAGCTCCTGGCAGTGGCGTACCAATCTCACGCTATAGCCGAGAGATCAACTTGTCGTAGTCTGCGTGTGAACCGATCCAGAACCAAACAATTTCATCTCCATCGCGAACCCCGAGCGCACGATAATCAATACTGATCCGAATTGAGCAGATCGGCCTCATTGGATGAACTTGCTTGAAATGCAGGCTTGGATGATACGGGTTCTGACGAAAAAGCTTGTACGCTTCTCTGGCTTGACGCTGAGTCTGCTGAGGTAAGTGCTCGAATGCTTTGCGGAAACGCCCCGTCGTGTGGGATATCACAGTCTATCTGGATCAAGTGCTTGAGTCCAGCCTTCGTGATGCTCGATGAGCGCCTCATCGGCCAACTTAGCGAGCACGCTGTCGGAGGCAGCGAAGGCTTTTTCCCAGCGTTGCTCAGAAGCGAGTTCTTCGAGTATCCAAGTGGCAAGTATGCCCTGGTCCCGCTCGGAGAGTTTGGAAGCCTCGACAAATGCTTTCTCAAGGAGTTTTGTCACCATTGCTCGCGCTCCTTTCCGCTTGTCCCTTCTGTTCATCTTGATCAGATTATACTTCACCCTTTCAGCGTCCGCAAGTGCGTGCCATTGCAAACCGGTTCAGCCAGTTGTGGCGCTGGCCTTTCCCCGGCGGGTTGATCCAACCATCCACGATCTCGAATCCTGCTGTTTCGATCAGCCGGTCAATCTCCTCCAGCCGATAGTAGGCGAAGAAACGCATCTGACCTTCCTGGTCGACCACCCATTCTTCCCCCTCCCCTTCTTTCACGCCGACGTAAAGCGCGCCGCCAGGATGCAGCACACGGCGAAACTCTAAAAGCGCCTGGGGGGCCAGGGCTCGGGGCAGGTGCAGCAGCGAGGCGCAAGCGAAGCAGCCGTCGGTCCACTCATCGGCGACGGGGAGACGGCGCATATCGGCATACACCAATCGGCCCGTATCGGTTGCCTGCGCCTGGCGAAGCATGCCCAGCGAGAGATCGAGGCCCACGACGCGCAGTCCTCGTGCCTCCAGTGCCCGGGCGTACTGCCCCGGCCCGCATCCCACGTCGAGCACCAGCCCGTCGGTCGGCACCATTTGCCTGAAGCGCACCAGTTCCTGCTCCAGCGGGTACGTCGCTCGTGCTGCGTAACGGGTGGCGATGTAGTCGTAAGTGGCGGCGGTACTGTCTGCGCCCATTATCCGTTTCTACGAATTTACGAATTTACGAATTACGGCAGTTTTTCCAGGATCGTCTGGACGCTGGACCGGTCGCCGGGGCGCTGGTCGATGTGGCCCCATACGATGCGTCCGTCCGTATCAATGACGAACACGGCCGGTGCAGCGAGGCCATCGCCCAGCAAGTTGTACACGCCGTAGGCCTCGGCGACTTGATGTGTGGGGTCGGCCAGCATGGGATAGCTAATCTTTGCGCTCTGGCACCATCCTTCCACCGATTCAACTGATGCAACCGCCAGCGCGATCACCTCTGCTCCGGCCTCCTGGAATACTGCGTACTGACTCTGCAACTCCACGAGTTGCGGGTCGGGCCTTCAACCGCCTCTCCGGAAAAAGACCAGCACCACCGGTCCCTCGGCCAACTGCCCTGTGAGTGTGAGCGTACCACCGCCAGCCCGCTCGAGGGTGAAGTTGGGGGCGACTTCGGGAATCGTGGGGGCCGGGGTAGGAGAAGGGGTCTCGGTGGCGGGAGCAGGAAGAGGTGACGCAAACGGCGTTGCGACTGGCGACTGAGCGCCAGAGAAGGCTGGCGTTGCTACGCTCTCGAAAATCTGGATTTCGGCGCTGTAATGCTGCTTCTCCAGCCAGGCTTTGGTATCGTGCCCCTGGCTCTGCAATATCTCCAGTCCTGCCTGCACCGTCAGCAACCGGCCGACTGCCCGCTCGAACGCTGTTCGGGTAAGCCCCACCTCCTCCAGCGCTGTCACCACGGCGGCGTTGTCCACCCCCCAGGTCTGCTCCAACGCGGCGATCCGCGCCTCGATCTGATTCGCCGTCGGTTTCTGTTCTGGTGGGATGGCCTGCAGTACCAATTCTTCGTTGATCAACCGCTGTAGCGTTTCGTCGGGCGCGGGAACTGGCTGCCCGGCCAGTTCGCTCATGACCTGGTCGAGCAAGACCGCCTCCAACCAGAGGGAGTATCTGATGGGGCGACCGGCGACGCTAGCCACGACCGGGTCGTCGGATGGGGTGGGGGTTGCTGAGGTGGTCATATCTCCGGATGGTGTGGCGATTGCTGAGGTTATCATCGGGGCCGGCTCGCCTGGCCCGCGCCCCAGGAACGCCAGCAACAGCCCCAATCCGGCGATAGTAGCGACACCGATGCCCAGGATGGCCCATGTGCGGTGGGAAATTCCTTGATTCATATCCTTGACTCTTCTCTTATTAAATAAAGCCTATCATGTCTTCGTTAGTTTGTCAATTGCGATTGTGCCTGCACCGGCTGTTAGCGGTTGGCCGTTATCTACTGACCATCGGGGTTGCGTTATATTTGCGATGGGATTAGAATGGGGACACAACGTGGTAAGAGGTGTGGCTTTCTCATTTCGAATTGTGGAGCGGGCGGCGTAATCTGATGCGGGAAGAAGTCAAAATGGCACGCGGTAAGTGGGTGATAATCATTGCCCTGGTGTTTGTGACCTTTGGGATGATACTGGGCGTGTGGCTGTGCACCAGCGATCCTGCCTCCATTTTCGTGCTGCCTACTCTGGCCTCTACTGTCCCACTCTCCACGCCGCCGCCTGTCATATCCACACCTGTACCTGCGTCGGAATCTTCCACCCTCACGCCGGTGCCGACCCTTGATCCGACGGCTACCCTTCGGGCTGAGCCGACTCGACTGAGCTCGTCGCAGGCTCAGGACCAAGCCTTCACTCCCAGCCCCGCTGTTACCCCTACCGAAGTTTCTACTGCTACACCTACACCCACATCTACACCTACACCTACACCGACTCTCTTCTCGCTTGCCACACCGGCGTTGATCAGGGTGACGCCCACCCTGTCTGACACGACCGCCGTACCCACGTCCGTGCCGGTGGCGGAAGTGGTTCCTGACACCATCAATATCGTCGTGCTGGGGAGCGACCGGCGCCCGGATTGGAGCGACTGGCACACCGATGTCGTCCAGGTCGTCTCCGTCCAGCCGCTGGTGCCGGCGGTGACGGTGCTCTCCATCCCCCGTGATCTATACGTTTACATCCCCGGTTTCCGTATGGGCCGCATCAACTTCGCCGATATGTACGGGGAGCTGTACGGCTACGAAGGCGGGGGGCCGGCTCTACTTCAGCAGACGCTGCTCTACAATCTGGGCATCCCGGTGAACCATTATGTACGCACCGACTTCGATGGCTTCATCGGCATCGTGGACGCGCTGGGCGGCGTGGACATCCCGGTGCACTGCCGATTGCAGGACCACTGGCCCTATCCCGACGAGAACGGCGAGTATCCCATCAAGGTGCTGGAGCCGGGGGTACACCACATGGACGGGGAGACGGCGCTCTGGTATGCCCGCTCGCGCAGGACCTCCAGCACCTTCGCCCGCGAGCGACGCCAACAGCAGGTGCTGCAAGCGATCTGGCGCAAAGCGCGCAGCCTCGATCTCCTGCCCCGCATCCCTCAGTTGTGGGACCAGTTCCGGAGTATGGTCGTCACCGACATGGAGTTCGGCGACGTGGTGATGCTGGCCGAGGTGGCCTTCCGGCTCGATGAGCAGAATGTGCGCTTCCGCAACATTGGCTATCAACACGTCATTCCCTGGACGACGCCCAAAGGGGGCTCAGTCTTCCTGCCCAACTGGGAAGAGATTGGGCCGGTGGTGAGCGAGGCGCTGGGGCCGGTGCCAGAGGGACGGCTGTGGCGGACGCTTCAGGCGGTGGAGGTGTGGAATGGGACGGGCAACGCGAGTTGGGATCAACTGGCGGCCGACCGGCTTTTTCGCGAGGGCTTTGGCGCGGTCATAGGCCAGCCTGACCGGCGGGACTATCCACAGATGCAGTTGATTGACTTCACGTCCACGGCCAAGGGAAGCGGGGTGCCCTATTTGCAGTGGATGTTTAACGTCTCGGCCGAGAATGTCATCTCCGCGCCCGATCCCAACAGGGGAGTGTCGTATCGTCTCATCATCGGTGCCGACTACCAGACCTGCCGCAGCCCGTGAGGAGGGGGGAGGATGGGGGATGGAAGGTGGAGGGGGGAGGGGGGGCGGGATTGTGTTTTATGTTTTACGTTTGCGGTTTAGCAACATAGGAGACCCTATCTGCTAGTTTTAGCACGGTCGGTATGCAATTGCGCCGGGTGTGAGGAT
>CAYPOY010000242.1:0-7957 GCA_964412395.1 uncultured Anaerolineales bacterium | reverse complement strand
GAACAGGATCGAAGCCGCAGTAGTGAGCCCCTCCGCGTGGTGTGTGGAACTGCGGTTCGACCTCAAACTCCACAGCGTCTCCGTCCCTCACCCAATGGGCATCCGCCGCAGAACGAAATTCGTTCAGGTGCACGAAGACGTCTGGAAGACCATCATCGCGCCGGATGAAGCCGTAGCGCTTCTAGTGGTCGAACCACTTGATGTGTCCTTTTGCTCGTTCAGTCATCGCTTAATTCCTTCCGATTGAACTTTGCAGGAATCGCCTCCACACACCTAGACAACAAAGGCCCCTTCCTGTTCCTTTGCTTCCTTTAACTCAGGCAATATCTCGCCCTTGTAGATCCACACTTTCACCCCAATGCGGCCATAGGTGGTGTGTGCCTCTTCCTGGGCGTAGTCAATGTCGGCGCGCAGAGTCTGCAACGGCACCCGTCCCTCGCGCAGCCACTGCTCACGTGCCATTTCGGATCCAAACAGACGCCCCTTGCACATGACCTTGATTCCCAGCGCGCCAGCGCCCATCGCTGCCCGCAGGGCCCGCTGCATCGCCCGCCGGGGAGAAATACGCCGCTCCAACTGGGAAACGACGTTCTCCGCCGCCAACTTGGCGTCCAGTTCGGGCTGCTCCACCTCCTGCACGTCCACGGAGACGCGCTTGCCGGTCATCTCCTGTAGATTTCTGCGCATTTCCTTGACCGAGGACCCCTTGCGCCCAATGACAATGCCGGGCCTCGCCGTCCAGATGGTTATCGAAACCTGGTTCGGAAAGCGCTCGATCTCCACGCGAGAGATACCGGCACGCCTTGCGGTGTCCTGGATAAACTGACGAATCTCCAGATCCTCGTGCAGCAGGTCGGCGTACTCATCGCCCTCTGCGTACCAATGTGATTTCCAATCCCGGATCACTCCGAGCCTGAAGCCATAGGGGTGAACTTTGCGTCCCAAATTCTCCTCCTCTTCAAATCTCCAAATCTTGAATCGTCAATCTTAAATCTCTGTCGAGGTCATATCGCAGTGGTTGGCAACAGACTTTCCCTCAACGTTGTGCTGACCTGGGCCTCGGCATCATCCAGATCAACGCCCTGTACGGCTGCGATTTCCCCAGCCAGGATTCTCATCCCTTCTTCGTACCTTCGTTTCCCTGTCGTAGTCAGGCGGCCTTTTCGCTGCTGCCGCCAGGCCATATCCCTCACCACCTCCGCGACCTGAAAGACATCCCCGGTGTGAAGTTTGTCTTCCAGCAATTCGTAGCGTTTCTTGTGATCGTCCGGCAGTGTCCTGGGAATAGCACGCAACACACGCCACACCTTGCCCAACTTGGACCGCGGGATCACGCGCCGCAGGCCCAGCGTCTCCGCAGCGCCGATCGGAATCATCAGCTTGGTGCCCGGCTGGCCCAGCAACTTGATCCTGTAGTACAGATCGCTGCTTCCGCGCCATTGCCGCTCCTCGACACGTACCACGACGCCTGCTCCACGAACGGGGTGAATGATCGCGTCACCTGCCTTAAACACTGTCATTTCCTCCTTAAATCTCTACACATGTCGCTGTTTGCACCCGGATTCTTCTCGTTCGTTTGCAGAATCACGCACAATTTGCCACTACGTCGAGGGACATTACCCGGCTTTCAGCACGACGACATCTACAGCCTTTGGTCCCTTCGGCGCCTGCTCAACCTCAAACTCCACGGCGTCTCCGTCCCTCACCCAATAGGCATCTGCTGCAGAACGGAATTCGTTCATGTGTACGAAGACGTCGTGGAAACCATCATCGCGTTGGATGAAGCCGTAGTGCTTCTGGAGGTCGAACCACTTGACGTGTCCTTTTACTCGTTCAGCCGCTGCTCCATTTTTCAGCACGACGACATCTACAGCCATTGGCCCTTCCAGTACGTGCTCAACCCTGAATTCCACGGCATCTCCTGGCATCACATGAGAGGCATCCGCGGTGCTACGGAAGTCGCTCAGGAACACCCAGATGTCCGGGTATCCATCATCAGGTCGGATGAGGCCGCTACGTCTCTGGTGACTGAAACGCTGGATGTGTCCCCTTACCCTTTCAGTCATCGCTCGCACCTATTTGAAAACCCTCTTGACCCTAAACTTGGTCCCCTTGAGCGCCTCCATCACCGTTCCCATCATCTCAATCTTCTGCTTGCTCGGCTTGACTTGCTTGTCTCTCACAAGTTCTCCTTTCAGTGCTTCCGCTAAACTCTCGCGCTCCATTACCTGTCGCCCCACGATCTATTTCCTGAACTCATAGGTCACCGTTCGCGCGTTGTGTTGCACTACTCGTTCTCATCCGTTGGCAAATCGGCCTCCAGTCCCACCAACCGCGCCCATACCTTTGCGCCCCGTCGTGCCAGCAAGTCACGATAGGTGGAGGTCAATACGTAGGCTGAGCGCGATGCGACGCCGCCAGCGGTTGATCTCCAACACACGTACTTTGATCGAGGAGCCAGGCTCCAGTTCTGCGTAGGAGGCTTCCCCACCAGACATCTCAGAAGTACGAACCAAGCCCTCAACCCCCTCGCCGAGGTCTACGAACATGCCAAACTCTACGACCTTTGTCACAGTTCCCTCGACCACCTGACCCACACACAGTCTGCTGGCCACGAGAGGCCAGGGATCGGGCAACACTCGCTTACGGCTCAGCCCCACACGTTCCCGCTCGCGATCCACGCTCAGGACGTACACCTCCACCGCGTCGCCCACGCTCAGCACCTTGCTGGGGTGTGTCACGTGCCTCCAATCCAACTCCGAAATGTGGATCAGGCCGTCCACACCACCCAGGTCCACGAAAGCACCGAACTTAACCAGGTTGCATACGACGCCGGTCCGCACCTCACCTTCCGTCAACTCCTCAAGCAGTTGCTGACGCCTGCGGCGACCTGCGACACGCTCCGACGACACCAGGCGTCGCCGTTGCTGATCCACCTCGATCACCGCTAGCGACAGAGTTTGCCCTAGCAGTTCGGACTTTGCCTGCTGCAAGCGGTCCCTCCGCAAGCCCGAGGGCAACGAGGTCAGATGCGAATTAGGCACGAAGCCGCGCAGATGGCCAAACGAGACAATGACACCGCCACGGTTCACTTCTGTCACTTCGGCTTCGCAGACCTCTCCACTCTCCAGGCACTCCTGGGCCCGCAACCAGTCCTGCTGGGCCAGGCCCTGCTTCAGCGAGACAATGAGCTCGCCATGGCGGCCTGAGGTGGTCAAGACGCAAACCGGGACGCGGTCACCAGCCTGTAGGCTGGTGCGGTATGCATCGTCTAGCAACTCCAGGTCTCTGCGTGGGACAATGCCATCCCGCTTGGTTCCCAGATCAACGATAACGTCGTTTTCACTGACAGAGAGGACAACTGACTGGCGAACCTGGCCGCGTTTCGGGCGCGTGTAGTCGTATTCACTCTCGAGCAGCGTTGAAAATCGTTGCCACTGCAAATCGGTACACTGTTTATCCATCACGGTTTACCTGCGATACCGTCTCTGTTTTCGCCGCTGGCGTTGCCGCTCCCGGCGTATGGCCTTGAGACGAGCGCGTCGTCGCTTCTCGCTCTTGGAAACGAAAAAGCGTTTCTTCTTCACATCACTCAGGATACGATCCCTGGTCACTTGCTTGCGAAAGCGCCTGAGCAGACTCTCCTGTGATTCTCCAGATTTTAGCACAACTCTCGTCAATCTCGATTCACCTCCCCTTCCATTTGTAGTTCTTCGGGATTTCGCGGGGTCAGGGCATTGGAGTCCCCAACTTGTTGGGGATGCAGCGCGAAGAACCCAAACAAGTTCGGGACTCCGATACGTCATCCACGCAAACTCCCAAAGACCCCCATTTGTGATTGGATCTCCAACCCCAACACAGCCGATGGCCATCCGCCACTGCTGAGTGCTGGCTGCTAACCAGCTCATTTGCACTCACCGGCCCTCGCACAATGGATGCATATCCTGGTATCCGGCAAGACCGCCAGGCGGTCGGGGTGGATTGGCCTTCCACATTTCTCGCAAATCCCATACGTACCTTCAATCACCTCTGATAGCGCGCGCTCAATGCCCGCAGCTCGTTCCTTGAACTGCCGCAACAGGGTCTGATTAAGTTCCCATTGCGTGACCGCAGGGGCTCCCTTGCCAAGCCCATAATCGGGCTTCTCCTCGAGGGTTCTCTCCAGTGCGGCGACCTGAGCCCGCAGTTCGTCCAGTTCGCGCTGCAGGATTGCTGCTTTATCCTCCACAGTCCGCTCCCCTTGTCAATAAAGTAGACCTGGCTGGCCGCAACCCCTACCATCGGTCTTGGCACAAACCAGGTCTACAGTAAGTCCTGGACCCGAATTATGGGAAATCGCAGATAGAATCAGATGGACGCGCGCGTCAAACTGTCGGAATAACGCTGCCGTCCTTTACGACCTCCACGGGTAGTGGCTGTTGAGATAACTGTTCTAGCGTGCTATCCAGCCAGGCTAACTCTGCAGTGGCTAGAGTCAACCCATAGCCAAATGCCAGACGTTGCCCAGAGTCCATCGTCCCATCCAGCGCCTCGGCAATCCGCTTCAGGGTGGCGTGATGGGCTGCAACCTGTGAGCGTCGTTGGTGCAGGTGAGCAATCAACCCGGTGTGCGAGAAGTTGCTGGCCAGGATCAAGCGCATCACGAAAGTCCTCAAGGAAGCCCCCGGCGCGACCGGCTGGTCCATCCACTCTCCTAATACCTGCCTTCCAGCCTCCGTGATGGTGTAGATCTTTCGAGGTGACTTACCCTGGCGAGGGGCCACCTCCACGGTTACGAGACCATCTTCCCGCAAAGCGCGCAAGGTAGGGTAGATGCTGCTAAAGCTAGGACTATCAATCATCCAACTCAGGCTTTTGAGAAAACGCTTGATGTCATAGCCGGACATAGGTTGCTGGGTCAGCAAGCCCAGGGTTAAGTGACGGGTACTCACGGCTCTAGCCATAGCACGTTCTGTTATATGTGTTTCGTTATAACGATTTGCTATATTATAGCACAAATCGTTAAGGCCGACAACTGGCTTGCAGAAATTGCGTGTTTGACAGGCACGGCCTCATCTGTTATAATCTCTGCACTGGATGGTAGTACGCTGGACTCTTAGAGACCTAAGAGCGTAAGGCCACCCTAAAATGGGTGGCCCAATGGTCCAGAGTATATGTATTGGGATTGGAGCTCATAACCCGGAGATCATAGGGTCGAATCCTGCCCTCGCTACCTGAATAGCAGACAGGCGCCGGCAAGTGCCCGTGTTACATTATGGCGACGTAGCTCAATGGCAGAGCAGGGGACTCATAAGCCCTTGGTTGGCAGTTCAAATCTGCCCGTCGCCACTGGATTGATTGCAAATCCGAGTTCTGCGCAGGTTGCCCATCAAGCGACAACACCACAGGCCCCACCCTACCGGTGGGGCTTTTGCTCTTGTCACTCTTGGCCGGCCAAGTGGGCTACACCGACGCCGCCAGGGCCGCCTCGGCCGCATCCAACCGGGCCAGCACCCGCTCCCGCCCCAGGATCGCCAACGACCCGAACAGTGGCGGCGCAACCTTCTGCCCTGTCACCGCCCAACGCACGGGGCCGAACAGTTGCCCGGCCTTGAGCCCTAGTTCGCCTGCCAATGCCCGCATCGGCGGCTCCATCGCCTCAGCCTCGAAAGGCTCTATCTCCGCCAGCAAACCTCGCGCCCGTCGCAACGCCGCCAGGCTCTTCTCCGGTGTCATCTTCTTCCCCACCAGTTGCTTCGCCGGAGGAACCTCGACCTCTTGGAATAGGAATGTCGTCCACTCAACGACATCCTCCAGTCGCTTCAGCCGCTCCTGAACCAGAGGAACGATTGGTCGCAGCGCCTCCCGCTCCTCCTCCGGGCACGGGTCTGGGAGCAGGCCGGCTTTCTGCCAGAAGGGCAACAATCGCTCCAAAAGTTCTTCCTCCGACGTATTTCGGATGTAGACGCCGTTCATCCAGTCCAGTTTCTTGTAGGAGAAAACCGCAGGTGCCTTGTTAACACGAAACAGATCAAAGCGCTCAATCAACTCCTCCCGGCTGAAGAGCTCCTGCTCCTCTCCTTCCCCTGGAGCCCAACCCAGGAGAGCCAGGAAGTTGAACAACGCCTCCGGCAAGTATCCCTGATCGCGGAACTGAGTAACGGAAGTTGCACCGTGCCGCTTGGATAGCGGCTTACCATCCTCACCCAGTACCAGCGGCACGTGGCAGTAGACGGGGGCCTCCCAGCCAAGCGCCTGGTACATCAAAATGTGCTTGGGAGTACTGGGGATCCAGTGGTCAGCGCGGATAATGTGGGTGATCTTCATATGATGGTCATCCACCACAACCGCCAGGTGGTACGTGGGGAAACCGTCCGATTTGAGGAGAATCTGGTCGTCTATACTGGCGTTCTCGTAGGCCACATCCCCCTTGATGACATCGTGGACGATCGTCTGACCGGTCAACGGAACCTTGAGCCGGATGACGTGCGGCTCGTCGGGAGAGATGGCGTCCGGCGGGAGGCCACGGCAGTGGCGATCGTACATCACCAACGGTTGCTTGCGGGCTCGCTGGCGCTCTCGCACCTGCTCCAGCCGCTCCGGCGTGCAGTTACAGCGGTAGGCCCAACCTTTGGTGATCAACTCCTCGGCCACAGGGCGATACAGATCCAACCGCTCCGACTGGATGTACGGCCCATACGGCCCGCCGACGGCATATTCCTCGGCATTCTCCACGCCCGAACGCTGCAACTCCTCCAGCCCCGGCCCCTCATCCCAATCCAACCCCAGCCAGCGCAGACCCTCCATGATGCCCAGGATGGACTCCGGCCGATACCGCGTCCGGTCGGTATCCTCAATGCGCAGGATGAACCGCCCACCCATCTTGCGGGCAAAGAGCCAGTTGAACACCACCGTCCGCACGTTGCCGATGTGCGGCTCGCCGGTGGGGCTGGGGGCGAAACGAACGCGAACTGTCATTCTCTCCCCCTGGTGTCCACAGATCACTTTCCCTTCTTCTTCTGCGCTTTCTCGATCTTGGCCCATGAATCGCGCAACGACACAGTCCGATTGAATACAAGTGCTCCATCGGACGAATCAGGATCGACGCAGAAATAGCCCTTTCTCATAAACTGGTAACGGTTTCCAGGTTGCGCACCGCCAAGACTGGGTTCGACCCGGCACGATGTCAACGTCACCAACGAATTCGGATTCAGACTGGCCTTGAAATCCGAACCCTCCTCTACATCGTATGGGTTTGCTTTGGTGAAGAGATAGTCATACAGGCGTACTTCGACTTCGAGCGCGTGGGCCGCCGACACCCAGTGCAACGTCCCTCTGACCTTGCGTCCGTCTGGTGTCACTCCCCCCCGCGTCTCTGGATCATAAGTACAGTGCAGTTCGACCACTTCGCCGGTTCGTTCATCCTTAACCACCCGTACACATGTGATTAAATACGCGTGTTTTAGCCGCACTTCACGACCCGGGGCCAAACGGAAGTATTTTTTCGGTGGGTCCTCACGAAAATCCTCCCGCTCGATGTACAGCACACGCGAAAAAGGGACCTTGCGTAACCCCATACTGGAGTCCCCCGGATGATTCACAGCATCTAACTCTTCCACCCGGTCTTCTGGATAATTGTCAATGACCACCCGCAGTGGACGCAATACAGCCATCACACGCGGAGTGCGGCGATCCAAATCCTGGCGGACGCAGTGCTCGAGCAGTGTGATGTCTACGGTACTATTACTCTTGGCCACCCCGATGCGGTCACAAAAATCTCGGATTGCCTCTGGTGTATAGCCACGTCTCCGCAGACCCGATATTGCAGGCAGCCGTGGATCGTCCCATCCGGTGACATATCCTCCCTCAACCAACTCCAGTAGCTTTCGCTTACTCATCACGGTGTAGCTGAGATTGAGGCGAGCGAACTCGATTTGCTGTGGATGAAAAATTTTCAACGCGTCAATAAACCAGTCGT
>CAYPOY010000241.1:0-7971 GCA_964412395.1 uncultured Anaerolineales bacterium | reverse complement strand
TGAGCATCAGGATGTACTTCTTCTGGAGCGCGTTGACGAACTTCCAGGAGACGCTGGAGCGGTTCTTGAGGTGGTGTGCCTCGTCCACGATCACCAGGTCATAGACGATGCCCGTGATGACGCGGCGGTGTTCGCGGCGGCGGGCTGTGGCCAGGGAGGCGATCACGCGGGGGAAGGCGGTCCACGCCTGCGGCCCTAGTTCGCGGAACTCCGGGTCGTAGTTGGCGACAAAGTCAGTCAGGCCGAACTTGCTCGCCAGTTCCTCCCGCCACTGCTCGACCAGGGCAGGCGGGGTGATGATGAGCACGCGGTTGACCATCTGGCGCAGCAGGTACTCTTTGAGCGCCATCCCGGCCTCGATGGTCTTGCCCAGCCCAACCTCGTCGCACAGGAGTCCCCGGCCGCGAAAGCGGCGCAACGTGGTCTGGGCGGCTTTGATCTGGTAGTCGAAGGGAGTGAAATTGAGCGCGTCCAGGCAGACCAGTTCGTCGAAGCCGGCGACGAGCGCCAGCCGCTCGGCCTGCAATTGCAGGCGGTAGGGGAGCCGGCCGGCAAAGCGCCCGGCAGCGGCGACCTCCAGCACCCGTTCAGCGCCGGACTGTAGTCGCAGGTCACAGGATTGATCGATCATAATGGTCGCCTTCACCGCTGGTACGAGGCTACTAGCAGAATATGGTGCTCCTCCGCCACCGGCTGCGCCGAGGGGTGAATCCAGTAGCCGAACATCACCCGCCACACTTCTCCCTCCACCAGCGGCTCCACCCGCTCCAGCACATCGGCGAAGTCCTTCACTACACCTCCGCCAATGCGGGCTTTCGACTCACCCAGGACGACTGCACGCCGTCCATCGCGCCAGCCTTCTCCGTACAGATTGATTTCGTCGGCGGGGCGGTCTTTCATCGGGAAAAAGCGCCGTCGCAGTTCTTCCCCTGGTGGCCCCTCGAGTTGGATGCTGTAGTGCTTGTGGAGATAAGAGGGCAACAGGAGGCGGGCTACGTCCTCCAGGCCAAAGCCGATGTCCTCACGCAGGCCCCCCACTTCCTGAGATAACTGGGCCTGGGCCTGGATCAGTTGTTGTACAGCCGCCTGGAGGGCAACCTGGCCTTCCTCCAGCCGGCCCACCCGCTCCTCGGTGCGGGTCTGGGCCTGGGCCAGTTCCTGTATGGCGGCCTGCATAGCGGCCTGACCTTTCTGCAGGGCGGCCTGACCTTCCTCCAGCCGGCCCACCCGCTCCTCGGTGCGGGTCTGGGCCTGGGCCAATCGCTCCAGCGCGGCCTCCACCCGCTCCATCCGCCCCTCGATGCGCTCCTGCGCCTCCACCACCCGGTCGAAGTCCTGGCGGGTGAGGCGGATTTCCTTCATCCGGTCGTCCACCAACGCCACTACAGCGTGGTATATCTCTGCTGTCAGTCCATGGTACTGTTCCATTGGTTCCTCCCCCTCAATCGGGTGCCTTGCTGTTTTGATTATACCCGACCCGCCCGTTTCCGGCAAGCGACCGGCCCGGCGGGAAAACGTAGCAGTTCTGGAGCTCTCTAAGGCCCTTTAGAGCCGTTCTGCGGCGTTTGGCAAATTCATCAACCCCACCCTCAGCGGCGAGCAGGCCACTAGACGCGCCCTGTGGCCTTCTAAGCGTTTTTGGGTTTCGTTCTGCTACGATTTCCCCCGGCCAGGGCGTGTGCCCCGACCGGGCCGGTGGTTCTGGGGAGCGCCCTTCTACATTCCAGCAGGATTAGCGGCGAGTTCCCTCACCCACCCGATGCATGGCTTCTCATCACCAATGGCAGGTATACGGGAAACACACCTGGCCTGGTTTCGCCCAGGCTGATCTCATCCAGGCGGACTTGCTGTGTGCCCGTCTGTGCCTTGAACCCAAAACGCAGCGTCACAGTCTGTCCGCCAAACGCGCTCAAGTCGCACCAGGTATGCGTCCACTCACCGGGTATCAGGGACACGGTGTGTGTGCTCACATCGCCGTCGCCCGAAACCGTCGCCAGGAGCGCGTCACCTGGGCTGCCTTGAATGACGCGGTACACGAACGAGAGAGTGGACTTCGACCACGTGGCTGGGACTGAGACCGTTTGCGCGACGTAGGGCCAGAAATTAAGTGTGCCCCCGGCGGCGTCGAGTCTGATGCTGTAACGTCCGCTGTGAGGCGCCGCCATATCTACCGTAGGTGTCACGCCGGGGCCACTGTCCCAGCCGGTCAGGTCACCGGTTTCCCACCCGCCGTTGGTCACCGCCTCCTCATCCGGCGGCAGCGCGAAGTTCACGCTGGATAGGTTGGTGGTGACGGTGACGCCGTAGCGCGGCGGCAGCGCGGCAAATCCGTCTCGGCTGGCCGTGAACGTGTACACCCTGGCGCTGTCGAGATAGAGCGTGTAGTTGCCAGCGCCGTCCGTCGTAGCAGTGTTCAGTGCGGCTGGTTGGGCTGTGACCGTGGCGTAGAACACTGGCTGGTGACAGTTGTTCGTCACCCGGCCCGCGACCTTGTACGCCGCTATCGTCGTGTGCGTATCGCCGCCGGCGGAAGGATATTGCCCGCGCTATCCAGCCGGCCGATGGAGATCCGGCCACACGCGCTCTGTGTCAGGAATACGCTCCCGTTGGCCAGCGGCATGAGGTTGGGATCATAACTGCACGTATCGCTGCTGAACTGGGTAAGCGGCTTGACCTGGCCGCCGCTTGAATCGCGCACAGTGTACCAGATCGTCTCAAGCCAATCACTGCCATCGTAAAGCTGTCTTTCCCAGGCCATCACGAAGCGATTGTCCGTCGTTGCAGCGACGGTCGGACCGTAGAACCATGGCACGTTGGGCGTGTCCCAGTCCCCCCACTGCGTGTTGTTGGTCAGATTTGTGGTGGGCACGACCGTCTCACCCGCGCTGCTCAGGACCAGGTAGTAGATGTTGTAGTTGGAGGTGTAGTTGCTTGAATTCCAGACATATCGGTTCTGCTATCAAGCACCGCAGCACTAATGCAACAAGTGCCTTTGGCGCACACAGGCGTCCCCCACCCCCTACTTGAATCTCACCAGGTCAAAGTCGGTGAAGTCGGCGTGGTGGAAGATGATGGACTCCGGCCGCCGCTTGAACTTGTCGCCCTCCCAGGAGTGGGTGGCGATGACGTGCAGGACGCTCTCGGGAATGCCGTGCTTGTAGGCCAGTGCGACGCCGGTGAAAGGGTGCCGCAGGTAGCGGTACATATCGGCAAAGACCGTCTTGCCGTCTGGCTCGCGGCGATACTCGATCAGTTTGCCAACGTCGGCCAACAGCGCACCCGCCACCAGTGCGTCGTGGTCAATCTGCATCCGCTCGCCGTAGGCATCAACCAGCACCTGCTCCATCGCGACGCACAGGCGGCACCCAGTGCGCACGTGCTCGATGAAGGTGACGTCCACGTCCTCGGCCAGCAGCGTGAAGGGGATCTCCGCCAGCGCCTCGACTGTCCAGCCTCCGAGGGCCACCCCCTCCTCCCACACGGCCAACGTCTTGGCCCGCAGGTCGGGGTCGCGGATCTCATCGAACTCCGGGATCAGTTCCTCCAGTTTTTTCATTGGTTTTCCTCTTCGCCAGATAATGACTTCCTGACCGTGCACCTGTACCCAATCTCCGGTGTGGATGCGCGTGACGTCCACCTGGTCCACCATCGGGACCTCGGCGATGATCGCGCCCACAGCCACGACGGGGTCGGCTTCGGCGTTGATGATGGCGGCCGGGGCCAGCCGAGAGCGCGCCAGCCGGTAGAGCGTGTAGGAGCCAACCGTGCTGCCCTTGCCGGTGGGGAAGACCAGCACGCGCCCGGCCACACATTCGCCCTCCAGCGGATGGCCGTTCTCGATGACCACTCCAGTATTTGGGTCCACCCCACCCAGGAAACCAATGGGCTCAGGCGACACCAGCGCCTCGCCCTCGGCGTGGCCGGGTTTGACCACGCGGCCGAGAACACGGATCGTAGTAGAACGCGGATCACAGGACATCAACGGATTAGACTCGTACGCATAATCCTCTCCTTGCCACGACTCATTGGCGACGATTGCACCCCACACCAGAAAAGGGCCCGGGCCCAGCACACACAAGCCCCGGGCCCTTCCTGCTGAGCGCCCTGCTACTCCGCCAGGTCGTCGGGATGCCCGTCAGTCCATTGGGTGACAGAGATGCCACCCCATTCTCTCTCAGGCCCGGGGTCCGAGCACCTCCTCGACGGCTAGTTTGTGCCGCGCCCGTTGCGCGCGCCGGTCGGGCGTGGTGAGTTCGAGCGCCTCCTTGGGACACCACTTGATGCACTGCGGGCCGTCCTCTTGATCTTCGCATTGGTCGCAGATTTCGGCCAGTTTGGCCTCCGGATTGATGGAGATCGCGCCGAAGTCACAGGCCTCGATGCACCAGGCACAACCGTCGCAGCGATCGGCATCTATGCGGATGATGCCGGTGACCGGATCCTGTGACAGCGCATTGCGTGGGCAGGCGATAACACATGGGGCATCCTCGCAGGTGCGACAGGCCACGGCCGTGATCAGGACCTCTTCTGCTCGCACCGTGCGGATGCGGCTGCGATAGGTGTTGAACTCACCTGTCTTGACGTATGAGCAGATATACTCGCACAACTGACAGCCCATGCACTTGCTCGGGTCGCACGTGATGTATTGGTACTTGGAAGTTGACGTAGGCATTGTTCTCTCCTATACCCCGATTTCCTCAGCGACGTCATCCATCCCCAGGGCAATCAGTTTCTCCTTGGGGATCAGCCCTTCTTTGGTCCAACCTTTGGCCTCGTAATAGATGTCCTTCAGGTACTTCAGTTCCTCCTCGGTCACCACGTACCCGGCGGAGGCGCCCTCTTTCATCGGGTCGTGTTGCCACCGGTAGGGCAGGTAGTCGTCCGCACGGGTCCACCCTTCGCGGATGTTGAAGGCTTTTTTGATCGTGTGTGCCCGTTCGCCGATCAGGTCCACGGCGTCGTAGTCAAAGTCCCAGCCCGTCGTGGCGTTGATCAAATTGGCGATGGCTGGCCACGCGCCCGCCCGGTCGGCCTTGCCGGTGAAGCAGCGACGGATGAACTTGCACAGCGGCAGCGTGTCGTACACGGCCGCGTATTCCTCCGTGCTCTTGGCGACCTCTCCACGGGTCTCGTCAACCGTGAAGCGATTCGTTTGCCCTTTGATATCAGGGTCGTAGGCCGCCGTCCGGTTGTGGCAGGCACCGCGCGTGCCCACTGCCAGCCCCAGGGCAAAGGTTTTGAGCCCGCGCGCGTCGTAGCCAGGCGTCTCCAGCCCCTTGATGTTCATGGCCCACTTGTAGGTCTCAGTGCCACGCTCTTCGTCAACCTGGGCGCTGGCTCGCTTGGTGCCCTCGGCCAACAGGTCCCCGATCCCCTCGCGGTCGCGGATCATCTCGGCCAGCGTCACGGCCGCCTCGGCGTTGCCGAAATTGGGCTCGAAGCCCTCGGGATACTTGGCGCACTTGAAGTCCTCCTTCGTAAAAATACCCCGCTCGAAGGTCTCCATCGCCCAGGAGATGGTCACGCCGGTGCTCATCGCGTCTATGCCGCCCCTGTCGCAGACGTCAATGGTCTTGATCGCCGCCTGCAGGTCTTTCAAGCCGCAGTTGGTGCCGACCGCGTACAGGCACTCGTAGTCAATACCGGTCATCGCCCCAGCGTACGGCCCATCCTTGGCGCGGGACATCTGCTCGCAGGCGATGGGGCACTGCGCGCAGGCGATGGTCTTGACGTTGTAATGCTCGTGCAGGTACTCACCGCTCATCAGTTCGGCGTACTCGAACACGCCTTGCTGATAGTTGCGCGTGGGGAGCAGCCCCAGGCGGTTCAGGTTGAGCACGTTGGCGACCGTGCCCAGGATACGATACTTCTGGGTGTGTGGCCCCTGCGCTGCCTGGACGATGTCGTAAGACAACTTCAACAGCGTATCCGGGTCGGCCACCGTGACGCCGTTCGTCCCGCGCACGGAGATGGCCTTGAGTTTCTTGGAGCCCCACACCGCACCGTGCCCGGTGCGCCCGGCCTGGCGGCCGTCGTTGGTCACGTTGGCCATACGCACCAGTTTCTCACCGGCCGGGCCGATGGTCGCGGAGCGCACCTGGTCATCGCCCAGTTCCTCCCGGATGGCCTCCTCGGTCTCGTAGGTCCCCAGGCCCAGCAGATGAGAGGCGTCGCGGAACTCGACCCGGTCGTCGTCAACGAAGACGTAGATCCAGTCCTCGCTGGCTCCGTGGATGACGAAGCCATCCCACCCGGTACGCTTGAACGCGACCGAGAACCAGCTCCCACAGAGGCTGTCGCCGATGAAGCCGGTCAACGGCGACTTGGAGGCCAGGCCATACTTACCCCCCACCGGCACCGGCGTCCCGGCGAAGATACCGTTGGCGATGCAAATTGGGTTGCCCGGCGAAAGCGGGTCACATCCCACCTCGATGTTCTCCCAGCAAAGCCGGCTGGCCATAGACACACCGCCGATGTAGATCTTGTACCACTCTTCTGGCTTGGATTCCATCCAGGTCTTGCGGGTGGCCAGATCAATGTGAAGAATCTTTCCACTGTAGCCATACATAGTTTTAACCTCCTGCTGATACAGACATCAATATGATACGATCACCATCGCTGGGGCTGTCATCCATCTGACTCGCCTTGATCATCCGTTTGGCGTTCAGATTGAAAATATTGGGGGTCTGCAATGTCTCGCCATCGGGCTGAATTACGTTCCCGATCATTTGTGGGTACCTGGTGCCTAGCATACGCACAATGTCACGAAACGTTGTGCCCTCTTCCAGGTCTAACGCGAATTCCTTTGCCCCGGCTGCGAGTCTGGAAAGCCCCAGAAGTTCCAACTGGATGCGCACCTCTTGCCTCTTGCCTCCTGCATCCTGTCTCCTGCCTCTTGTTACCCCCAAAGAAAACCGCAGCACTGCTCTGCTGCAACCTCAGAAGCAGCGTCGGGAAGAGCCCCAGCGCAAGCATCCTTATTATAGCCAATCCCAATACAAGCGCAAGTGCGCGTGTTGGTTCATCGCTGTGGATAGTGTGGAATGCACTTCCTGTACCAGACGACGATTTCAATCGTCGGAATTTGGGACTTCGTAGGCCACGCCGCCACGAGCCTGTCGCCGCAAGACGACGTGCACCAGCCCCTCGTACTGGCGCATCAGTTGGGTCGAATTCTTATGCCCGACTTAATTGCGGTATCCCTTGAAGCACCACGGGATCACTCAAGCCCTTCCCGTGTTTCCTCCACTACCTGGTCTACCACGGCGCGGAAATCCCCCGTGCGGCGATAGACGGCCAGTTGGCGGTCGGCGCTGGTGCCCTGGCGCAGGATGTTGTGAACGTATTCGACCTCCGCCCGGCTTCCCAGTTCGTCCACCACGTCGTCCAACCAGGCCAGCAGTTCGTGGATCAGTGTGGGGAATGGCACCTCCTTCGCTTTGCCGAAGTCAATTAGTTTCTCCTCGACGCCGTAGCGCACCGCACGCCACTTGTTCTCGTCAAGTAGATGTTTTCGGTAGAGTCGCCAGGTCTGGTTGGCCTGCCGCAAGCGCACCAGTTTGGCCACGATGGCCTGTACCAACGCAGCCAGGCACAACGTCTCATCCACTCGCGTGCACATATCGGGGATGCGCACCTCCAGCGTGGGGAACTTCTCGCTGGGGCGCACGTCCCACCAGATGTGGGTTGGCTCGTCTATGCTGCCCGTCGTTAGTAGCGTGTCCACGTAACTGCGGTAGTCGGCGTAGGAGCCGAACTGCTGAGGGATGCCGGTGCGGGGGAGGCTCTCGAAGACAACGCTGCGGTAAGATTTCAAACCTGTATCACGACCGTGCCAGAAGGGAGAACTGGTCGAGAGGGCGAGCAGGTGGGGCAGGAAGTAGCGCAACTGGTTCATAATCTCGATGAGCAGTTCCCGATCCTCGATGCCGATGTGGACGTGCATGCCGAAGATCAGCAGCCGCCGTCCCA
>CAYPOY010000240.1:0-8016 GCA_964412395.1 uncultured Anaerolineales bacterium | reverse complement strand
CGGTTAACAGCTCACTGGTGTCGTGGGATGATGGTGACCTTGCGCCGGTCCCCCTCGCCGATGCTCTGGGTTGTCACGTGGGGGTGATCGCGCAATGCCAGGTGGATGATACGGCGCTCGTGGGGTGGCATGGGCTCCAGCACCATCGTGCGGTCGGTGCGCACAGCTTGCTCCGCTATCCGTTGAGCCATGCGGCGTAGCGACTTTTCCCGACGTGCCTTGAAATCATTCACGTCCACCACCAAATGCACCCGACCTGCCACCTCTCGCCCCACGATCAGTCGGGTTATATGCTGCAACGCAGCCAGCGTCTTTCCACGGCGGCCTATCAGTGCATCGGCGTTCGGGCCGTGCACATCGAGAACCAGCGGTGGTTCCTTCTCATCTGCGGCAGGTTCGGCTCGTCGCACATCAACCCGGGCTCCCTCCATACCCAGAAAAGCCAAAAGTTCCAGCAATACTCCCTGGGCTATCTCAGTTTCGTCCTTCTCCGCCACGGTGAGCTCCGCTGGCTCAGCAGCGGGCGGAGCAACCGGCTCAGCCGGCACTGGGGGAGTTGGACGTGGCATGGTTTTCAATTTGGGTGTCAGACGCACGCGGGCCTCTCGTCCTCCCAGCCCGAACAAGCCCCGACTACCCTTGTCCAGCACCTCGATCTCCACCGCATCTCGATCAACCCCCATGTGTGCCAGACCCTCTGCAATCGCAGCTTCAACGTCTGCTCCGATTGCCTCGATTACTTGTTCCATTTCCACCATCAGTCGCACTCCCTGATAAATGCTCAACGTAAGCCCTCTACTGCTTACGCTGCTTCAGCCACACCTGCCATTTACTACTTATCTTCTCGCCGCTTCGATCTCCCTGCACAAGGTAATACTGAGCTATCCGGATCAGGCTGGAGATGACAAAATAGATAGACAGCCCTATCGAATACTGGAGAGTAAAGAACATCATCATCAATGGCATCATAATTTGCATCTGTTGGCTCATCATCGCCGCCTGCGATTTATCATCACTGGTGGTAGGCGGGGCCATCAGTTTCTGCTGTAGCCAGCTCGTGACGAAGACCAGGACGGGCAAAGAATACGACCACCATTGAGCCGGATTGGGAGGTTGGCCCAGATCCATCTCCAGGAACTCGCTATGCAGTGGCACAAGTCCCACTATGCCAGGCAACCACTTATAGATGTGGTGAGAGAAACCAAATAGGTCCAAGGGCGTAGAGGGTATGCAGTATCTGATAGCGCCGATGAGACCGAACCAAATCGGCATCTGGATCAGGAGCGGCAGGCATCCCCCCATAGGGTTGATACCTGCTTCCTTGTACAACTTCATCTGCTCCTGTGCCAGTCGCTCTTTGTCCTTGGCGTACTTTTTCTGCAACTTCTCGAGCTGCGGCTGGAATCCCTGCATCTTGCGTGCCGACCGCTGCTGGCTCAGCGTCAGCGGCAGTACAAGCAGGTTGATCAGGAGGGTTAGTGCAGCTATAGCTGCAACGGTACTGTGCCCCAGGAATGTGTAAAGGAGCAGTATCAAATTGGCCATCGGGTAGGCGATGAAATCAAACACGGTCTGTCCTTCCTCTATTCTTCAACTGTATACGGATAAGCCCAAATCTCGCGCCCATTATCTATGTGTAGCGCTCGTATCCGGTGCGGCTCGGAGATCAGCAGTTCGTATAACACCGACCCGCTCACCACTGGCGTCGAAAGTACCTGCCCTTTGCTTTCTCTCGACCACATCACGAAGCCATCGGCGGTATCCAGCGTGTACAGGGTGCCATTCTCGCTGCCGACGAACAACTGGCTTCCATCCTCGGTAAGCGCTGGCCCTGCCCGCACCGGTGCATCGAGCGATTGATGCCAGATCTGCACACCGGTCTCAGCATCTACAGCGTAGACGTTTCCATTCACGTCGGCCGCATAGATGGTGTCGTTGTAGACTACCGGACTGCCCCAGAACCAATTCTCACCCGCGAAGTGCCAGCGCTCGGTCCCTGTATGCGCATCTATGGCGTAGAGCCGGTCGTCGAAGGCGCCGATGTATAGTGTATCATCCCGCAACGCTGGCGTGCCGGCGAAGGCCCCCTCGGCGTGAAAATCCCAGCGCACCTTCCCGTCAGACAGGTTCAGCGCGTAGAGGTGGCGGTCCATCGAGCCTATGTACACTGTGTCCGAGACGATGAGGGGCATAGCCCAGACGTGGTGTTCCGTCTCGAAAGTCCATCTGAGGGCACTGTTCTCTACGTTCAGCGCGTAGACGTTGCCGTCGCTGTTGCCGATGACGAAGATGTCGTCGCTCAGCGCCCCGCCTTCGACGTATTGACCGGCGGCACCGTCGAAGTGCCACAGCAGACTGCCGGCGTCACGATCCAGCGCCCAGATGATATTCTTGGACTGGCTGAGGAAACCAGAAGCGGGCACCTGCGAGGTCACGATCACGTACCCCTCACCCACCGCCGGGGCAGCGTAGAAGACTCCGCGCTTGTCCTCCTTCGGGTCTTTTGGGAAAGCCCACAGAGGATCAGCGTCGGCCGAGTTCAACACCCGGGCCTGCTCCAGGTCGGCTACGTACAGTCTCTCTCCTACAACGGTCAGCCCTGTCCAACTCGTGGGCCGTGCACTTCCACCCGCACAACCGCTCATACCTAAAAGTAGCGCCGCCAACATTGCTAGTGCGATGGGCCAACGCTGTGTCAAAGATCGGTTCAATTACTTACTCCTCTAGATCGGGCACAGGGTCATACCCCCCCGGGTTGAGCGGGTGGCAGCGGGCAACCCGCTTGATGGACAGCCAGCCACCGCGCCAGGCCCCGTAGCGGGCAATGGCCTCATAGCCGTATTGGGAACAGGAAGGAACAAAACGACAGCTAGGAGGAAGCACGCGTGAGAGAGTCATCTGATAGAGGCGAATCATACCTAAAAGAATGGACCTCATTCCTTTTTTCTCTCGTATATCCTCATCGCTCGGGCCTCAGTCAAGTTCCAGGTTCGTCTATCCTGAAACTTGAAACGCTGTAATCTGAGACCCTCTATATGCTTAATCCGGCCCGTCTCAGTAGCGACTCCAATGCCACTTCGACCTGTGGCTCTTTCACCTTGAGAATCCCCACGCGTGCGATCAGCATCACGTCCCACCCGGCCTCGAACTGGGGATAGAGGCGACGCGCCGCCTCGCGCAGGAGCCGTTTGGCTCGATTGCGTGCCACTGCTCCCCCCAGCCTTCGACTGGCTGTAACTCCCACACGGCTGGAATCGAGGCCGTTAGGCCGTGCGACCAGCACCAGCATAGGGTGTACCCACGATCTCCCCTCATCGTACACCTGTCGCACATCGCTCGTGCGTCGCAGTCGGATCCGTCGTTCCATCCACCAGGAGTGAGCCGTGCTGAGCTGCTAGGCCCGGCGTCGTGGGCGCTGCGCACTTTCCTTCCAGTTCAACTTTTTGGCTCCCTCCCTATGCACAGCCAGGTGTCGGCGGCCCTTCAGCCGCCGCGCCTTAAGCACTCGCCTCCCGCCTGGTGTGGACGTGCGAGCCCTGAAGCCATGAGTGCGCAAGCGCTTGCGTTTCTTGGGTTGATACGTTCGCTTTGGCATCCGTCCTCCTATTATTAGCGGTTAGCCAATCGCCAACAGCCGCGTCATTATACCCCAAGCGGCATAAGCGGTCAAATCAGGGACCGCGAAGGTCACGAAAGCCATTCGCGTGTTTCGTGACCCAAGGCCTAACCAGTAAAAACGGCGATGATTGGAGCCACGAAGATGGCAGGTAAGAGGTTGCCGGCGCGGATTTGTTTAATCTTCAGGAGACCTAGCCCCAATGCCAGCATCAACACGCCCCCTGTGGCCGTCATCTCGGCGATCATGGGGTCGGTGAGCATCGCGCTGGCCCATTCAGCACCTAGCGTCAGCGCTCCCTGGTAGACCAACACTGTGAGAGCAGCAAAGATCACGCCAGGCCCCAGCGTAGATGCAAAGGCCAGCGATGCAAATCCATCCAGGGTCGCTTTGATCGCCAGCAAGGTGTAATCACCGCTCAGGCCATCCTGGATGGAGCCCAGGATGGTCATCGGGCCGACGCAGAACACCAGGCTTGCGGTCAGGAAGGCGCGGCTGAACCGGGATGTGCCGGGACGAGCTGCATCCTGCGGCTGATCAGAGGCGGGCGAACTGCTGCTTGCGGTCCTGTGCTCGAGCCAGCGCCCTAATTGGTTGAGGCGACCCTCGATGCGCAGCCATTCCCCGGCGATGCCTCCCAGCAACAGGCTGACCAGGACGATGAGGATGTTATTTGTTTTAAATGAGAGCTGAATGCCAATGACGAGGGTCAACAGGCCCAGACCATGCATAATCGTCTCACGCATTCTCTCAGGCAAGCGAGTGCCCAGCAATATACCCAGCGTCCCGCCCACCAGGACGGTGACGACGTTGGTGAAAGTGCCTATGCCGACCATTGGATTTCCTTCTGACGACAGATTAGTTTTGTAGGTTGGCGAGATTGCGCCCATCTCTGTCTGGGCACCAGGCCCAGGCACGGGGGGGGGGAGACTCTGCGCTGGATGGGTGAATCGGTGCTGATCCCGATCGCAGTTACAGTCTCGGGGTTCGTTTGCCCACCTGGGCGGGGTGATCGCTGAGCTAACGTGCCTCTATTTCTTCCTGCCCCGCGAGTTGATTCACTATCGCCACAGGCCTGACACGGCACTGTGGCCCCCATGGCTGTCGGGGGAGAGTTAGCGCCCCAGGTAGCGCAGGCTACTCTCCAGGTGCTCGATTCTATCTATCTCAAGCACGAAGGTAGGTGGATTGGGCAGCGCGCGCAGCAGTGGCAGGACGTTCCTCTTGTAGTCAATCACCCCGCCGGGGAAATCGAGTGCCAGGTGCTCGTCGAAGAAGCCTCGGTGGTTATTCATGTGGCAATGCACCAGCCGGTGACTGAGCCGCTCGATCCATACCTTCAAGGGCCGGTAGTCAGAGAACAGATAAGCGTGGCCAATGTCGAGGCAGGCGCAGATGTGCGGCGAGTCAACCCGATCCAGCACGTTGCCGATGATGTCTGGCTCTGGCTCCCACATGTTCTCCAGCGCGATGACCACCCCGCGCTCAGCGGCTTCCTCGGCCATCGCCCCCCAAAACTCTACTTGACCCTCAGTCCAACTGTGGTGGTAATCTGTACCACTCACGACAGGGCGGTACGCTTGAGGGAGAAACTGGGTGTGGAAGACGACATGGCGTGCGCCCAGTTCGGCGGCAATGTTGAGGTTCAGCACAAAGCGCTCGCGGGTCACCGCCACGATGTGCTTGTCCGGGCTGGCGGGGGACATGTCGAGGAAAGCGCCGTGGATGGCGAGTTCGCCCTCAAAGTCCCGTAGCAGGGCCTTGTGTTGGTGGAGCAACTCGCGCCAGCCGCTGTCAAGCAGGTCCGTGTCGTAGCCGTAGACCTGGATCTCAAGTCCTGTGCCATGTGCCTGAGCCAGTTCATAGTGTCGCGTGATGTCCCTATGGTTGTAGGTACCAAGCAGTAAGCGATCCATTGTGACTCCCTTCTCCAACCCCGCCTGCTAATTGTACACCATCACGGCCAGGTGAGCAAGCCGGATGTGTGGCTGGCTGTCGCCGGCGGAGCCCCCGCAGCAGGCGGAGGGGCCGTCACCCCCAAGCCACGTGGCTTGGGCTGGCTGTTACTGCTCCCCCCACTGCGTAGGGAGCTTGAGGGTTCACTCAAATATCGTCACCGGGATGTGAGCGGCACGCTGCAGCGTTTCCACGATCCAGAGGCGGTAGGGCCGCCGGGCTGCCAGCAGTCGCGCAATCGTCTTCTCGACATCGTAGTGGATGAGTCGGAACTCGACGCGCCAGTCCCCATTCCAGGTGAGTAGCGCGTAGCGGGCGGTCCCTTCCTCGCCCTGGGGATAGCCTACAGCGCCGGGGTTGATCAGGCGCACACCGTTCACGGTGCGATCCAGCGGTTCGTGGGTGTGGCCGAAGAGGACGAGATTGGCCTGGACGCCAGCGAGCATCTCGCGCACATCGTCAGCGGGCGTGTCGGCCTTGATGATGTCCCGATCACTGCGGGGGGAGCCGTGCACGAGCAGCAGTCGCTGACCATCCAGTTCCAATTCTTTTTGGAATGGCAGACCGCGCAGCCAGGTTTCTGCTCGCTCGTCCAGTCGCTCCAACGTCCACAGGCAGAGCGCGCGGTCGGCATGTTCCTCTTCGTTCTGGGGCTCGAAGGCATGCCAGTCGGTGTCCAGCAGAAACCGGTCGGCGTTGCCGTAGACGCCGATGGCATCCCGCTCCAACAGCAACTCGACCACCTCCCCAGGGTCAGGCCCCGGCAGGACGACGTCGCCCAGGGCGAGAAGCCGGTCGGGCCCACCGCTTGCACTGAGCGAAGCCGAAGTGTGCTTGTCCAAGTCAGCCAGGACGGCACGCAAAGCCTCGCCGTTTCCGTGAACGTCGGCCAGGACAGCAAATCTCATAGCGCAGCCCTACCCCAAAGCCTCGCGAATCACGGCCGCCATCCGTCGCGCCCGCTCCGGCGCATCGCCGACATGGCTGGTGGCGTCGAGCAACTCGCGCACGCGACCAGCGGGCAGGTAACGCAGCACCTCTGGGTCGGTGGCCAGGCGGTCGGCCAGCGGGTTGGGTTTTCCCTGCTGCACACTATCCCAGGCAGGCATCGCGTGCTCCCGGATCCGCTCGTGCATCGCCTGGCGGTCGGCCCCAGCTCGCGCCAGTTCCATCAGCAGCCGCTCAGTGGCGGCGAAGGTGCCGTAGGCGACCAGGTTGCGAGCCACAGCCTCGTCGTGAATGCGCAAGCCCCGCAGGATGCGGTGGGCGCGGCGCAGCAGTTCATCGTCTGCCAGGAACGCCCCCGGCAGGATCAGGCGGCGGTTGGCCGAATCGTCCAGCGTGCGCTCCAGCAGCGAGTGGGCCGCGTTGTCCCAGGCCACGCGGGCCAGCGCGGCGACGTACCTGGCCAGGCTGTCCATGTTCTCCGCGTTGACCGGGTTGCGCTTGAAGGGCATAGCCGACGAGCCCACCTGCCGCGCCCCGAAGGGCTCGCTCCATTCTCCGATGGGCGGCGACTGCAGCAGCCGCAGGTCGAAAGCGAAGCGGTAGAGCGAGGCCGCCAGCCCCGCCAGCGCCGCCAACACGCGGTAGTCCTGCTTGCGCGGGTAGACCTGGGTGGCGATGGGGAAGGCTCCCAGCCCCAGTTCCGCCATCACGCGGGTCTCAAGTTCGGTAGGGGTCATCCCGGTGCCATCGAGCAGTTGGGCGTAGGAGGCAGCGGTGCCCACCGCCCCCTTGATGCCTTTGCCCCGGATACTGGCCCGCACGCGGCGCAGTTCAACGTAGTCCTCCAGCAGATCCTGGCCGTAGACCGCCAGCCGGTAGCCGACGGTGGTGGGTTCGGCGGGCTGGAGGTGAGTGAAGCCCATGCAGACCTGATCGGCGCGGGCCTCAATCAGATCGGCCAGGCCCGAAAGGAGCACGCGCAGCCGCCCTAGCAGCAGGTCGAGCGACTCGCGGATGCGCAACGCGTCACCGTTGTCCTCTACGTCGGCGCTGGTGGCCCCCAGGTGGAGCACTGGCCCGCCGGCGGGGCACTGTTCGGCGAAGGTGCGGAGTTCGGCCATCAGGTCGTGGTGGATCTCGGACTCGATCTCGGCGGCGCGGGCCAGGTCCACGTCCTCCTGATGCGCGCGCAGGTCGGCCAGTTGCTCGGCGGTGACCAGTCCGGCCTGGTGCTGCGCGGCGGCCAGCGCGACCCACACGCGGCGCCATAGTCGTCGCTTGTGTTCCTCCGACCAGACGTGGCGCATCTCGCTGGAACCGTAGCGCCAGGTGAGGGGGGAGAGATATGTCTCGTGAGTGAACTGGGGTTTCGGTTTCATTGGCTGGTCCTCAAAGTACACCGACGAATGACTGGGCTGGCTGTCACCAGACCCCCCACCGCGTGGGGGGCTTGAATTGTACACCAGGTTGAGGCGGAGGGGAAGCAAGCATTCCAC
>CAYPOY010000239.1:0-8063 GCA_964412395.1 uncultured Anaerolineales bacterium | reverse complement strand
ACTGGATGGTCAGTTGGTTCCGGGAGGAGTTTGGCATGCGGGAGGAGCAACTGGCGCGCGAGCGGGGCTGTGAGCCGGAGGAACTGTTCGACGAGCTGATCGAGGCGGTGCCACCGGGCTCAATGGGACTGACGTTGCAGCCCTACTGGTCGCCTGGGCTCAAGTCCCCTGGGCCGGAGGCGAAGGGGGCTATCATCGGTTTTGGCGACGTGCACACCCGCGCCCATATCTACCGCGCTATTCTTGAGGGGCTGGCCTACGCGCTGCGGGAGGGGTTGGAGCGGACCCAGAAGCGGCTGCGGGTACGCTCTTCCGAAGTGCGGGTCTCCGGCGGCGGCTCACAGTCGAACGCCGCGATGCAGATCACGGCCGATGTCTTCAACCTGCCGACCAGTCGCCCCCACATCTACGAGACCTCCGGGTTGGGGGCGGCGATGGACGCGGCGGTGGGCCTGGGGTTGCACTCCGATTTCGAGACCGCCGTGGTGGAGATGACCCGGGTAGGTCGCACTTTCGAGCCTCGCCCCGAGGTGCGCGACGTCTACGAGGGGCTCTACCAGCGGGTCTATAAGCAGATGTACCGGCGGTTGCGGCCACTTTACGAGGGGATTCGTCAAGTCACCGGGTATCCGCCGAAGTAGGCCCACGCCGGGCGATGAATCGTCCGGCTCAGCAGATCAAAGCCTGGTAAACCAGGCTGAAACCCGGATGGGAGCGCGGTTCACCGCGCTTTCATCTGCATCAGCCGGTGGATTCATCCATCGGCGAGGCTACCGGATGCGTAGGGGAGCTATGCCCCCCATCTCGAATCTGCAGGCCTGGTAGAAGTCGCGGGCTGCCGGGCCAGCCCGCGAGGTGTCCACCAGCAGGCTAGTCGCTCCCCGTCGGTCGGCCTGCTGGATAGCTGCCTCCACCAGCGCCGCGCCGATCCCCTGCCGCCGATACGCCGGATCCACGGCCAGGTCGTCAATCAAGGCCCGCAACCCGGAAAGGACGGGGACAAAAGAGAGAGCGAGAAAACCAACCACCTGTCCATCTATCTCCGCGACCAGCACGTCCATCGTCAGACTCTCGCGGAAGCGTTGAGCCGCAGCCTGCATCTCGACGGGGCTCATATTTGCGTTTGAAGGGATCAACGGCAGCAGTCCCAGTACCCGAGCTTCGTCCTCGACGCGAGCCTCCCGGATGACGATGCTGGACACGTCAGCATGGAACTCGGGCGAGCGGCTGTGCGCCCAGCGCGCCAGTACCTCGCGGTGAGTGCGAAAGGCCAGTTTCTCCGGCAGAGCGTCTATGGGGAAGACCCCTACGTCCTGGGCATCGTCGCCGGCCCTCAGTTCCCCTCCCACATGGCGGGCACGGTAGAAGATGATGATGCCGCTCTGCACTGGCCCTTCTGGGAAGGAATAGACGCCAAATAGCTCCAGGAGCTCAATGTCGAGTCCGGTCTCCTCCTTACACTCTCGCACCGCCGCTTGCTCGACGCTCTCGTCCGCCTCAATGTAGCCGGCCGGGAGAGCCCACCAGCCCACGAACGGCGGCTGGCCTCGCCGAACCAGTACGATGCCTCCCTCCATCTCCACCAACACGCCAGCGCCAGGCACCGGGTTACGGTACAGGACGAAACCGCAAGCAGGACAAACCTCGCGCACGCGCCCACCTACTTCGGCTGTCTCCATCACCATCCCACAGTGGGGACAGAACACCGTTATTTTATCCTCCACTCTCTACCTCAGTATCCTGACTTGATTTCGAGCCTATCCGAAAGGCAATGCTTCGCTTGTTCACCTTGGCATCCTCACTTCCGACGTGACCCCATGTCATCCAGGCAGCAGTTCGGCCCGCAGTTCTGGCGCGTAGGTGTCAATGATCTGGGTTGTGATCGCGTTGGCCCGGGTGATCTCGGCGTAGAGGTCAGCGCTACGGCGCGGCGTGCGGGCCTGGGTTTCAGGATCGAGCGCGATGAGCCCGAAGCGCAATGTCCATCCATCGGCCCATTCGAAGTTGTCTACCAGCGTCCAATGGTAATAACCCATCACCGGGTAGCAGAGTTGGATCGCATGCCATATCTGGTGCAGGTGAGTCAGGAGGTAACGTGGCCGCTGATCGTCGTTATCGTCGGGGATGCCATTCTCCGTGACATAGATGGGCAGACCCAGGCGCGCCAGGCGCTGGAGGCAGCGGAACATCCCACGGGGGTAGAACTCGCCGTAGCCGCCATCGAGCAGCTCGGCTCCGTCGGCGTGCAGGCGGCGGCTGAAGAGCACCTGAGATTGCGTGCGGTCAAAGGCGACCAGATCGCGGGTGTAGTAATTGAGGCCAACCCAGTCGAGGGTGCGTCGCAGTTTCCAGGCCAGGCCAAAGCCCAGGGGCAGCGTCCAGCGGCCCCGGGTCAACGCCGTAAGGACAGCCTGGTTGTAGACCTTGTCCGCTGTTCGGGTGACACGCCGGTCCAACGGCGAGCGGGGTTTGACCGGATCGAAGATGCGCATATTGTGGGCAAGGCCGACGCGGGCACGAGGTTGGAGCGCGTGGATTTCCCGGTAGGCGGCGGCGTGGCCCGCCAGCAGGTGGCGGATGACGCGCATCGCCGTTTTCAGATCGGATTGACCGGGGGGAAAAACACCCTCCAGGTAACCCAGGTACCCATAGACGTTAGGCTCGTTGATGGTGCACCACAGATCGCAGTACTGGCCCAACGCCTCGACGACCCGGCGCACGAAGCGGGCGAAGAGCGCGATGGTCTCCGGGGCCTCCCAGCCGCCCCGCTCGACCAGCCAGCGGGGGTTGGTGAAATGGTGCAGCGTGACCATCGGCTCGATGTTGCGCTCGCGCAGGCCTTGCAACATCTGGCTGTACCGCTCCAGGGCGGAATCGTCAAACACGCCAGGGCGGGGCTCGATACGCGACCACTCGACCGAGAGACGAAGTGCGTTCAGGCCCATTTCGGTGGCGCGATCGAAGTCGGCTTCGGCATTCTCCCACCAGTCGCAGGCCAGCATGGACATATGTCCCTTCTTGATGTGACCATCTGTCTGCTCCCAGGCCCACCAGTCATTGTAGATGTTGTCGCCCTCGACCTGGTGGGCGGCAGTGGCGACACCCCATTTGAAGTCGGCGGGAAAGTGGAACGTTGCTTCGGGCATAGGGGTTTTTGCAGGAGCAACGCCAGTTGGACGGCCCGTTCGAAGCGGTTCCGGGGGTTTGAGCTGGACCAACGGTTCAACCTCTGCAGCAGCTTGCTCAAGGGCAAGCTCTCCGGCTGCGCCTGTGACAGGCTTGGCCTCGGTTTCGCCAAGTGCAACCTTGATCTCCTCCCGGCCCATCCATGCCATATCCACGCCTTCGAATGGATCGTGGCCCAGAACCTCAATGGATAGTGCTCCTTCTTCCCGCTCCAGCCATGCCATATCCAGGCCTTCGAATGGATCGTGGCCTAGTGCCTTGTCAGACTTTTGCTTTCTTTTAACCATCACGAAGAACTCTCTCTACCAGACGTTTGTAGTCAGCCGAGGCTCCGCTGCGGGGTGAATACTCATAGATGGTCTTATGGTAACTGGGCGCTTCGGTAAGCTTTACGTTCGCCCGGATCGGCTCGCTCACCCTACCGGCAAAGTGACGCTGCAAGATTCCCAGGACCTCGCGGTCCTGTCGCCGCCGGGCGTGGTAGAGCGTGGGTACGATCAGGTAAAGGCAAACGCGATGCCCAGGTGTCCGGCTGACATTCCCCAGCGTCTCGATCACCTGCCGGGTTCCTATCATAGCCAGATAACTCATCGAGACCGGCACGACGAGTTCTCGGGCATATTGCAGCCCGCTCTCGCTTAAGATGCTCGCTGAAGGCGAGAAATCGAGAATGACGTAATCATATTCGTCCTCCAGGCCCTGCATTTTACTGGACAGTATGTGCAGGGCCGTCTGGTTGTCGTTTATGCGCCAAAGCTCCCCCTCGGCCTGAAGTAAGCTGCTATCGCTGGCGATGAGATCAAGATTGTCCCGTGCCTGGACGATGCAGGACTGCGGTCCTGCCTGCCCCAACAACATGTGGGTAAGGGAATAGGTATAATGCACCCCCAGACACATCGCCAGACTACCTTGGGCGTCCAGATCAATACAAAGAACGCGTGCCCCACGCAAGGCCAGGCCAGCGCCCAGGCTCACCACCGTGGTCGTCTTGCCCGTGCCACCTTTGTAGTTCAGCACACCGATGTATCTGCTCATCTCGATTCCTCTCTGCCCCTTCTCCACAGGGGTGCTGGAGTCCCCAACTTGTTAGAGGGCGGCGAACCCGAACAAGTTCGAGAATCTGGTGCGCTACTCACGGGAACTCTCAAAGGCTCAGAATGAATCGCGCGGCCTTAATTGTACAGCGGGTTGAATAGAGATGCAAGCCAGTACAATTCAGGCCCTATTGCTGCAAGTTCACCCAGAGGCTCAGCGTCCAGGGACCGGTTCCGGTTCAGGAAGGACGACGCGATCAGCGTGTTATCTGAACACTTTGCGTCAGCCCACAATACATTATAGCCCAACAGTGGGAAAATGGCTACTCGCCCCTGGGCAAGTTTTCGGCAGGTAATCGCCAGCCATAGCGCCATTGACTTTTGGCGGCGAATGTGTTAAGATACTGGTGTCTGGTCTTATCAGTGGCCCCATCGTCCATTGTGCGGTTCGGTTGCGCGTACTTATTATTTTACCTATTCTGTACCACGAAGTCGTCTGCGAAACCGTACTCAAGCATACCAACCCCCGACTGCGGGTGGTGTCTTTTAGCAGGTGAGGGCCTTGCTGGTGCTCACCTGTTTTCGTGCCGGCTTCGCGGGTGAGGTCTTATTTATAGGAGGGTACTTGTGAGTATAGAATTCATATCTCGTATTGTAGGCATGATCCTGATGGCTATCGGAGGGGTCTTTTTGGGCACCTATGTCGCAGCCCAGTTAGGAGGCTCGCCCTATCAGTATGTGGCGATCTTTCTGCTCGTCGGTGCGCTGATCGGCCTGGTATTGACGCCCTACGTGACTGTGCGGCCTTTCCTGGCTGTGCGCAAGCGCATTCGCCAGGCACCAGCGCAGCAACTGCTGGCTACTGTGCTTGGATTGATCGTCGGCCTGATCATCGCTGCTCTGGTCTCATTCCCAATCTCGATGCTCCCGCCGCCCTTCAGTCAGGTTCTGCCCTTCATCGCTGCTGCGCTCTTCGGCTACCTGGGAATTATGGTGATGATCACCCGTCAACACGATATTTTCAACCTCATTCGTGGACAGTTGCCGACGCGCGGCGAGGGCCCGGAAGCTGGAGGCAACGGGCATAAACCCGTGTTACTGGACACCAGCGTCATCATTGACGGACGCATCGCCGATATCAGCCACACCGGTTTCATCGAAGGCGAGATGCTGGTCCCGCGCTTTGTGCTCAACGAGATCCAGCACATCGCCGATTCTTCCGATGCCCTGCGTCGCAACCGGGGACGTCGCGGGTTGGACATGTTGCATCGGCTCCAAAACGAATCTGTCACGCCAGTGCGCGTCACCGACATGGACATTGAGGAAGTGCGGGAGGTTGACGATAAGTTGGTGCTGTTGGCAAAACAACTACACTGTCCCATCGTCACCAACGATTACAACCTCAATCGTGTGGCGGAGTTGCAAGGCGTGAGAGTGCTTAACATCAACGAACTGGCTAACGCGGTCAAAGCCCTCCTTCTCCCCGGCGAGTCGCTCGTTGTCAAGATCGTTCAGAAGGGGAAGGAGATTAGCCAGGGTGTAGGATACCTGGACGATGGCACCATGGTTGTGATAGAAGACGGAGAGTCACGTATTAACCGAGAAGTAGAAGTGATTGTGACCAAGGTGCTGCAGACGGCGGCTGGTCGCATGCTTTTCGCCCGGTTAGCGAGGTAGGGGTCAAGGGAGGATAGCGCAATGAGCCTGCAAATTTTCAACTACCTAACCCGTCAGAAAGAGCCCTTTAAACCGCTGGAGAGGGGGCGAGTGGGGATGTACGTTTGCGGTCCGACGGTGCAGGACTATGCTCACCTGGGCCACGCCAAAACGTATGTAGCGATGGACGTCGTCGCGCGTTACCTGCGCTACCTGGGCTACAAGGTCCGCTACGTCCAGAACATCACCGACGTGGGCCACTTGCTGGATACGGGAGAGGACCGCATTGTAAAGGGATCGCAGCGGGAGCGGGTGGAGCCGATGGAACTGGTGGAGATCTACACCCGTTCCTACTTCGAGGACATGGATGCCCTGGGGGTGGGTCGCCCCAACATCTCCCCGCGCGCCAGTTGCCACATCCCCGAGCAGATCGAGATGGTCAAGACGCTGCTGGAGAAGGGGTACGCCTACGAGACGGCAGAAGGCAACGTTTACTTTTCGGTGAAGCAGTTCCCCGAGTACGGTAAACTCTCCGGGCGCAAGGTCGAGGAACTGGATGCAGGAGTGCGGGTGGCAGTGCGGGAAGAGAAGCGGCATCCGGCCGATTTCGCGCTGTGGAAACACGCTGAGCCGGAGCATATTCTGCGCTGGCCCTCCCCCTGGGGCTGGGGCTATCCAGGCTGGCACATAGAGTGCTCGGCGATGGCGACCAAGTATCTGGGTGATACATTCGACATTCACGGTGGCGGGCTGGACAACATCTTCCCTCACAACGAGTGCGAAATCGCCCAGTCGGAGGCTGCCACCGGTAAACCCTTCGCCCGCTACTGGATTCTGGTCGGTTCCCTGACCGTCAACAGTGTCAAGATGAGCAAAAGCCTGGGTAACTTCCTCACCATCAAGGATGCACTCGAGATCTACAGCCCGGAGGCACTCCGTCTCTTCGTCCTCTCAAGCCACTACCGGGGACCAATGGACTTTAGCCGGGACGCAGTATTGGCCGCCGAGCGGGGAGTCGAGCGGCTGCATAACACTGTGCGCACGCTGCGGATGCGGATGGAGCATGCTGTGCCGTTGGGCACGGCGGACCTTTCCTACATCGCTGACCTGGACCCACACCGTGAAGCATTTATGGCGGCGATGAACGATGATTTCAACACACCCAAGGCGATCGCCTCCCTCTTCGACTTCAGCAAGGCAGTGAACACACTGTTGGCCTCGGGGCAACCGGTGAGCCGGGGCACACTGGCAGCGATGGACAGCCTCTACCGTGAATTGGGTGGCAAGATACTGGGTATCATCCCCGATGATCTGACTCAGGAGGTCAGCAGTAAGTTGGTTGAGGGGCTGATGGATATCATTTTGGACATTCGTCAGCGACATCGTGAGACCCATAACTGGGGGCAAGCAGACGCGCTGCGCCACCGACTGACCGAACTTGGCATCGTGGTCGAAGATTGGCCCGAGGGGCCAACCTGGCGTATGGAGCACGGAGGAGGATGAGGGAAATCCTCTACGGTCGGAATGCGGTCCTCGAATCACTGCGGGCCGGGCGGCGCAAGCCCTACAAAGTGATGCTGGCCGAAGGTGTCCGGCAAACGGACATCGTCGGCCAGATCGTTTTCCTGGCCGAGCAGGCCGGGGTGTCGGTGAATCGCACCGAACGGCGCAACCTGGACCGGCTCGGCAAAGTCCATCACCAGGGCGTAGCATTGGAGACGAGTGCATATCCCTACAGTGCGCTTGATGACATCCTGGCGCTGGCCCAATCGCACGATGAGGCTCCCCTGCTCCTGCTGCTTGACCTGCTGCAGGACCCTCAAAACGCGGGGAGTTTGCTGCGCACTGCCGAAGCCGTGGGCGCACACGGGGTGGTAGTTCAGCGGCGGAGAGCAGTGGGCATCACACCGGCGGTGGTTCACGCTTCGGCAGGTGCAGTGGAATACCTGTTGACGGCACAGGTGACCAACCTGGTGAATGCCATCGGCAGGCTCAAGGCGCACGACGTGTGGGTGGTTGGATTGGAAGCGGTGCGCGATGCGCAACTCTACCATGAGGCCGACCTGACCGGACCGCTGGCACTGGTGGTAGGCAGCGAGGGGCAGGGGCTACGGCAACTGGTGCGGGAGCGGTGCGATTTCCTGGTTGGATTGCCTATGCAAGGCAAGGTGACTTCCCTCAACGCCG
>CAYPOY010000238.1:5553-8077 GCA_964412395.1 uncultured Anaerolineales bacterium | reverse complement strand
CTGTCCAATTGAGCTACTGGGGCACGATGATGATATTCTAACCGAATGACACGCCCCTGTCAAGCCTCGGTCCTGCCCAGTCCCCCGCTGGCAACGAATGTCGCAAATGCTGCCAGGTCGGGAAAGACGCACTCAGAGAGAGAACTGATAACCCAGTTGTCTGCCAGCGGGGAGATGGTATACACACGCGCACCGCTCTGGTATGCAGTCCAAATCTCGATGGCCGTACCCATACTGGCCGAGGGGACGTATGCCACCAGCACGTCCACTTGACTGGCCAAGGCGGCCAGTTCCAGCAGCGTCTGTTTGGCCTGCTCTGGACTGTAACTCACGCTATCAGGGTGCAGTTTGAAGGGGTCCAACACCTCGACTCCAGAGACGTGACGTTGCAGAATCCGAGCGATCTCGCAGCGGTAGTCCTGGTCATCAATTCCCCCATCGGTGCGAGAGCCTTGCATTATACCAGCAATGAACACACGCATGATGCTCTCCTTGTCAGTGCTTCTTTTTCATTCGGTGTGGACGAATAACAACGCCGCGACAGTCGTCGCGGCGCAAACATCACAATCTAAAGCCCAGTTAGTCCTCAGGTGCTGGTCGGATCCCCTTGTAAACCTGCCGGCCTGCCAGCGTGCGCAGAATTTTCTCCGGAGAATGGCCAACGATATTGCTCAATTCCTTGCATGTCAAGGGCTCATTGCCGTTCGCCAGGAGCACCCGGAAAATTGCATCTACCAAGGACAAATGCTCTTTGATATAGCCGGGCTGCTTGCTACAATGGACCTGCAACACATGCTGCAGGCCATCTACCTGTGTCACCTCACCCGTTTTCTCGTCCACCCAATCCATTTTCCCCGTATCAAAGTACTCGCTGAAAACCGCTTGATGTTCCTGGCAAAGATGAGTTCGCAACTCTATACCGATACATAACCCTTTCCGTTCCCACCAGTCATAGTCAATATGAAATGGTGTATCAAGTGTAGGCTTGACCAGTGTTGGTAGCGAAGAAGGAACAGTAATCTGTCTCATTGGCAAACTTAAACTCCACCGGGACCCACGCGTAGGACCCAGTAATTGTCACCCACTGGTGAGTATGCACTGTTAGCGACCAGTGCCGCCAGCATCGGTCCGGGGTGTGTGCGCATCGCGATGTTGACCATACTATAGAGCGTGGACGCGTGGACGGTCCCTTGAGGACTCAGTTTGGCCAGTTCGGGGAAGATTTCGGCAATCAACTGGCCCAGCGAAAGCCCTTGCTCGTGTGTGCGAGTCCACACCACGTCCACTGCTTCGGGATCTTCCTCTGTCACAACAATCATCAACTCATCATACTCGCATGCGATAAGTTTCTTGCGCATCTCAAAGGTGAGCCGCCCTTCTATTGGCAATGCGACTCGTATCCACTCCCGCCTGGAGCGGCGGCCACGTCGCCGAATGTTGACTGTTCCTGGCTTCTCACCTCGCGCCAGCTCCAGGTAAGCCCCCACCGGTATATCGTAAGTCCTGTACCACTCTTCCAGGCCATAGACGTAGCGCCCTTCGCGCACAACCCAGGCTGGCATCTCCGTGCCCGTCTCGCCATCTACGAGAGTGAAGCGAATGCGGTGCGTGCGGCCGAGCGGAAACACGTGCGCCAACCGGCTCGCAAGCGGCAGAGTGCCAGACTTCCAGTGCGGATAGGTCAGTACGACCATCACCGGCTCAGGTACCTCGGTAGGACTGCCCAGGCTCGACCACTCGTCGTCCAACTCCTTCTCCAAAGCCAGCATCTCACTGGTCAGCAGTGCGGGATCATACTCCAAAGGCTGATAATGCAGGTGAACAGGAACAGACTGCACACCCTCCGGTTCCATGCGGCGTAGGAACCATAGCACCTCACCTGCTGGCCCCACCTCGTCAAACCGCTCATCCTCCTGGATCGCGTAATTCAACGAGAAGATGCGTAACTGGGGCGTGATCTCCTCCGGTAATTCCAGATCACCTAGCAGTGCCTCCGTTGGCAACGCCCCTCCCCCGGCCATGTCGAGCATAGCCTCCGCCAGGTTCAGATGACCCGCGTGCACTTCTACCAACAGATCTCTGCGGAACCACTCTCCTGCCAGACAGACAAAATCGGGCTCAGATTCGAGGTGCTTCCCCAGCATTTCCCCAACCTGCGGGCCGTACAGCGCGACCAGTTCCTCCGGGGTGTGTAGTTCCGCACTTTTCATTGTACCACCCTGTGTATCGCGGTTGAGCGGATGATCGGTCATGAGTTCGGAGGCAAACTCGCGCTCCTGGCCTTCCTCGAATTTCACCTGGATGACCCGAAATGGACCATGCTCGGGGTTGTGACTGGGCCGCATGGCGATGACTTCCCCTATACTATAGCCCAGTACCGGGAAAACCACCCGATCGCCGATTTCGTAACTGCGCTTAGGTTGATACAAGGTACCCTCGGACATCGCGCGCTCTATGAGCGCTTCTTCCTGCCTGCAACGATGTAAGATCAGCGCTCGGCCCAGTTCCTCTGCCGAGCGCGGCA
>CAYPOY010000238.1:0-5543 GCA_964412395.1 uncultured Anaerolineales bacterium | reverse complement strand
GACGAGCAATGCACTAAGGTATTGGAGATCGTCAGGAGTAACTGTGAACTCGTCACCCCAATAAGCAGGGTTCTGAGTCTTCCGCTGTATCAACGCTACGTCTCCTAAATACGAATTGTCGTAAAGATACTTGTGCGATTATACCAGGCTTGCATCAGTTTGACAAATGTACCCATCTGGGGCACAATGGGAGCGATATCGAGGGAGGCTGAAGATGCAAGAAGCAAGACGCAAAAGGCAAAATGAGCGGTCACGTCATTCTGGGTTGATCACGGTTCATGTTACGCAAGGATTGTTGAGGGCTCAGGTCGTCAAGGCCAAGTTGGAAAGCGCGGACATCCCTGTGCTGTTGAACTATGAGAGCATAGGGCCAGTCATTGGTATCACAGTGGATGGCCTGGGGGAAGTGCACATCCTGGTGCCGATCAGGTACGCCGATGAGGCACGGGCGCTCATCGAAGAACAGTGGAAGAACAGTGACTACCGAGACGATGGTGACGTTGATGATTCGTGAATCCTCAACCGCCAATTGCTAGCCAGTCGAGATCCGGCCAGGGGTAGAACTCCTCCAGCCACTGCAGGCCATTCACGCTGTTCCCGCCAACCCACATTTCCCAATGCAGATGTGCGCCCGTGGATAACCCTGTGTTGCCTACCTTGCCAATCAGTTCACCCTGCAAGACCTGCTGACCAACCTGTACCTCGATCGTCGAAAGATGCCCGTAGCCCGTCAAAACGCCCCAACCATGGTCTATCACGACGGCATCGCCCCACAACGCCATTGGCTCGGCCAGCACCACAGTGCCCGCAGCAGATGCGTGCACCGGTGTCCCACCTGGTGCCCGGAAGTCCACACCGCTGTGATAGCTGGTGTAAGGCCCGCCGTTGTAGGAGCGATGAGAGCCGAAGTAGGCTGAAATGGACCCCCCGCATGGGCGTTGAAAGGGCGTCGTCCAAAGCCGCTGCGGAGTAAAAATGTGGCGCACTGCATCAAAACGCTCGCGATCCCTGGCGAAGACAGCCGGGTCGAGCAAGCTGGTTCGGCTGGCAGGGACATCAATCCGCTCGTAGCCGAAGCGCCCAGCCTCCAGTAACACTCCTGTGGTCACCGCCGTGCTCTGCCCGCGAGCATCCACGGCTCTTAACTCCAGTTCATACAGGCCAGGCTCTGTGAACACGTGCACCCCGACCAACCCGTAGTACACACCTTTTTCCTCTGCAAAGTGCACCGCCTGTCCAAACAGTCTCCCGTCCAGTGTGACAGGCTCTGTGGCGTGCACTGCGATGATCATGGTCGTTCCCTGAATTACCGGTAGCGGCTGCACCTCGACAGAGGCAAAGGGTGTGGGCAATAGGCCAGGCCCTTCGCCAGGGACTACCAGTTCCTGCCCTGGATAGATCAGTGCTGGGTTCGCAACGTGGCTGACAACCGCCAACGTCCAGGGCGAGACTCCATGACGCAGCGCGATGCTGAACAGCGTATCATCGGAGCGCACGACGTAGGCTATGCCTTCGCTTACCGGCAGATAGGCAACTTCCTCCTCGCCAGCAGGTCTGTTGAGCGCCGGCACCTGTATGACCTGCCCCGCATAAATCACGCTAGGAGAGAGCAGGTCATTGACCTGAACAAGTGCCTGCCAGGTGGTATTGTAGCGTCTGGCGATAGAGGCCAGCGTGTCGCCCGCCTGAACCATATGGGGCACCGTCTCCACCACGCCGGTGTCTCCCTTGTCGCCAGGAATGACGAGCCGCTGACCGACGTAAATCTGCCGTGGGTCAGGGATGCCGTTGGCGTGAGTGATGGCGTCCACGGTCAGGCCGTACTGCCGGGCGACGGAGAAAAGCGTCTCGCCTCGCTGCACAATGTGCACCGTCGTCATCGGCGCTGTCGCCTGTGACGGTGGCCCGCCCGACTGTGCCTGTGCTGGCACTGCCAACATCCCGATCAACAGCGAGACAGCCAGAACAACGCCGACTTTTCGATTCACCTGATCACCCTCCAAAGCGCAGTCTATCTCCCACTTGCACCCGCTGAAGCAGCGTTGGTGGTCCCTCTAACACATCCCGCGCTGGCGCACAGGGGACGTAGAGCGGGCGGAAAGGACGTGCCATCTGCGTGTCCACCACCTGCCCATTCCGGTCCATCCATATCACGGCGATAGGGAAGAAGACAAAGAACATATGGATAGCGGTATCGGCCCGGCCCTCTCTGTGTCCCACCAACAATAGCCCCTCATCGTCGTCCAGGTTTCGCCGGAAGGTCAGCCCCCGCAGGCGACAGGGGAAACTGGTACAGTGGCGCACATGTCTCAGCAGCCGCTCGCCCCGCGTCCCGTTCCACGCCGACATCCACACTGCCATAGGCTGCCAATACCCCTTGAACACCACTGGTAGGAGGATCACACAAGAGGATGTGAAAGGCAGCCCCTTTGCAATCGCTCCAGTTCGCTGGATGTCAACTGGTCGGACACGACGCACCACCAAGTGCTATGTAGGCCGCTGGCGCAGCACTCTTAACTCATCGTACAGCGCCTGTGCGGCAGAGAATTCAAAAGACAAGTCCTCTGATGGAGGCCAGAACTCCTCCAGCCAGCGATTGCCCGTCGTCTGTTCGTAGACGTGAGCCTGAATGAGCATGTCGAGCCGGTCGGCATCGCGGACGAGTTGCCCTTCGATACTCGTTCCATCCTCGAACTCCTGCCACCAGGAGTGCCAATACTCGGCGCATGGCAGCCCGTTTAGCAACTCGTTCAGGGCTTCCGCCTCTGCCTTCCGTTTAGCTCCGGGGGGAAAATGGACTGCGGCAGGCGTGGGAAGGTCGCTGATCACGCTCTCCGGTAAATCGTGAAGTAGCGCGATGGTCAGCAACTTGGCCTTGTCTATGGGCCGATCCACCATTTCGGCCAGGGTCAGGGAGATGAAAGCCACACCAAAACAGTGGTCGGCCACGCTTTCGGCATCAGCCACACCCCGCGTTACCCAGCCCGTGCGCGGTGTGCACTTCAGCCGGTGAGCATTGAGAAGCAACTGTAGCACAGTGCCAGCGTCCATATCATCGTGTCAAGGAGGGGTGAAACATTGCATGAGGTTGGACCGGATGACCTCACTTGTCACACGGAGCATGTTGGGAACACCGATACGATCCTGGATGGAAATAGACCGTGAGGCTTTCGCAAGGTCATAGTTTGTAGCCAATCATGCGGAGGAAGTTCTTGCGCTGGACGATGTCATCCTCCGTCTCAATCCCCTTCGTCTTAACGCCATCCACTACGCCGAGGATACCTCGCCCTCGCTCCGTCTCGGCGAGGATAACTTCGACTGAGTTGGCCGTGGCACAGAAGATGCGGCACACTTCGGGCACCATCTTGACCACATTTAATACGTTGACGGGGTAAAATCCCTCGTCCAGGAAGATGATGAAACTATGCCCTGCGCTCAGCGCCAGCGCGTTCCGCTTCGCCAGTTCGATCAACTTGTCGTCGGTGCCACTGGCGCGCACCAACGCCGGGCCTGAAGATTCGCAGAAGGCCAGGCCAAACTTGATGCCTGGCACACTGCCCACCAGTGCCTCGTGCAGATCCTCCACCGTCTTGATGAAGTGCGCTTGGCCCAGAACGAAGTTCACGGTCTCTGGCTTCTCAATATACACTACTGTGAGTTCCATCGCTCACACCCCCTGCTCCTGCCAACAAAATAGCATCCCCAGAAGCCAAGATGCGATGGCTATGGGATTATCCTGTCCCCACTGCCCTTCGAGCCCGCCGGAACAACCATCAAATGCCCGACACATCGCCGCCTAGTCACCATACACCAGGGGCGATGTGCTCAGCAGTTGTGGAGAATAGGTCACCATAGAAATGGAAGTGACGTCGTGAACCGTCAGGCTCAGGTTTAGAACCCCAACACCTTGTTCACACTCTGCAGCAGTTCCTGCGGACCGAACGGCTTAGTCACGTAGTCATCCACCTTGGCGATGTGAAGGCCTAATACCTTGTCAATGCTCTGTGCCTTGGCGGTGACGACGATAACCGGGGTGTCCTTCAATTCGTCGTCGGCCTTCATTTGCTGGTAGACCTCCCAACCGTCCATGTCCGGCATCATCAGGTCCAGCAGCACCAGATCGGGCTTGAGCCTGCGCACTGTCTCCAGGCCCTCACGACCACCGACAGCGCCGACGAGATCAAATCCCTTGCGCCCGAGGATCAGTTTGACCAGGTCAATCATCTCGGGCTCGTCCTCGATGCAGACAACAACCTTCTTCTCCTCTGCCATTCGGTACCTCCCTCTGTTTCGCGGGCAAACTGACACAGATCAGAATACTAGGCCGCGGCCGATATTATTATATTTAGTGTACCACTATCCTGCTTTCAAGTCAAATTGCAAGAAGCACGAGGGGCATTTCAGTCCTGGGGCAAACAGACCCTCCCGCAGGTTGCCCATGCCACTTCCCGTTCCATCTGGCTCTGCCTAGCGCTACAGCGGACATTCACTGCGCCACCATAGCCTGCGGGAGGGTTCGCCCCCAGATTGAAATACACCCCCGCGGAGCGGAAGTTGCGCTGCGGTGAGAGTGCGCTATAATTGTGAGGCAGTAGGTTTTTGAACTTGGAGCAAGGCCTCTGCCGCGAGGCTTTGGAGATAACTTGATCGTTGAGAAAGCTGTGCAAACTGCACAACCTGACGACCTGGCCCTGCTGGTTGGCCGCGACCGCAAATCGTTCATCGTCCGGCTGGAGCCAGGCTCACAATTCCACACCCACCGTGGGGTGGTGGCCCACGATGACCTGATTGCAACTCCTTGGGGGACCCAACTATTCACTCACCTGGGGTATCCGTTCTTGTTGCTCCGGCCCTCCACTGACGACCTCGTGCGTGACCTCAAGCGCACCACTCAGATCGTTTATCCCAAAGAAGCAGGCTACATTTTGATGAAGATGTGCATTGCCCCTGGTTGCTGCGTGATCGAAGCCGGCACCGGCAGTGGCGGGCTGACGCTGGTCTTCGCCCAGACAGTCGGCCCTACCGGCCGCGTTTGCTCCTACGAGGTCCGCCCGGAGATGCAACAATTGGCCCGCAGGAACCTGGAACAGCTTGGTCTGGCCGAGTTTGTGGAATTCAAGCTGCGCGACATCGCTGAGGGCTTCGACGAACGCGACGCCGACGCTCTGTTCTTAGACCTGCCCAACCCCTGGGACTACCTGACACAGGCCCACGAGGCTCTTGCCAACGGTGGGTTCTTTGGCTGCATCCTACCTACTACTAATCAAGTCAGTCGCTTGATCGGCGCACTGGAAGAGACCAACTTCGGCCTGATCGAAGTAGAAGAACTGTTGCTCCGGCCGTACAAGGCGGTGCCCGCCCGCCTACGGCCGATGGACCGTATGGTAGCTCACACTGGCTACCTGATCTTCGCGCGGGCGCTCATACCATTGGAGGAGTGAATAGGATATGGGAAACCTGAGACGATTGGTGCTGGACGTGCTGAAACCCCTGGATCCGAGCATCGTGGAACTGGTGCAATTACTGGCCGATCTGGAGGGTGT
>CAYPOY010000237.1:0-8109 GCA_964412395.1 uncultured Anaerolineales bacterium | reverse complement strand
CCCTGCGCGTCGAACTGGACAAACTGGCCCAGCACGCCGAGGGAGAGCCGGACTTTGCCCCCGACGTCGTCGTCTTCGCCACCGCCTGCCCCGTCCCACCCCAGGCCAAGGACCAGGCCACCGCACATGCCCGCGCATTGGATCTGCCGGAACCCTACTACTGGGGCCGCCTGGAACTCGACGAGCGACTCAAAGCGCAGCCGGACACCGAGGAGGAGTTTTTTGGCTCGCCGTCCACACCCTCCTCTCACATCACCCACATCGCCAGCGTGACCGGTCCCGTTCACACCGGCTCTGGCGACATCCACATCCACCCCACCCCGCCGCCGCACGTTGATCTGCACGGTGCCAGGATCGGCGGCACCGTCGTCGCCGGAGACCTGAATATAAGCGGTGGCAGCACCTTCGTCGGCGGCAACCGGACCACCGTTGAGGATGACGAATGACAAATTGACAAATGTCGAGCAACTGGTTCACCGAAGGTCTCCTGACCGAGGCGAAGTGAGTCAACCCAAAATCCGTAAATCCTGCCCATCCGTATTCTACGGAGGTCCACCTTGACCGATCACACCACTCACATCAACCACGTCACCGGCCCCGTTCACACCGGCTCTGGCGACATCCACCTCACCGTCCAGGGACTCAACGTCGCTGACCTGGACGTGCTCACGGAGCGCATCCTGAGTGCGCTGCGCTCCGCCGCACCTGTCGCCATCGCCGGAGGGCCGCGCAACACCACCGTCCTGGCAGTGGACGGGGAGCCCCAGGTCGTGATCAGCCGGGAGCAAGGACGGGCGCTCGCCCACCGCACCACCGAGAGCGTGGATGCATACCTGGCCGGGCTGGTGGCGCACCGGGACTTTGGCCCCTGGGATACCTGGTACGTCCCCCTGGCGGGCATCGCTGCTCGCCCGGTCACACCCGAGGCGTGGGCCGGGTACATTCCGGTCGAGCTGCGCGCGCTCTGCTGGCGCGGCGAGGGGCCCCAGCAGCGGATTGAGCGGGTGCCCATCCCGGACGTTGCCGCTGCCATGCGGGACTACCCCCAGTTTGTGCTGCTGGGGGAGCCAGGCGCTGGCAAGACCACCGTGCTGCAGAAGGTCGCGCTGGACGCCGCCCGCGCCCGGCTGCGGGACGAGACCGCCCCCGTGCCGCTCTTCGTCCGCCTGGGCGCTCACCGGGGAGCCGGCTCCCCCTTCGACTTCCTGGCCGGGCAGTGGCGTGCCCGGCTGGGGTCCGATTTCGGCCCGGCGCTGCGTGCCGGGTCCGTGCTCCTGCTCCTGGACGCCCTCAACGAGATGCCACGCACCGGCTACGCCGGGCGGGTGGCTGCCTGGCGCACCTTCGCCCGGGAGTGGGAGGGGGCGCGTATGATCTTCACCTGCCGCAAGATGGACTACGCCCCGACCCTGCCGCTCCAGCAGGTGGAGATCAGCCGGCTCGATGACGACCGCGTGCGCAACTTCCTGGCCCGGTACGTACCCGACCAGGCCGAATCGCTGTGGGAGGAACTAGCCCGCCAACGAGGGGGCTTGCTGGACCTGGCGCGTAACCCGTTTCTCCTGGCGGTGCTGGCCTGGACCTACGCCGCCGAGGAGGGGCGACTCCCACCCAACCGGGGCCAACTGTTGGCCGGCCTGGTGGCCAGGCTCCTGAAACGAGAGGAGGATCACGCCCACCCCGACTGGATCGCCGCCGACGCCCAGGAGCGGGCGCTATCCGCGCTGGCCTGGACGCTCCAGGACCAGGGAGAGGGCACCAGCCTGCCCACGGGGGAGGCGCTGCGGGCGGTCCCGGCCCGGGTGACGGTGCGCGGGCGGGAGGTGGAGACGGAGCCGGAGGCCGTGCTGCATCTGGGCTGTGCCGCTACGCTGCTGGAGGAGGACACCCTGGAGGGGCGGGTCCGCTTCTACCACCACCTGGTACAGGAGTATTTTGCCGCCCGCGAACTCCTGCGCCGCTTTGGCACCGGTGAGGACCTGCGGTCCCTGTGGCAGGTTCCATGGCAGGCACGCCAGATGCCCGAGCCCGCGGATCGGGGAGAATGGGACCCACTTCCGCCTCCGCCCCCCACCGGCTGGGAGGAGACGACGATCGTGGCCACCGGCCTGGCGGCGGGACCCGCGCTGGTGGAAGCAGTGCAGACCGTAAACCCCATCCTGGCCGGCCGCTGCCTGGACGAGGGGGAGGCGGCAGTCCCCGACGACCTGCGGGAGCGGGTGCGGGCCGCCCTGCTGGACGGGATGCGGGACCGGCGGGTGCACCTGCGCGCCCGCATCGCTGCCGGACACGTGCTGGGCCGGCTGGGCGACCCGCGCCTCGTGGTGCGCGAGCGGGACGGCATACGCTACATCGAGCCGCCGCTGGTGCGCGTGCCAGGCGGCACCTGCGCCATCGGCTCGCCCTGGTGGGACCGGCAGGCCTACCGCGACGAGCGGCCCCGGCACCAAGTCCGGCTGGCACCGTTCTGGATCGGCCAGTACCCGATCACGGTGGCCGAGTACCGCTGCTTCGTGGAGGCCGGCGGGTACCGGGAGGAGCGATACTGGGAGACGGAAGCGGCCCGGGCCTGGCTGCGCGGCGAGGAGGTCGAGGGCGGAGCGCTGGTAGCCCTGCTAGAGCAACGTCAGTGGTTATTGGATTCGGCTCGCTCCCTGGAACACTGGGCCAAGGAATTGAGTTGGATGCCGCAGACGCTTGAAGCCTGGCGGGAGTTGACGGCAATGACCGAGGGGGAGGCCCGCGAGAGGCTGCGCCCGATCTACGCCGAGCGCTCACGGGAGGAGCCGGCCTGGTGGGATGACGCGGCCCTTACCGGCGCCAACCAGCCCGTCGTCGGCGTCACCTGGTACGAGGCCCGCGCCTACTGCGCCTGGCTGGCTGAGGTCACTGGTCGCTTCTGCCGGCTGCCCACCGAGGCGGAGTGGGAGGCCGCCGTGCGCGGAGGCGGAACGCGTCTCCATCCCTGGGGCAACCGCTTCGACGCATCAAGGGCCAACACCATCGAAGGACGGGTGCTCTCCACCACGCCGGTGGGCGTCTACCCACAGGGGGTGGGACGGCTGGAGCTGTGGGAGGGTGCAGGCAACGTCTGGGAGTGGACCTCGTCCCTGTACCAGCCCTACCCGTACCGGGCCGGTGACGGCAGGGAGGATCCGTCTGCCTCCGGGCGGCGCGTGGTTCGCGGCGGCTCATGGGGCAACAACAAGCGGCCTGCGCGCTGCGCGTCCCGGGCACCCACCCCCCCGGACTACTTTGACGACAGCAACGGGTTTCGGGTGGTCTTCCCTGGCTCTCCGCCTTCTGATTTCTGAATTCTGAATCCTGCTTTCTGCCTGCTGAATGCTGTTTTCTGGCTGCTGATGGGGGGTCTGGGGGGCTTTGCCCCCCAGACGCGCGCGGCGGATTTTGAGACTGATGACCTAACGCAATACGAAATACACCATGAAAACCTACAAGAACCTCTACCCGCAGATCTGTACGTTCGAAAACCTGTTCCTGGCCTACCGCGCTGCCGCCCGGGGCAAGCGGGGCAAAGCGGAGGTGGCCGCCTTCGAGCGTTGCGCTTCCAGGAGCGGCTGATCGAGGCCGGCCGCAGCCAGCAACCCGCCCCGATCCTGGCCCGGGCCGACACTGACCTGGTCAAGTTGCGGCTCTACATGCGGCTGTGCCGTGACCTGGAACTGGTCAAATTCAATCAGTACGAGCACGGACAGCGCATGGTGGACGAGATTGGGCGGCTGATGGGCGGCTGGCGCGGGAAGGTAGATCCATCTGTACAGGCCAGACGGCGGCACTGACGGTGCTGCCTGTGGTGGGGCCGGGCCGACGCGCGCTGCGCGTACCGGAACAACAACCACCCGGACAACTTTAACAACAACAACGGGTTTCGGGTGGTCTTCCATGACACTCAGCACAGGGCCGGTAAACCTCGTCGTCCACGGACGCGGGGCGGCGCCCGAAATAAAGAGAGCCAGCCCGGCCCGGCCCCGGTCGCGCCCGGGCTCTGCCCGGCCGGCCAAATATCGTCGCCCCGCGCCCTCCAGTAGGCCGGCGCTTGCAGGGGCAGGTCTTGCACCTGCCCGCCCGACTCGACCGTTGGCGCGGGGCACGGAATCAAGGAGGTCGCTATGACCGATGAAACGTCGCACATAGAGGGCAGCTACGTTGGCGGCCCTGTAGAACTGACCGACAGCACCTTCGCCGGGCGGGACTTGTTGCAGTTATTACAGTACAACTTCACTTTCCAGGTTGCTCCCTTCCGGCCGCCGCCGGACCTGGCCGCGCTGCGTGCGGCCTACAGCGACTATCTCTTCAGCGCCCACAGGTATCTAGACTTCAAGGGGGTGCCCCAGGTGGAGAAGGTGGCCACCCTCCTGCCGCTGGAGGAGGTCTTCGTGCCGCTCCACGCCCGGCCCGCCGCCCCCGAGGCCGACACCTGGCGGCGGCTGCGCTTGGCCGGCCGGCAGGTGGGTAAAGTCGAAGAGGCGCTTCAATTGGAGGGAATGTTGGCCCCGGCCGAAACCGCCGGGCCGCTTCCCATTGACCAGGCGCTCAACAAAGAAGCGGCCCTCGTCATCCTGGGCGACCCCGGCGCGGGCAAGTCCACGCTCCTCAAGCACCTGGCGCTCCACCTGGCCCGCTGTCAGGATGGGGATGGCCCACTGCCCATTCTCCTGCCCCTCAACGCCTACGCCGAGACGCTCCAACGGGAGGAGGTCGGCCTTCAGACCTACCTGGCCCGCTACTACGGTGCCCGGCGCAAAGACCTGGAGGGAATAGCAGCGCTGTTCGACACGGCTCTGGCCCAGGGGCAGGCCGTCGTGCTCCTGGACGGGCTGGACGAGGTGCAGGAGCGGCGACTGTACGTCAACCGGCTGGTGGAGGACTTTGTCGCCGTCCACCGGGGGCAGGAGGGCAACCGCTTCGTCGTCACCAGCCGCATCGTCGGCTACCGGGACGCCCCCCTTTCGGGAGCCACCTGGCCCGTCTACACCCTCACCGATTGGGAACGGGAGGAGATCGAGCATTTTGCCGCCCGCTGGACGCTGGCCTTCGAGATCGCCACCCACGGCGACACCCCCGAGGCCCGCGCCGCAGCCGAAGAAGAGCGGCAAGACCTCATGGCGGCCATCGTCCCCGGCTCCGGCATCGAGCGGCTGGCTTCTAACCCGCTGCTCTTGACCATCATGGCACTCATCAAGCGCCAGCGCGTGACACTGCCCCGCGAGCGGGTGAAACTGTACGAGCTCTACCTGGAGACGCTGATCAGTGCCTGGAACAAGGCCCGGGCACTCGACAAGCGCCCCGTCGGGCCGGGTATGGATTACCTGGGGACGGTGCAGGTGTTGGCCCCCCTGGCCCTGTGGCTGCGGCAGGAGAACCCCACCGCCGGACTGGTCGGCCGTGACCAGATCGAAGGCTGGCTGACCGGCTACTACCAACGGGAGTGGGGGGAACACCGTGGCCCGGCCCGCCAGCGCGCCCGCGCGTTCCTCGAAAGCGTGCGCCACTACTCCAACCTGCTCGTCGAGCGGGGGGAGGGACAGTACGGCTTCCTGCACCTGACCTTCGAGGAGATGCTGGCAGCCAAGGGCATCGCGCTCCTGGAGGATCAGGAGGGGCTGGAGATGGCAATGGACGTGATCTGCCAGCACTGGCTGGAGCCCGCCTGGCGCGAGACGTTGCTGCTCACCGTGGGCGTCCTGGGCATCGTCAAGCAGAGCCCCTTCAAGGCCGGGCGGGTGCTGCGGCGACTGTGCGCAGATGACCTGCCCGGCACGGACCGGGGACGGAACGTCGTGCTGGCAGGTGAGGCGCTGGCCGATGCGGGCGAGGTGGGCGCCGACCGGGGTTCGGCGGCGGTCGTGACCGGTCGCCTGGTGGAGGTGATGCAAAACCGGGAGACACCAGCGCCGGCGCGGCGCGATGCCGGGCACCTGCTGGGCCGGCTGGGGTGGGAGCCGGAGGGCGGGCTGGACGTGTGGGTGGAGATTCCCCCAGGGCCATTCCTGTACGGCGACGAAAAGGAGCGGCGGGTGATCCAGGCCCCGTATCGCATTGGCGCTTACCTGGTGACCAACAAGCAGTTTGCCCGCTTCGTCGCGGCCGGTGGATACGAGTGGCGCGAGTGTTGGAGCGCGGAGGGATGGGCCTGGCGCACCGGGACGTATGACAGCAAAGCGCCCGACTACTTGAGGGATTGGCTTTCCCAGCGCCCGCCGGAGAAGCGCGACCGGCCCTACTGGTGGAGAGACGAACGGCTGGGCAGCCCTCTCTGCCCGGTCGTGGGCGTCTCCTGGTTCGAGGCGCAGGCCTACTGCCGTTGGCTGGCGCTGGAAGCAGGGCTGAACCCGGGCGGCCCATCCGCCCCCCGCCTGCCCACCGAGGAAGAATGGGAGCGGGCAGTGCGTGGCACCGCTGGCTCGGAGTACCCCTGGGGAGAAGAATGGACCCGCACCCGCCTCAACTGCGCCGAGTGGTGGGCAGGGCGGGAGTTGCCGGGTGACGACGAATGGGAAAAGTGGTGGGGCTCTGACGAACGTAAGGAAGCCAACCCGACACCGACGGCGGTGGTGACCTTCCCGGAGGGAGCCAACCCGGCCGGACTGTGGGACGGCGCCGGCAACGTCTGGGAGTGGACCGGCTCCTGGTACATCCAGGGCGAACGGCGTGTGCTGCGCGGCGGCTCCTGGTTTCTCAACAGGAGTTACGCGCGCTGCGCGTCCCGGCGCTACAACCACCCGGACAACTTTATCAGCTTCAACGGGTTTCGGGTGGTCTTCCCTGGCTCTCCGCCTTCTGAATTCTGATTTCTGATTTCTGGCTACTGAATGCTGTCTTCTGATTGCTGATGGGGGGTCTGGGGGGCCTCCGGCCCCCCAGTCGCGCGCGGCGGATTCCGGCAAAGGGTGGTGAGGCTGAGGCGTTGACTGAGCGTCCCCCGACAGGAGCAAGGGCGCGAAGGCGACGGGGCGGAGTGATCCGCCCCGGTCTTTATTTCGGGCAACACCGAGATTGGCAACATCGTCCTTCCGTTGTACAATAGACCACACAATGCCCACTCCAATCATGCACCTGGCCCTGGCCGAGGAAATCCTGCACGGAGACGCTCTCCCTCCCACCACCCGCCGCATGCTGATCCGGCAGCGCGGCCCGTTCCTGCTGGGCCACACCGCGCCCGACGTCCAGACCGTCAGCGGGCAGGCCCGCGACGAGACGCACTTTTACACCATCCCGCGCACCTCTGATCGCCCGGCCCACGAGACGCTGTTCGCCACCCACCCGGTGCTCGCCCACGCGGAACCGCTCCCACCAGCGCAGGTCGCCTTCGTCGCTGGCTACGTCGCTCATTTACTGCTGGACGAACTCTGGCTCGATGACATCTTCCGGCGCTACTTCCTGCCGGACTGGGCTCCCTGGCGCGAGCGGTCATTTCTGCATAACGTCCTGCGCACCTGGATGGACCGCCAGGATCAGCAGCGACTCAACGGCAGCGTGGCTATTGCACTGCGAGAAGCTGAGCCCCAGGACTGGCTGCCCTTTGTCAGCGACGAGCACCTGCGGGCATGGCGCGATTGGCTGGTCGGACAGTTCGACCCAGGGCACAGCGTGCAGACGGCCGAAATCTTCGCCCAACGGATGGGTGTGTCGGTGACGGAGGTGGAGGCAGTGTTGAGATCACCGCAGCAGATGAAGGAGCGTGTCTTTTGCCACATTCCACAAGCCGCGCTGCGATCATTTCACGATACAGGCTACGCGCGCAGCGTGGCGTTAATCTGTTGGTATATTGGTAAAAAGGAGGTCCACACGTGAACATCCTGGTCACCGGCGGTGCCGGCTACATCGGCAGCATCGTCACCGAAGAACTCATCAAGCAAGGCGACGGAGTCGTCGTCTTCGACAACCTGTACTACGGCCACCGGGCTGCTGTCCACCCCGAAGCTGTTTTCGTCGAGGGGAACCTGGCCGACCGGGCCGCCGTCAAAGCCCTGTTCGACGCCCACGACGTCGAAGCAGTGATGCACTTCGCCTCCTACACGCTGGTGGGTGAATCTATGGAGCAGCCATTCAAATACATTGGAGACAACGTCACCAACGGCCTGAACC
>CAYPOY010000236.1:0-8120 GCA_964412395.1 uncultured Anaerolineales bacterium | reverse complement strand
AGGGCTCGGTCGGGAGACCTTCGCCCATCAGCGCCTGGCGGTGCATGGCCAGTAGCCGCCTCTGCACAGGTGGACTCCTGTTCCAGATGACAAATTGGCGCAAGCCTGGTATACTAGACTGGCATAAACTGGCGCATCCTGACGCGCGGAAAGCAAAAGGATTCAACGATGTCCACCTGGTTTGCACGGCGCGTCCTGGACCTCGTCGGCGTGCTCACCGACGTCTACTACACACGCAAGTACGGCACACTGGCCCGGCGCTTGGGCCGGCCTGATGTCAGGCCCGACCAACGACGAGGGTTCATCATCATTCAAATTGACGGGCTTTCCCACGACCACCTGACGCAAGCGATTGCTGCTGGCTACATGCCCTACCTGGGCCGGCTGCTGGCCGAGCGTCGCCTGGCTGTAGCCCCCTGGCGTTGTGGGCTTCCCAGCACAACCCCTGCTGTCCAGGCCGGCATCATGTTCGGCAACCGCTTCGACATCCCTGGTTTCCGCTGGTACGAGAAAGAGCGAGGGGTGGGAATGTTAGCCAAGCGACCCGATCAGATCCAGGCCGTGCGCGCCCGCGTCAGCCAGGGGCGACCAGGGATCCTGCGCGGGGGCTCCTGCTACGTAAGCATGTTCGACGGCGACGCCGACCTTGCGCTTTTCACCCTCAGCACACTTCACCGACAGCATTTCTTTGAGAGCGTGCGCGGGATGGGGCTGTTTCTTCTATTCTTGCTCAGCCCGTTTCGCGTGCTACGTCTGCTGAAATTGACCACCGTGAGTTATCTGGCCGGGTTGGGCCGCCGCCTGGTTGCCCTGGTGCGGCCCAGTGTACTCAACCCCTTCGACGTTTTTTCCCCCCTTCTACACGCGGCCAGCGATGCACTGTTCACCGAGGTGCAGACATTCGGCGTGATGCTGGACATTTACCGCTGCGCACCGGCCATTTATGCCAACTACAACAGCTACGATGAGGTCGCCCACAAACTGGGGCCAGACCACCCGTCCGCTTTTCGCGTCCTCCGTGGCGTGGACAAGTGCATCCACCAGATCAATCGCATGCGCGCTCGCTATCGGCGGCGGGAGTATGACCTTTATATTCTCTCCGACCACGGGAATTCGCCTTCGATACCTTTCCGTTGGCGCAACGGAACCAGTCTGGGACGCTACATCGTCGCTCAAATCGGAGAGGGGCTTTCTGTGCACGAGCAAGCAGGCGCTCACGTACAATCAGCGGAAAAGACACGTTACTTGTTGGAAGAGTTAGAGAGCCTGGAATACCGCTTTTCACCTCACTTACGCCGGGTGCTTGCCGCAGCCCGACGTTACGTGAACCGACACTTGCTGACGGGCCAGGAATTGGATTATGACCTGGAACGGCAACAGGACATCGTCGTGTCCACCTCCGGTCCACTGGCTCACGTCTACTTCAACGTCAGTCCTCGCCCGCTCGATCTGATTGAAGTGATACTCCTGTACCCCCAGTTGCTGGACAGCCTGCTCGCCACCCCTGGCATCGGGGCCATCGCCGGGCGAGCGGGACAGCGGACGATCGTGTTAGGGCAACAGGAAGGCACGTTGGTCACAGGGAACGGACACGAGACCGTGCAGCGTCCACATCCACTGCTGCCATTCGGCGACACAGGCTACGCTACTACCCAGGTTCACCACCTGGCCCACTTCCCCCACGCCGGTGACCTGATTGTGCTGGGGGCGATTGAGTCGGACGGCAAGGTCGTGACCTTCGAGGAGCAGGTGGCGACACACGGGGGGCTGGGTGGACCACAGGACCATCCCTTCATCGCCTGGCCGTCCGAGCGCCCGCTAGCGCCGGAGACACTGAACGACGCACAGGACCTGTATCCCTACTTCGTGCAGCACTACCTGGAGCAATCCCCGGCAGGCGAGCCAGGCGACACTATGGCAGGCGTAAGCGCTCACGTAGGGGCCAAGAAACCGAGTTTTTCGTACAGGAAAGTCTCCCTGACAGTGGAAAAGCACCTGCAACCAATACCGCTGCGCTTGCGGAGCACTAAAAAAACCAGTTTCTGATCTACCCCCTGATTGCTCTCCTCATTCCGACTCACCCCCCACCACGTCCGCTGGAGTGAGGAGGTGCACATTCCGTTCCTGTTCGCCCAGGGCGCGTAGCCCAGGAGCCAGGCTGCGGGCGTAGACAGCATAGTGGACATCCCAGGGGAACTCATCTATCACCACCACGAAGCGATGCCCGCGGGCCTTACCGGCCAGAGCGCGCAACGCCGTCTCCCAATCGGGATAAGCGAACGCCGGAGCGGGGCTCTCCCCGGCGGCCTGCCTGCTCAGATGGGAAAAGCGGCGCAGCAGTGTGGTGTTGTCGTCCTGGGTGGCAAAGAAGAAGAGATGCGGCTTGTCCCGAGCCCAGTGATATACCAGCGTGGTCTTGCCCACTCGCCGGCGGCCATAGAGTATCACTAACTCCGCCCGGCCGCTGGCATAGCGGGTGTCCAGATAGCCCAGTTCGCGCTCGCGATTGAGTAGCATCTCTGCCCTCCAACCCGAACCCTACTCCAGATACCTCCCCACGATAGGTGCCAGTTTCTCCTTGACGTCCTCCGGGATCAGATCCCGCTGAGTGATGATAGCGGTCGCCAGGGCATCCTTGCATTCGCAAGTGCGCGCGGCTGTCACCAATCGGGGAACCAGCAGCCGGATGGCTCGCTGGGCCAGGGCGGTGTTCTGCTGGAGGATACGGATGACCACCTCGACGCTGACCGGCTCCTCGGTCTCGTGCCACACGTCGTAGTCGGTGACGTGGGCCATCACAGCGTAGCACATCTCCGCCTCCCGCGCCAGGAACGCCTCCGGGCAGGTCGTCATACCGATAATGTCCATCCCCCAGGCGCGGTAGGCGAAACTCTCCCCCTTGGTGGAGAAGCGCGGGCCCTCGATGGTGATGAAGCGCCCACCCCGGTGGACCGTGCCACTGGCCTCCTCCACTGCGTCGGCCAGGAGGGCCGAGAGGCGCGGACAGAGGGGATCGGCGACGCCGATGTGGGCCACCAGCCCGCCCCCGAAGAAGGTATAGTCCCGCCTCTTGGTGAAGTCGAACAACTGGTCGGGAACGACGATTTCGCCGGGGTGGAGATGCTCCCGCAGGGAGCCGCAGGCGGAGACAGAGATGACTTGCTCGACACCCAGACTTTTGAGCGCGAAGACATTGGCCCGGTAGTTGACCTCGGTGGGCATAACGCGATGGCCCCGCCCGTGCCGGGCCACGAAGGCGACGCGCACTCCCTCCAGCGTGCCGATGATGATGACATCAGAGGGATCGCCGAAGGGGGTGGAGATGCGGCGCTCCTCGACGTCAGTCAGTCCCTCCATCTGGTAGAGACCGCTTCCACCGATGACGCCGATGCGGATGGGGGTTTCAGTCATTGGTGCACTCCTTCATTGATAAGTTGCTGCCGGTTCTATTTTACCCCACCAGCCCTATCTGCGCCAGTGCGTACGGTAGACAACCATCGTCTCCCCACCGGCGATGGTGTTGCGTTCCAACGTCACCTGGTGCACTGGCTCCAAAACGTCGTCGCAGGCGGCCAGGTCGGGGAACCAATCGGGGAAAATGATGACGTACCGCACGCCCCGCTCGGCCAAAAGAGCGACCAGGCGCGAATCCCGGTCGGGGGCGTGTAGGAGCGGGACGACCTCCGGCGTGACCAGGCCCGCCAGGTCCACCACCGGCCGCTCGGCGATGTAGGTGATGGCACCGATGTCGTTCAGGGCCAGGACCGCGTCCGGCGGAGTGTGGTCTGCGATCCAGTGGCCAATCGCGACGTGCATCTCGTTGATGTTGTCCACGTTCCAGGCGTAGAGATGCGCCATCGTCGGCAGCCGCCAGACCGTCCCGGTGACGACGAGCAGGCTGACCAGCACCGCGAGACCCCTCCCCCGTCCCCTCCCGACCCCTCCCCGGCCCTCCCCTACGAGGGAAGGGAGAAGAGCGGGAAGGGAGGAAGCCCAACGCCACCCGCGCCGTGCCGCCAGCCGTCGTGCTTCTAGCAGCCCCACGACACCAATGACTGCATTGCAGGGGATAAGCGGAATCAAGTAACGCCCGTGCTGGTAAAGCACGGCGTGGAGGAAAGCGTAAACCAGCGGCAGGCCAGCGCTCCACAGGCTCAGCAGGGGGGCGCGACGGAGCATCACGCCTATCCCCAGGACATAAAAGGGCAGCAAAAGCGGGTTGTCCAGGACCAGATACCGGGCTGCCACACTCAAAAAATCGAGATCAGGCCGGAAATCAACGACGGCTTTGGCATGGTAGGTGTTGGGGAGCAGGTGGCCGCTGGTGTGCAGCGAGAAGATGAGGTAGGGGAGCACGATAGCAGCGAAAAGGACAACAGGCAACACTTGCCGACCTGCCAACCTGCAGACTTGCCCACTTGCAGACTTGCCCACTTGCCCACTTGCCCACTTGCCCGCTTGCCCACCTGCCCGCTTGCCCACTTGCACAACGAAATCAGCCAGCGCCAGCGCGAAGAGGAGGTAACCTTCGGGACGGCTCAGCGCTGCCAGCCCGAAGAGCGCCGCCGTGCGCAGCCGGTAGCGGCGGGTGTCACAGTCACTCAGGTGGGCATCTGTAGCCAGCAGGCTCAGCGTGGCGAACAGACACGTCTCCAGCGCCGAGAGACCGGCCCAGACCATGCGCCCGTTGGTCGCGACTACCACCCCGGCCAGCCAGGCGGCCCAGCGGCTGCCCGTCAGCCGCTTGCCCAGCGCGTAGGTCGTTCCCAGCGTGGTCAGGAAGCAGGCCCCGCTCAACAGTTGCCCGGCGATGGGAAACCGACCGCCTGCGAAGTACACACCGGCCAGGAGCAGCGTCCACAGCGGCGCGGTGGAGCCAGATGTGGGTTGGCCGGGATTGAACGAGAGACCGTCGCCTCGGGCCAGGTTGCGGGCGAACTGAAAGTGGATCCAGGCGTCGTCCAGCGGAACACTCCCCTGGCCGTCGGTGAAACGGTGGGCGGTGAGAGCGAAGACACCGAGGGTCAGGCAGCCGATGAGCAGCAGGCTCACCAGCCAGGGCCAGTCGCCCCGTTCGAGGTGCGCCTCATCCCTCACGTCACGCCCCGGTACATCCCCCTGTTTCGCACCATAGGAACGTCCATCACTCCAACTCCAGTTTCAGTTGTGCACGGCCCACGCCGATGACGTCTCCTGCGCTGACGACGGTAGGGTTATTGATGCGCACGCCGTTGAGCAGTGTCCCATTGCGACTGTCCCGGTCCTCCAGCCACCACTGGCCTTCTCGCCAGGTCAGCAGGGCGTGCTGAGCAGAGGCATAGGTATCTGGGATAGGGATTGTGTTGCTCGGCGAGCGGCCTACGGAGGTGACCGGCTGCAATGGGAAGGCAGTGCCCACAGCGAGTTTCTCGTCCGCCGCGTGCAGGACGACCAATTGCCCACCCGGCCGAGCTGCCCCATGGCTGGTAGTCGCCTGCCGCAGGTCGCGCCACAGCATCGCCAGCACCGCAGCCAGGAAAGCATAGAGCAATACGGCAAGCAGGAGCCGCAGGACCAGTAGCAGGATGTCCATCGCTAACTGAACCCGACCTCCTGAGAAGCGAACGGCGGAGTGTCCTCGCTATCCGGTAGCGGAATTGGGGTGGGCGGATCCTCGCTGTAGATGACCTGAACGCCAGCGAAGCAGATGACGTCGCCAGCGTGCAACACACACTCCTCGATCGGGTAGCCGTTGATCTGCGTGCCGCCGGAACTCCCCAGGTCGTAGAGCACGTAGCGACCATATCGTTGGCGAAGTTGAGCATGATGACGGGATACACGTGGGTCTTCGATGATGACATCGTTATCAAGCGCGCGCCCGATGGATAGGACAGGCTGGAGAAGGTTCACGTGGCGATGACCTCCCAGGATCAGGAACGGACGGCCCGGCGGCGCTATCGCGGCCTCTACCTCGGCATCCCCTTCGCTGGCCTCCATCTCACGGGTACTCTCCACTTCGGCCGCTTCCTCCGGCATCCAGCGCGCCCCGACGCGCACCTGGTGGGGGACCATTCCCTCCTCGGCCAGCACGTGGATAACCGGCGTGACCTCAAGCGCCAGGCCAGCCTGGGCGGCCAATCCAGCCACGTAGTGGGCCAGCTCTGCCTCCAGGGCCAGCAGCTCAGCTGCCAATGCGTCATAGTCATCCGGGTGCAGGTAGACCCAATAGTGGGTCGGGGCCTGCGGTGTGCCATCAGGAGATAGGACCTGGTAATCTTCCATGGCCCGCGTGAGATGCGTGGCGACCTCCAGCGGGCTGAGCCGCCCGGCGAAAAGACGAGCGAAAGTTCCCTCCACCAACCGCTCCGCCAGGGCTTCGAAGCGTGCGATCTTACTCATAGCGCAGCGATTATAACGCGATAGAAGGTAAATGACAAATGACAGATCTTCATGAAAGCCCAAGTAGGTTCAGGGACGACTCACGCTGATCGTCATACTCTCTGTATTGTTTCCCTCATCGCTTTCGGCCACCTCCCCTGCGGAGTCGACGACGGCTTTGGTAGTGATGCTGGGATACCAACTGGGGTATCCAGCATACGTGCAGGTGAGGATTCTCCCTCCTCGAGCAACCAAACTGTCCACCTGCCAGGTGCATGCAGGCGCGGAATAGCTTTCGCCAGCCCACCACTCCACCGTGAAAGCCCCTGCGCTGCCGGTCCCTTGGTTATATACGCCAAGGCGAACAGACACAGGACGATTTTGGATTGGAGTGGACGGGCCCAAGGAGAACTCGGAGACAAACAAGTCGGGCATTGGCTTGGGCGTGAGTGTCGGTGTCGGCGTAGGGGTGTCAATAGACATCATCGTTTGGGTCGGAGTGGGGGTAGCCGCCGTCGGCGTCGGCGTACGGGTGTCCGTAGGTGGCACTATCTGGGTCGGAGTGGGGGTAGGCGTAGGGCTGATAATAGAGCGAAGAACGAGGTATCCCCCACCACAAACGAGCAGGAGTACCAGCAGCGCCGCGGGGATACCCACCCAAAGCCAGCGGCTTGGTCTGGACGGGGCCGGTCGCGGCGTCCGAGTCGCCTGTTCCTGCACTGCTCTTGCCTGCTGTCGCCGGGCCTGGTCTAACCTGGCCGCCGCCTCCGCGTGAGCCGGATCCAGGGTCAGGAGGGCCTGCAACTTCTCGGCCGCCGCCGCCCAGTCTTCTCCCGCCATCGCCGCCTGCGCCTCGCGGTAGAGAGCGCCGACCCGCGCGCTCCTTCGCTTTTCTTCGCTCACCCGCTCGATGTCAAAGATACGCCCATCCGGCGCACGCATGTACAGCACCGGCGTGCCCCACTCCACGTCGTTGCCCTGGGCGAAGATCGCCTTGCGCGCCTCCGCCAGAGCGGCGTCCACCGGGTAGCCATCGGCCACAGCAGCGTAGAACTCGTGCGCCAGGGTGATAGCCGCCTCGTCCGTTATCTCGAACTGCATGGCGATGACAGCCGGAATCCCCTGTTGCACCAGGCTCTGGGCCGTGCCAACGAATGGGTCGCTGCGAGAGGTACGTGCTCCCTCGCAGGCGTTGAGAATCGCCAGCCGCAACGTGCGCTCGTCGTGCAGCAGCGTCCCCAGGTCCTGCCCACTCACCGAGCGGCCCCGCCCGTGTTCGCCCTCCAGTAGCAGCACCCCATCCTGGGCCCGCTCGTCGAAACCACCGTGGCCGATGAAATGAAAGATGTGGTACTCCCCCCGCCGCAGCCGCCGCTGCAACGCCGCCAGCGTAGCCTCTTCCAGCCGCTCCAGCGCCACCAGCCCCCGCTGCTCCAGGTCCCCCAGAGCCTCCTTCAGTTTCGCCCACTCCCCCTCCACGTCGAGCGGAGGGTGGTCGCTGGGGCTGGAGATCATCACCAACACCCGCAGCGGCGGCTTCACCGCCAGTGGCCGGATGCGCTCCGGCAGGTCCAGGTAGCGCACGAGGGGGGTCTCTGCCGAGAGGACGAGGAAGCGGTTGAGGGCCGGGTTGTAGAGGTATTCCCAGGGCAGGTCTGCCAACTCGGGAGCACCGGCCAGCCGCAGCCGGACGCGCAGTCCTGCTTCTTCTCGACTTTATCCATTTCGGCGTTTTTGGGCCAATTTTCACTGATTTTGGCCGA
>CAYPOY010000235.1:854-8157 GCA_964412395.1 uncultured Anaerolineales bacterium | reverse complement strand
ACACCATCTTCGGCACCATCGCCCGCGAGTTGCGCAAGTACAACGTCACGCTGCTGATCGTGGATCAGCGGCCCAGCGGCATAGACTCGGAGGTGATGAGCCAGATCGGCACCCGCATCACCTGCCTTCTGGACGACGAGGCGGACATCCGGGCGGTCTTTTCCGGCATCAGCGGGGCGGGCGCATTGCGGGAGGTGCTGGCGCGATTGGACACCCGCCAGCAGGCGCTCATCATGGGCCACGCGGTACCGATGCCGGTGGTGGTGCACACCCGCACTTACGGCACCCCGAAGTTCTATGCCGCGATGGGGGTTCGAGAGGCAGAGAGCCCGGAGGCGGTGCTGGCACGAGGCCGGGCGGTGCTGCGGGGGGAGGGGAATGGAGAGGGTTTTTAGCACACCACCGGAGGTGTCCGATGAAGAAGCTAACGCTTCTGCTGCTTGCGCTTGCAATCCTGGCGAACGGCGCGACGGCGTGTGCGTCAAGCACCGAGATGCCTGGCCAAGGGTCGCCTGATCCAAGTCCAGAAACGCTCAACCCAGAGGTGCAGGAAGCCATCCAGGCCCTGGGGGACGAAAGTGAAGAGGTGCGCGAGGCCGCTCTCGAGGTGCTGACGGACATAGGGCCAGAGGCCGTTCCCGCCCTCATCCAGGCCCTGAAGGATGAAGACAAAGAGGTGCGCTGGGCCGCCGCCACAGCGCTGGGGGAGATCGGGCCGGAGGCGGTGGAGGCCATCCCCGCTCTCATCCAGGCCCTGGAAGATGAGGACAAATGGGTACGCCTGGCCGCTGCCGAGGCACTGGGCGAGATTGGGCCGAAGGCGGTGGAGGCCGTCCCCGCTCTCATCCAGACCCTGGGAGACGAGAGCGAAGAAGTGCGCGGGTACGCCGCCATGGCACTGGGGTGGATCGGGCCGGAGAATGGCGCGACCCTCGCTCTCATCCAGGCTCCAGGGGACGAGAACGAAGACGTGTGCACGACTGCCGCTGAGGCACTGACGGCTATTACAGGACAGCGGCGAGGACGCTACCGCCTGGCAGCAGTGGTGGGAGGCACAGCAGTAGGATAGCCCAACCACAAATAGTGCGCCAAAGCGTGCATGAGGATGGCCACCCCCAGCGGCAGTGCATCCTCGGCGAAATCGAAGCGCGGATTGTGATGGGGCGCGTTCAGCCCACGCTCTGCATTGGCTGAACCGAGGAAGAAGTAACATCCCGGTACCTTTTGCATAAAGACAGACGCGTCCTCGCTGCCCATCGTCTTCTCGCCGGAGGAAACGTTCTCCGGCCCGACCACCGCCTCGGCCGCTGCGCGCACCACTTCGGTGACCCCGGCGTCGTTGATCACCGCGGGCGTCAGGGGGACAATCTCCAACTCGGCCGTTGCGCCACAGGCTGCCGCCACCCCTTCGATCACCTCGTGCACGCGGCGCAAGACCGTCTCGCGAGTCGCCGGGTCGTAGGTGCGGATGGTACCGGTCAGTTCAACCTGAGCGGGAATGACGTTGAAGGCGTCACCACCATTAACCGTGCCCACCGTCACCACCGCCGCCTCCAGCGGACTGACGTTGCGACTGGCGACGGTCTGGAGAGCGGTCACGATCTGTGCGGTGGCCACAATGGGGTCCACCGTCTGATGGGGCAACGCGCCGTGCCCTCCCTTCCCTCGCACGGTGCAGGTCCACTTTTCGGCCGCCGCCATGATAGCGCCCGGCGTGACGTCTATCGTGCCCACCGGCTTCTCGTTCCAGACGTGCGTGGCCAGGAAGATGTCGGGGCGGGGATTCTCCAGCACGCCATCTTTCACCATCGCCTCGGCCCCGTTGGCCCCCTCCTCGGCTGGCTGGAAGACCAGTTTGAGCGTGCCGACCATCTCATCGCGACACTGCGCCACCAGCGTGGCGACGACCAGGCCCATCGCCATGTGACCATCGTGGCCGCAGGCGTGCATCACCCCTGGATTCCGCGACACATACTCGGTCTCGTTTTCCTCGGTGATGGGCAACGCGTCCATATCGAAGCGCAGCATCACCACCGGGCCTGGCTGCTGCCCCTCCAAGAGCGCGACAACGCCGGTGGTTGCGATGCCCGTCTGTACCTGGTAGCCCAATTCGCACAGCCGATCGGCGATTAATCTAGCCGAGCGGTGCTCCTGGAAAGCCAGTTCCGGGTGCATGTGAAAGTCGCGCCGCCAGGCGACCAGTCGCTCGCGCAGCGCATCCGCCTCGGCCTTGAAACTTACCCGATTTGACATCTTCCTCCTCTGTTCATTGAACTGATTCTTACTCTTGACGCTGTGCCGAAATCAGTTCCACCTCCTCAACTGGCACTTCCAGGCGCCGGTCTTCGACCTGGACGACGACGACCCCCTTCAATGGCAGCAGATCCACTACCTTCCCCTCACCGTAAGGCGTCCGCACGCGCTTCTTGCGCCGGGGCATCACCTGGCATGCCTCCTTGTACTGCTCCTGCTCATAGACGAGGCAGCAACGCAGCCGTCCACACATTCCCGTGATGTCCGAAGGGTTAAGTGATACCCCCTGTGTTTTGGCCATTTTGATGGAGACAGGGTTGAACTCCGATAGGAAGCGGGAACAACAGCGCAACTCGCCACAAGCGCCATAGCCCCCCATCAATTTAGCCTGGTCGCGCGGGCCGATCCGTCGCAAGTCCACGCGGGTAGCCAGCGTACGCTGTAACGCTAGCTGCAACTTGCCAAGGTCCAACTTCTTCTCATCACCCACATACAGCAACGTCAGTCGCTGACCGTCAAAGGTGTACTCGGCAATGACGATCTTGACAGGCAGACCTAACCGCGCTGCCGCTTCACGAGCAGCGATCAGCGCTCCCTTCTCCTTGCTCCGCCACTGCTGACGTAAGGCCAGATCACGGCTGGTGGCCCGCCGCTGTACCGGCTTGAGACCCCCCTCACGCCCGCCCTCGTGCACAGGCCGCACGCTGACCACCTCTCCCAACTGCTCACCGTGCGCGGTCTCGACGAGGACAAAGTCCCCTGGTCGTAGATCCTGGCAACCGCTGGCGTCGAAGCAGTAAACCTTGCCCGTAGGTTGAAAACGTACGCCCGCAACTCGGAATTTGGGATTTGAAATTTGAGTCACTTTTTCTTCCTGGCTGCCTGTTCGGCCATGTAGTCAGTGGGGTGAATTGCTGCGTGATACGCCAGCGGCTTCGCCAGCCGCTCCAACCCCCACAGGAATGAACCATCCCGGGTGTAGGCAGCAACCTCGTAGTCATGATCCATCTTAATGGCTCCAAAAGGGCAGAATTCCGCGCAAAAGCCACAAGACATGCAAATACTCACGTCAATGTGGAACTCTACCGGCTCCCGCTTCGGCTTGCCCGTGTCTGGGTCGGTCGCGCGCACGATCCAGATGCACTGGGGAGGGCAAACCCGGGCACATGTGCCACAGGCTGTGCAGCGCGTCTTGCCCGTCTTCGGGTCCAGCACCTGAAAGGGAAACCCCCGAAAATTCTCTGGGAGCGGCAGTCTCTCTTCAGGATATTGCACCGTGAACACGCCCCGGCCTTTGGGACTCTGCCGCGTGGGAAGCGCTTCGGGGGAGTACCGCTTACCGAAGCCGCCCTTGAAGAACCACCTCAGGTCGTCCACGTAAGTCATCAAGAAGTGTCCTACGGTGACACTAAGCGATTTGAGGATGCCCAGCCCGTACATTAGCGATCCACCTCGCCCAGTGTGACGTCTATACTCGCCAGGATGGGCGCCACGTCAGCCACCAGGTGCCCACAACACAGCTCGCCCAGCACCCCCAGGTTGGCAAAACTGGGGGCGCGGATGCGGTACCGGTACGGGTTCGGCCCGCCATCGGAGACCAGGTAAAAGCCCAGCTCTCCCTTGGGAGACTCCACCCGGCCATACACCTCGCCCGCTGGCACCTCAACAATTGTCTGCTTCTTTCCGGCCTGGATCGGCCCTTCCGGCAGCCGTTCGAGCGCCTGGTGGAGGATGCGCAGCGACTGCCGTATCTCCTTGAAGCGCACCATAAAACGGTCGTAGATGTCTCCGTTGTAACGCGCTGCCACATCCCAGTCAAACTCGTCGTAGATGGAGTAAGGCTCGACGCGACGGATATCGTAGGGGACGCCAGAGGCCCGCAACAGAGGCCCGGTGCAGCCGTAGGCCACGGCCACGTCCGCCGCCAACACGCCGACACCTACGGTGCGGGCGCGAAAGACCTCGTTGTCCACCAGGAACCGCTCTAACTCGTCCACGCGTCGTGGAATCCGTTCGTAGACCAACTCCCTCGCCAACGGGAGGAAACCCTCAGGCAGGTCGCGGGCCACACCGCCGAAGCGGAAGTAGTTGCACATCATCCGCGAACCCGACGCCATCTCGAACAAATCCACGATCAGTTCACGTTCCTCCAGCGCATAAAGCATGGCGGTGAGATAAACGCCGATATCGTTGGTGAAGAAGCCAATAGAGAGGAGGTGGTTCATCACGCGGGTAAGTTCCGCCATAATGACGCGGATATACTCAGCTCGCTCCGGCACTTCTACCCCCAGGAGTTTTTCCACCGCCACGGCGTAGCCAAAGTTGTTGGACATCGAACAGATGTAGTCCAGCCGGTCCGTGAAGGGCATATTGGCCAGCCAGGTATTGCGCTCACCGATCTTCTCGTGGCTGCGGTGCAGATAACCCAACACCGGCTCCAGCCGCTGGATCTTCTCCCCGTCCAGACAAGCCACCATGCGCAGGGCACCGTGGGTGCTGAGATGCTGTGGCCCTATGTTGATAACCACCCGGTCGGTGCATCCTGGGCACCAGTCGCTGGCGGCGTACTCGTCTACCGGTGCACATGCTTCTAGCGGTGCATACACCTCCATCCCCGCCTGAGACTCCCAACCCTCCGGCGACCAGTCTGGAGGATATTGAAGGTTGCGACCCAACGGTGTCTGTTCCTCGGCCTGTACTGGTTTCCCCTTCGGGTAACGGCTGGAGAACGGCTTATAGTCGGCCTCGTAATACGGCTCGTGCCAATCCTTACGCAGCGGATGTCCTTCGAACCCCTCCCAAAGCAGGATGCGCCGCAGGTCAGGATGTCCCTCAAAGCGAATGCCCATCAGGTCCCATGTCTCCCGCTCATGAACGCTGGCCGAGGGCCAGACACTCACGAGCGAGGGGACGACAGGGTTGCCACGGCTGGCGTGCGCGTGGAGCGTCAGTGGCCCTCCCTGGTCGCGGAACGTGTGATAGACGGTCTCGAAGCGGGCGGGAAACCGGGCCGTGGGCTCTGGATAGTCCACGCCAGTGACACAGGATAGGTAAGTATAGCCCAATTCGTCCCGCAGGAAAACGGCGACATCTACCAACTGGTCGGGGGCGATGACCACTCCCTCGTACTCGGCAGGTTGGGCTGCACCGGGGAAGCGCTCTTCCAGGGTGGAGAACATTTCTGCCGTCGGCCGAGAGACCCGGGTTTCTGCGACCATATCACTTATCTCTCTCCAACGTCGCCATCTTACCTGTCAGCCGCCAGTCCACCAGGTCGGGGCCCAGCGCTGGCACAGGGATGCCTGCGTCCTCATCTTTCCGATACCAACGCAGGCTGCTGATCGGTTCCCGGTCCCACCTGGCGTGCAAGGCGAGAAAAGCGTTGTACAACGCCTCTGGCCGGGGTGGGCACCCAGGAACGTAAACCTCCACGGGAATCAGTTTGTCCACCCCGGAGACGACGTTGTATGACTCTTTGAATGGCCCACCCGAGATGGCGCAGGCCCCCATCGCGATGACGTATTTTGGCTCAGCCATCTGGTTGTAGAGACGGACCACCTGGGGCGCCATTTTCTTGGTGACCGTGCCGGAGACGATCATCAAGTCTGCCTGGCGGGGACTGGGGCGTACGACGTCCATACCGAAACGGGCCTGGTCGAAGCGGGCTGCAGCCGCGCAGATCATCTCGATAGCACAGCAGCCCAGGCCTGAGAACAAAGGCCACAGCGACCGCTTGCGGCTCCAGTTATAGAGCCTGTCCCAGGGCATAAGACGCACCGTGCCCTGGAGTTCCGGAGGCACCTCTGGCAACCTGATCGCTTCTCGCACGACTCCCATCACGGCTTATTATTCTACACTGCTTTCCAGAATTGAGCAACCTCCGCGCTGGACGGACTGAAGCAGATCCACAAAAGTAGCCCTCGGCAGGAGAGGTTGGCCAGGCATAAGACCAGCCGGCCGAATTATAACGATGATAATTTGACAAAATACAGAAATCATACTAAAATGGCCTCTATTCCACAGATATTGGGAAGGGAACAAGGCCATGCAGCCCACTCGAGAGCACATCTTGAATGTCCTGAAAGAACGCAGCTATACAACAGTTGACGAACTGAGCCAGGAACTGGGTCTGACCTCTGTCACCGTGCGCCATCACCTCGACATCCTACGGGAAGAAGGACTCGTCGCGCCCCCTCTTGTACGCCGTCGCAAAGCTCCCGGCCGTCCCAGGTACGTCTACACCCTGACCGAACGGGCCAGCACCTTCTTCCCCAAGAGATATGATTATCTTGCCAGCCTGCTCCTCAGCGAGATGCACTCGTGCCTGTCGCTGGACGAAGTGAATCAGATGATGCAGCGAATCGGCGAGCATATCGCCAGCCAGGCTGCCCGCCCCGATGAGGGTAATTTTGAGGCCCAGCTTGCCGCCGCCATCGAATTCCTGAACGGGTTGGGCTATATGGCTAACTGGGAGCGGCGCGACGACGGTGCCTACTTGCTCCATACCGCCAATTGCCCTTATGAACGGGTGGCCCGCCAGGAACACCAAGTCTGCATGATAGATTTAACGCTATTGACTCGCCTGCTGGGCGTATCTCCTCAGCGCATCTCCTGGGCAGCCCAAGGCGACTCGCAGTGCACCTATGCCATCCGCCCCCCCGGCGAATAATCTACCGCGTGGAGGACTGTATGTCTCTCAAGACGACGCTCATCTATCCCGGTATCGCCGGCCGTGGCTTTAACTCCCTCAAGCAAGGGATGGACGCCGGCTGGATCTCCCACGGCCTGGCTTCCCTCAGCGCCGCCGCCAAAGCCCAAGGGTTCGAGGTAGACTTGATTGACCTGCGGGCACTTTCGAGTTGGGATCATTTCCGGGAGGTGTTGACGGAGCGGAATCCCGGCGCCGTCGGTGTGACGATGATGAGCGTGGACTACAACCCGGCCCGCCAGGCCGTCGCCATCGCCAAGCAGGTCAATCCTGAGATCGTCACCATCATCGGTGGCCCCCACGTCACCATCGCGCTGGAGGACGCCCTGCGCATCCCTCATG
>CAYPOY010000235.1:0-844 GCA_964412395.1 uncultured Anaerolineales bacterium | reverse complement strand
GGAGGGGGAAGTGACCTTCCCCGAACTGCTGCGGGTCATTGAGGAGGGCAACCCGCCCTCCCATCGCGTGCTGCGTGGCGAGACACCCGACCTTGACGCTATCCCCTTCGCCGACCGAGACCTGTTCCTCGACGAGTGGCGGAAATGGGGCTACGACCTCGACTCGCCCGAGGTGCCCTTTGTCGAAGAACTGCCACCGCCGTTCGTCACCATCATCGCCGGGCGAGGCTGCCTCTATAACTGCGCCTTCTGCAAGCCGGGAGAGGATTACCTCTTTGGCAAGCGCACCCGCCGCCGCTCTGTCGCCAACGTCATCGCCGAACTGGAGATGCTGCGCGAGCGGCATCACTTCGCCTCGTTCATGTTCCACGACGACTGCCTGACCGAGGACCGCGAGTGGGTGACTGAATTCACCAAGGAGTACAAAGCGCGGGGCTTCACCCAGCCTTTCTTTTGCCAGACCCGTGCCGACATTCTCGTCAAGCACGAAGACATGGTGGCGCGCATGGCCAAGGCCGGGCTGCGCGGCTATTTCATCGGTTTCGAAAGCGGCAACGACCGCATGCTCAAGTTCATCCGCAAGGGCACGACGGTGGAGCAGAACCGCCAGGCAGCCCATATCTGTCGCAAATACGACATTTCCATCTGGGCCAACTACATGATGGGACTGCCAACCGAGACTAAAGAGGAAGTGATGGACACGGTGCGGCTGGTGAAGGAGATTGACCCCGACTACTACAGCCCCGCCTTCTTCACCCCTCACCCCGGCACCGACCTGTACGACTACGCGGTCGAGCACGGTCTGAGTCGCATCACCGATTACTACTCCTATCTCCGCAACCCC
>CAYPOY010000234.1:0-8173 GCA_964412395.1 uncultured Anaerolineales bacterium | reverse complement strand
GCTCCACTCACCGCCGCCTCAAAGGTGGTCAGGAAGGGCTTGCTCACCTGAGGCAAGGGGAACTCCTCCAGGTAGAGTTCGGTGGCCTCTTTTAGATTGACAACCGCTTCCTCAACGGTATACCCTTGGCTGACTGTTCCAACCTCGGGGCACTCCGCCACATACAGATCATCTTCTTTGTGAAGAACCGCAGCCAGGGTCAGTGTCGCCATATCAACACCTCCGAGTCCATTATATCCCAACGACAGCGCTTGCACAAACGAACAACGCCCCTTCGGCAAAGCCTGCCCTGAGCGAAGTCGAAGGGCTCAGGGCAGGCAGCCCACCGCCCCGCTTTCTCCACCACAACCAGTGCCGCCAGGCGAAAAACACGGAGCCGCCGGCTAGTCTTGCGGCGAGAGGCGGTCGTCACACCCACGGCGTACCGCGTTATCACGACAAAACACATTCCCCACTTCCTGCACCAGTTCCTTCGCTCCGTCAATGCGTTCGAGGAAAAAGTCAGGCCGGTAGCCGCGCACCTTGCCCGCTTCGGTGACGTACTGGGCGATCGGCTTTAGCGAGTTGGTAGGCGGCCCTGCCTGACAAAGGGCATACCGGCTGACAAATACCTCGAAACTCCCAACGCCAGCAAGTTGTCATTCGCCGGGTGATCCAGCGTGTACACTCGCTTCCCCCACCCCACCACTTCTTGCGCCAACTGCTTTGTCTTGCTGCCCGGCTGAGCGTGGGCGATCAGCACGGTGTCTGCCAGGGCGGCCACGAAGCGGTTGCGGGTCAGCGCCGTGTCCGCCGTCATGCGCCGCACCTTCTCTCCAAACGGTGACATGAGCAGCAGTCGCCCGGCCGCCATTGGTTCTTTGTACTCCCGTTTTAATCGCATCCTGGCCAGTCCCCGCGCCGGGCAGACGATGACCGGCCCCGGCCCACGCAACAGCACCGCCAGGCACTCCTGCTCCACCGGCGAGTGGAAGCCACTGATGACCGTCACCCCGCTCGTGCGCCACCCCTGCGCCAGGTCATGCACCTGTAGGAGAATGCTGGCTGGCGCTTTGGCGGAGCAGAACAGAGCCAGCAGCGGTTCATTGTCATGGCGCTTGAGCCAGATGCCCCGCTCTCCCCACAATGCGACCGTTTTTGGGGCATGTTCTCCCAGATTGTCCGCCAACTCCGCCGGATAATCGGTCCCGCCTTGGCGCAAATATGTAATGGGTGGATTCACGTGTTATCTTTCCGTAGATGGGCTTCCAAACCTATCTTTACAGAGAGTCATGTATCAAATGTATCCAAGAGACCCCGGCGGCATTAACCAATCGCTTATCTGCCGTCCACAGCTCGCTGCGCAACGTCTTTGCCAGCGCCAGGTAAAAGCTATCGTAAGCGGCGGCGCGTTGCAGCCGTATCGTCCAGTCAAATGCCGATATAGTTTGGGCATCATCGGGGGCAAATAACTGCACACCGAGTTTCTGCGCCAGGATCAATATTTGCTGCCCTTCATCGCGGGTGATTTGCCCGAAATGTACCCCCTTGCACAGCGCGGATGTGATCTCGTAAAGCCACAACGTCGGCGCGCATAACACGTAACCCTCTCTGTGCCATTGCGTCACCAGCGTCTGACAGCGTTTTTGGTCCGGACCGGGCAACATCAATCTAAAGGCAAAACTGGCATCAATGACCAGGTATGTGTTCATCCCGCGCCTCCAGGTCCGCCCGTGCCGCTTGCCAAAGCGCGTCCACATCTAACGGTTGGCCCTCGCGGCGGGCCAGGATTTCAGCCGTCAGTTTTGCACTTTCGGCCACCCACGCCTGCCAGTGCACCAAGCGCTCATTTGCTTGCTCCCGCCGCAGCCGTTCGTAATCCGCCATACCGACCAGCGCCGCTTTAGGCTTACCACGGGATGTCAAAACGATCCTCTCACCACCATAGGCGACGCGGTTGACCAACTCGGAAATATCCCGTTTTACCTGCCCGATGGCGACACTCGTTTCTGTCACTTTTTCCCTGCCTCCTCCCATAACATTAGTTGCATTATCCTGACAATAAGTATAGTGCAATTTTGAGAGGATGTCAACTGGGCCGGATAGTCGGCCTCACCCTGGCGTAAGTACAAAATCGATTGGCTCACGTGTTACCTTTCCTAAGAAACCGGTTTCTTCCCGTTCCCGGCTCTGGCTACCCGTCATTACCGGAAAGATCCGCCCCCATGCGGTACTTGATGTCATAGTTGATGATAAAGTCGAGTTCCTCGTCGGTGAAGCCGTAGTGTTGCGCTAGAACGTAGTCTATTTTGTCCATGATTGGCTTCGAATGTTTCGGAAAGAACTCGTCGTAGATCACTCTTCCTGTAGTCTTATAGTAGGCTTCTTTCCGACGGGCGTTTCGTTTTAGGTCAGTCATCAATTCATCTGACAATTCCGCAAGTGTTTTCTTAATACTCCTTGACATATGCTCGAGGCCAATCGGGAAATTCTGTATCTCTCGTAGATTCAGATGTCTGCAATCGGAGAGGACAATGTACCACCAATAGAAAAGGGAACTGTTGAGCAATTCCACTGTCGCTAATGCATCCAACTTATTTGTAAAGTGCAGCGGCTTTACCTGCGTAGAAATCTTCTCACCATCGCGTTCGTTCCAGAAGTAGGGTACGAAGTCCGTGGCGCGAGCCCAGTATTGAGGCGAGTTGTGAAAATGAATCGTATGCTGGCCCGTTCGAGTCAAATGCCTGTCCAACGGTGAAAACGATTTAATGCGTTGCATCACAGATCTTGCCCTGGTGTCTCCTATCTTCGGTATAGCACCATCCATCAGGTAGTCTGCGACGTCTACAAAACAAATGAGGTCAAACAACACTGGTCGCACCTCTGAGTACCAACGATTATATGTTGTTGAGAAGACTCGTTTGCCTCTGTCTTTTGCCTTTTGAGCCAGGACTATGGAAGCTCGAATGTGTTCTAGGCCATCGAACAATCTGGCTGGGCGATCGTCAAAGTTCGCAAAATATATGGGATTGCTTAGTTGGAGGCACTCACGTTGGAGGGGTTTCATTCGGTCAGTGCAGACGATGGGTAGCTGCACAATCATTCCTACCCATCCATTGTCTCGCAAAACATCAAGACTCCGTTCAATGACAAACGCGTATAAATTACCACAACTTTCTGTGTGGTACTCGCGAATCGCGTAGTCACGTTTCACTTTACTGTATTCCACATACGGTGGATTTCCAATAATCACATCAAATCCACCTCGTTTAAGAATGCCATAGAACTCGACAAACCAATGAAAAGGCTGGTGGGAAGCCAGCCACTTCTGGTACGCGGCGGGCTTGTCTGCATCTATCCCATACTCCTGTGCCAGGTAGCGGTTCAACTCATCTTCCAACGCTTTCAGCCGCTTCCGCAGCGCCTCTTTCGTCTCTATAAAGTCCTGGGTGTACTCGCGCATGTCGTGCGCGGTCTGCATGGCCCGGAACTTCTCAAACAGGCGGTCTACATCTTCTGCTTTTTCCTCTATCCGTTGCAGCGTGTCCAGGTCCTCGCCAAACATCAGCTTGCCCTGCCCACCCTGTGCCACCTTCATGGCCCGCTCTACTTCTTCTCTGCTGGTAAAGCCCACCAGGGTATTCCCGGTGCGGATGTTAAAGTCTATGTCGGGCAGTGGCTCGACGTTCTCCACCCGATCCACCTGGGCTACCAGTTTCAAGAAGAGGCGCAGCTTGGCAATCTCTACCGCCTCGGCCATAATGTCCACGCCGTACAGGTTGTTGACCACGATGGATTTGAGGACAAAGTAGCTTCGGTTGGGGTGCCGCTCCATCTGCTCCAGCACTTCGCAAAAGTCCCTGTACTTTTGCGGGTGGTGGTCGCCATCTGCCAGTTCGGCTACGAACGCTTCCATCCGGTGCAGGCACGCCTCGTACAGCGGCTCCAGGATGTTGAGCGCGGCGAACAGAAAGGCTCCCGACCCACAGGTGGGATCCAGTACCGTCACCTGGTTGATCGCCCGCCAGAAAGCGCGTAACAACTCTGGCCCTTCACAGTTCTCGATCACGTCCTGGGCAAACTGCTGGATGTCGAGGTTGTAGGTGATCAGGTCGTTGATGGAACGCACCTCTCCGTCCACCAGTTTGAGCCACACCTCTTCGTAGCGTTGGCGCCGCGCTACCGTCTCCCGCCAGATCTCGGTGGGCAGCGCGTATTCACCCGGCGTGCGGGTGTTCCACGCCCCGCGTTGGCTCACGTCGTCAATCCCCACCGCGATCTCCGGCGGCAACCCCAGATCGGTTCCCTTGCGCACCGCTTCGTAGATGTAACGGTCGGGGTCGGCCGCCAGCAGCGCCCAGACCGATTGCTCTCCCTCAAACGCGACGCGACACTTTTTCCGCGCCTGATCAAAGAGGAAGGGGATGACAGTGTTCTTGCTGATGTATCCGGTGATGTCCTCTTTGGTGTAGTAGGCGCCCATCTGCTTCTGGTTGATGTACTTTTCAAAGATGTAGCCCAACACGTCAGGGTTGATCTCGCGGTCATCGCGCAACGGCCGGTCATCCAGATGCCATTGGTAATAGTCGAAAAAACTAAAGAGCTGCTCAAAGGCCGCGTCGGGAATCTGAATCGTCCGGCCGTGCAACCGTTCTACCTCGTGCTGCTGGAAAATACCGCCGTTCAGGAAGGGAATGTCGCCCAGCAATGCCCGCACCTGCGGCGACCGCTCATCTGGCGTCCTGGCAAATCCCTCGAAGAACAGCGGGCATAGAAAATCAGCGTAGAAGCGATCTTGAGAAACCGGGTTTTTTCCCCAAAACCCGGTTTCTTGGCTCTGCGCCAGTTTGCGACGCAAGTAGTCCGGGTCGCCATCCAAAAAGCCCTTCTTCTGGATAAAGTAGATGAACATGAGCCGGTTGAGCATCACCAACACGTACCACCGCTCTAGCTCCTCATCCGGTATCCCCTCGAGGAACTTTTGAAAGGCATCACACTCTTTCTTGAAGCGGTCGTAAAACTTTTTCGTGGCCCGTTCCACGTTGAAAGCGGCCCGGACGCGGCCGGTCACCTCCACCAGGGTCAAGGTCTCTTCTTCCTCAAAACTGAAGGCGATGGTTTGCAGCTTTTGAATGAGCGAGTCGCCCGGCTGCTGGATGGTGTAGTGGTGTTCCCGGCTGGCCAGCGGCCTGCCCACTTCCCGCCGCACCCATTGCCAGATCTGCTCAGTGCGCTCCCCGTCAACGTAGATGATGAAATGTTCGCGCAAGGATCGGGCCACCTGCCGCTCGATCTTGCGCCGCGTGGCATACGGGGGGATAGTGCCCACGGCACAGGTAAAGGCCACCACCCCCCGCTTCTCGGCCACGGCTTACAGCGCGAACCGCCCTTTATCGGCGTCAATCTCCACGTCCAGGTTGGTCGAATAGTTATCCCAGCCCAGCTCTTCAATGAAGAGAGACTCAAAATCAAATTCCTTGAGGTAATGTCGGACCCGTGCCGTGTCGAGCATCCGCGTCCTCCTGGTGAGATAGAAACTTAGACCAGCCCCAGCGAACAGATGATGCGCGGTTCCTGTGCCTCTTGCGCCTCCTGCACCAGGCACAGTTTATCATCCTCGTACAGGTTCACCACCAGTTCGGCCAGTTGTTCGTCCTGTACACCGCTGCGCAGTTGCCGGTTGAGCTTTTCCTTGGCGCTTTCCCGCAACGGGAAGCGGTAAATCTGTTCCACCGCCTTGAACAGGGTTTGTGAGGCAGGTAGGGACTCGAACAACGAGTCACGGAGCCGCCTGGCATACTCGCTCAGTCGCTCGTATGTCTTGAACCTCGCCCCGGATGGGCGGCCCAACTGCCCACCCACAAACTTGCTCTCGGTCATGATGTGTTTCACGCCGCTTTGCACCAGGTCGTGATGGTTCTCCTGGCGCGGCCGGCCGGGCGTGTCCAAAGCACATTCGGCCGCGCGCAAGATAGCAAATTGAGATTCGCTGACGCTGTTGCCGTTCTGGTCCATCCAGGCCAGCGCACTGTTGCCCTCAGTGGTGCTCAAATAGACCAGCACCCCGGCCGGGCCGGCGGCCACGTCGCCGCCGGGGTGCGCCTTGGTCGAGTAGACCACCGCCGGCAGTCTGGGGATAATCGTCTTTAGTTTGGGGTTGGCATCGGTGGCATTTTTCCAGATCTGGTAGGCGTTGGATACCAGGTCAATCTCGGTGTCCGGCGGATCGTCCAGAATGCCCGTCTTTTCGTGGTACAGGTCAATGAGCGGTTGAGCATCTACGTCATCTTCAAAGAATAGCTCATCTGTACCCACCACTTCCGCGTTTTCCCGCAATCGCTGGCGCAACCGTTCGCGCAGGCGGATGATCCGCTCCACGCCCTCGGCGGGCCAGAAGGTGTAGCACAAAATGTCCGGCGCCTGTTGCCCGATGCGGTCAATGCGCCCGGCCCGTTGGACCAGCCGGATGATGGCCCAGGGCAAATCGTAGTTGACCACGATAAAGCCATCTTGCAGGTTTTGCCCCTCGCTGAGAACATCGGTGGACACCAGCGCCCGCAATTCGTCGTCGGGCCTGATCTGCTCTCGCTTGTTGTTGCTCACCGGGCTGAAACGCCACGCCAGCCCGGTAGGGTCGGATGAATCGCCGGTGACGCCGGCCAGCCTATCTACGCTCCGCGCCTGTAGCTGCTCCTCCAGGTAGCGCACCGTGTCGGCGAACTGGCTGAAAACCAGCACCTTGTCCTGCGGATGCGTCTCCGTCAGCAGTTGGTGCAGCCCGTTCAGCTTGGCGTCCTGGTCCACGTCCCACTCGCCAAACAGTTGCAAGATGCTCAACAGGTCTCTGGCATTGGCCCGCAAGTGTTTGCTCAGACTTTTCTTGAACAGGTCGGGCCGTATCCACCTGAAGCGGCGTTTATAGCGGGTGGCGTAGAGCTCATAGACAGCAGCGGCGCGTTCTCTAAAAGCGGCCTTAGAAACCGGGTTTTTTCCCCAAAACCCGGTTTCTTCCTGCCCCCCCGTTTCGTCGGTTTCTTCACCAGCGTCGTCGTCAAACAGATCGAGCGTGCTGTAATCAACCGCGTCCGCGTCTTCGTCCTCAAAGCGGGTGTCCAGCATCTCCGCGCCCTGCGTGCCGATGGGCAGCGGCCGCTTGTTTTCCAGGGCGTGGACAAAGATATAGTTGCGTAAAATGTGCCGCTCGACCGAAAGCAAGAAAGCGTACCCGCTGCTCTCTAACCGCTTGAACAGGTTGGTGCGACAAAAACCCATCAGCCGCCTGCCGCCCCGCGAGAGGTCATCCAATATCTTGCGCTCCCTCTCGTTGGGCGGCTGCTTGGGCTTTTCCAGCACGTAGTTTCCCAAACCGTAGCGGGGCAGGTCGAGGCCATTGATGGTGTCCACCACATTGTCTGTGTACAGCCGCGCATACTGGTCGTTGGGATCACCCTCGTCTATGGGAAAACGCACTGTCTCGGGGTGACGGGTGGGGAAAAAGTTGCGGGAACCGTCGGCAAAAGACAGGTACTTGCGCCCGGTCTCCGGGTCTAGCGTGGCGTAGTTGTCGCAGATGAAGCTGTGCGTGCGCCGCACCATGAACAGGCTCATCAGTTCTCGCCAATCGTCGGCGTATTCGCTCTTCTCGAACGCTTCCAGGGAACGCAAGGGGCATTGGTGGCGGCGATTGAACTCGATCTCGCCTATCCCGCGCAGCAGTCTTTCCGGGCGAATGCCCAGGTCGGCTGTCTCTGGCACGAACAGGCGCAGTTGGCTCGACAAGTCCAGGTAGGTTTTGTTGTACGGGGTGGCCGACAGCAAGATGCAGCGGCTCTCGTTCTTCTGGATGTATTCGTGAATCGCGGCATACCGTTTGCCCTCGCGGTTGCGCAGGTTCTGGCTTTCGTCAATCAAGATCAGCCGGTATCGTCGCAGGTCAGGCAACTCTCTGATGACCCGGCTAATGGACAATACTTTGGCCCGCAGGCCGTACTCATCCCGGTAGAACTCCCACATCTTGACCAGGTTCTTGGGGCAGATGATCAAGGTCTCTATCGAGTAGTCCTCCTCGAAAACCTTGGCCAGCGCCGTGCCCATCAGTGTTTTACCTAGTCCGACCACATCGCCAATCAGCACGCCGCCCCGCCGGTTCAAATGCCGTGCGGCGATTTTGACGGCTGCGGTCTGGAAATCAAAC
>CAYPOY010000233.1:0-8288 GCA_964412395.1 uncultured Anaerolineales bacterium | reverse complement strand
TGCTGGCACAAGGCGGGTTCTATCACAATTTGTACATGAGCCAGTTCAAGGGGCAGGCTGCGTAGAGGATGACCAATGACGAATGACCAATGACCAAACAGACCCTTCACTCAACCGTAACAAAGCTGTAACCCGTTTCCCCTGGAGTTGGGATACAATATATGGGGTAGGGTGCACACTGACCTAAGCGTGAGGAGTGGTATGAGCTGGGATTTTGGTTCGTGGTTGTACCAGCAGAGAGCGGACATTGATGCGCGGTGGCTGGCGGTGGTTCAAAAATTGCCAGCCTATGCTGCCCTTTCTGCGGACGAGTGTCTTTCTTACTGTCAGTCTCTTGTTGATGCTCTGCTGGAAGATCAGACCGAGACGCTGATGGAAGGTGTCCGGCAATGGGCTGATCGAGAGGTGGGGGAGCGCAGGGCTACTCCCTCTGAGCTGCTTTCCATTGCTGAAGGTCTCTCCCAGGTCATCCAGGACCTGCTATCGGCAGAAGGAAATCTGGGACAGGTCAACGGTCGCCTCAATGCCCTGGACGTAGCCCTGACCCAATATTTCGCTGGCGAGGTGGAGCGGCTGACTGCTGAGAAGTCCCGGTTAGAGGCCCTCCACGAGATCACCCGGGAACTGACCGCGAGCCTGGATCTGGGCCGGGTGCTTCATAGGACCCTGGCCGGGGTGACAACGGCGATCACGGCAGAGATGGGAGTGGTCTTCCTGGTAGATAGTGCGGCCGGGCAAGTCGTACCTGAGACGGCGATCAACTGGAATAGTGAGAGAATTCCTGTAGCGGTGCTCCCCTCAGCATGGCGGTTGGGACAGGCTGATTTGCCGTTGGTCCTGAGTGATCTGCAGACAGAGCAGACAGAAGCATGGGTTAAAGTACTGGCTGACCCGAACATGCGCTCTTTGATGGTGGCTCCGCTGGTCGCCAACGGGGCGTTCATGGGTCTCCTGGCCGTAGCCAGCTCTCGCCCGGAGGCTTTTAGCCCTACTCACGTCCGGCTCTTTCGCACCGTTCTGGGTCAGATTGCCACGGCTATTGGCAACGCCGAGGTCTACCGTCTCCTTACTCAGCAGGCTCAGGAGTTGGGCCAGATGCTCCGTCATCAGCAAGAGGAGGCCACCAAGAGCCAGGCGATCCTCACATCCATTGCCGACGGCGTTATCGTGAACAACGCTGAGGGGCAGACGATCCTGGTCAATCCGGCGGCAGAAAGCATCCTGGACATGCCTGGCGAGCAATTGATCGGCCAGGATTTTCATGCTCTCTTTTCCGTCTTCGACGCTCGGGGCAGGGAGGAGGCGGTCGCCGCTATGGAGGCGCTTCTGGGTGCTGTTGCTCTGGAGGTGGAGGTGCGTAAGGCCTTCCAGATGACCCTGGAGGTTGACAGCCGTGTTGTCCACGCCCACCTGTCCCCTGTCCTGACCCAGCGGGGCGATTTCCTGGGAGTGGTTACTGTCTTGCGGGACATTACCAGCGAAGTGGAGGCGGATCGGGCTAAGAGCGAGTTCGTCTCCAATGTCTCTCATGAGCTCCGCACGCCTATGACAGCCATCAAGGGATACACCGATCTCCTCTATGCGGGAGCTGTTGGCCCTGTCAACGACGAGCAGGAACGATTCCTGGCTATCATCAGGAACAATGCGGATCGTCTGACTGCTTTGATCAATGACTTGCTGGACATCTCGCGGGTGGAGACCGGGCGGCTCCGCTTCGAGCCTCAACCTACGCAGATCGGTGAGGTGATCTCCGATGTGGTCAATGTGCTGGCGGGTCAGGCCGAAGCCAAGCATCAGACCCTCACCTACGGGGTGGTTGGAGGCCTGCCCGATGTTATGGGCGACCGAGACCGGCTCAATCAGGTGCTCACTAACCTGGTAGGTAATGCTGTCCGCTATACTCCCGAAGGTGGAGAGATCGAAGTGCGGGCCTACCCTGTCGAAGGGGCTGTGCGGGTGGACGTGCAAGACACAGGCATTGGCATCGCTACCGATGACCTGGGGCGCATCTTTGAACGATTCTACCGGGCCGATCATCCCCTGGTCCAGGAGGTCGGTGGGAGCGGCCTGGGCCTTTCCATCGTCAAGATGTTTGTGGAGATGCATGGCGGACGGGTATGGGTCGAGAGTGAACAGGACAAGGGGAGCACGTTCACCTTTATTCTGCCCGTGCCCGTCCAGGTGGAAGGAGAAGGTCCAGGTCGCCGGATTCCGCCATGCGTAATGGCCCGTGCACGGACGATCTTAGTCGTGGACGACGACCCGAATGCCGTCAACCTCGCCAGGATGCAACTGGAGAACAGCGGATATCGGGTCTTCATCCTGGGGAGCGGACGTTCCGTCGTGGTCTGGGCCGAGGAGAAACGGCCCGACCTCATCACTCTGGACCTGATTCTCCCCGATGTGGATGGGTTGGAGGTGCTCCGCGATTTGAAGAAAAACGTTGCCACGGCCGATATACCTGTCGTCGTGATGTCCATCAGGCAGGACGACGGAGCTGCCTGGGGGCTGGGGGCCGCGGATTACCTGACCAAACCTGTGGAGGGCAAGGACTTGCTGCGAAGCGTCGAGAAGGCTTTGACCTGGCAGGGCCGTGTGCTCATCGTTGATGACGATGTGGATACGCTTGGTCTGCTCTCGGCGGCGATGCGCCAAATCGGCTTCACCTCTTTGGTGGCTGCCGATGGCTACGAGGCGTTGGCAATGACCCGTCGCTATCGGCCTGACCTGATCTTGCTGGATCTGCGTCTACCGGGGATGGATGGGTACGAAGCGTTGGCCCATCTGAAGCGAGATGCTGTGACGCAGGTCATTCCCATCGTCGCGATATCGGCTCACGTGGCGGATACGGAGCAGGAACGGAAGCGACTCATCGCCTCCGGAGCGGCTAGCTTCCTTCCTAAACCGTTCTCTATCGAGGAGTTGCTAGCTGAGGTCGAATCAGCTCTGCAACCGGTTGCCGGGCCAACTCCTGGTTGAACAGCACCAGGGTGGGGCTAGACGGCCTGTTTCCACCGGCGAGAGACAGGAGTAAGGATACACACTACTGCTCCTGGAAGGGGCCCCTCTGTCGTCGGCGTTCCCCCACCTGCTGCATGTGTCTGCAGGCCGTCGGACAGAGTCTCCAGCCGCTCCCCGCCGCCAGTCCGCCGCGCCACCGAGCACTTGCCCACTCTCTCTAGATACGCTATACTCTATGATGTTCAACGCTGGGTTGATCGTCGTGGTCCTGGCAGGATTTGGCCTGATGGGGTCTTTCTGGATCGCGCTGGCACTGGCTGGTTGGTCGGCGCGATTGGCGCCCAGTCTCAAGAGGAGACAGACCGTGAGTGACGCGGATTCTGGGAATGTCCCAATTGCGGAAGCACCGAATTTGTGGAGATCACGCCGAACAAGCACCGGTGTGCGTATTGTGGAACTGTCTTGACGTCCCCTGAGACGGCGCCCGATCTGGTGAAGTGTCCGCATTGCGGATTCGACAACGAGCGTGGTGACCGTTACTGCAACAATTGTGGTAGAGCGCTTGCCAGATGGATTCCAACAATCGGGATTACGAAGATTGATCCGGCTGTTCTCAGCATCATCGTGACTATCGTGGGGTCGTTTTTCATACCCGTTGGGAACGTGAAGCGTGAAACGTCAAACGTGAAGCGTAAAGCGTGAAACGTCAAACGTCAAACGTGAAGCGTGAAACGTCAAACGTAAATGGAGTGCGTGATTGATGAGGACTGGCGAGAAGGGCTGACCGAAAGGAACAGGCAGTGGAGCGTGCATCCATCGGTGGGCGGGCCAACTGGGCCGGAGCGGCCTTCGAGTTGCGGCTGGGGGTCGAGTTCTGTGTCTACATTTTGGTGGGCGAGGCGGTTGGACTGGGGCCAGGTGCAGCCCGCCGGGTACAATTGCAGGCCCCCGAGGTCGTAGATGACCTGATCCTGGAGTTCGAGACTGGCACTCACTGGGCTATCCAGGCCAAGGCCGGGAAATCCGTCCGTGTGGAGTGGAACCCCGACAAGCCTTTCGGCAAGGCGTTGCGACAACTCTACGCTGGCGCGACCTCTGGCCAGATTGACCTGGCCCCCGACTCCCTCGACCGGGTGGAATTGGCAGTTGATCACCGTGCGCACGCCAGTGTTACCGGTTTCCGCGAGTGGCTGGCGAAGGCCCGCCAGCACCATGCCTGGGACCACTTCGCCGCCGCGTCCACCGGCCCGGAGCGAGAGTGGGCGCGGAAGCTCCCCGTTCTTCTGGAGGCTGAGCCCGATGACGACCTGCTCGTCTTTCTCAAGCGACTCTACGTGCGGCGTGCACCGCCGCCCGACGCCTGGCACAGCGACCTACGTGGACGGCTCATCAGGGCGGAGGTGCCCGACGCGGCCACCGCCGACCAGATACTCGGCGTGCTCCTGGCGCGTGTGGCGGAGGCGGCTCCCTATGCCGGGCAACTGGACGCCGGTGATTTGCGCCGCGCTTGTGAGAAGATTCGGGGCCTCCCCCGCCCCGGCGCGCCGCCCTTCCGCCTCTTCCGTCACCCCACCGAGGATGAGCTATACCGGGCGTTGAAGATGCCCCCGGACCGTCCCGGTCGCTTCGTCGAGCGGCCGGAGTTGGCGGTGGCGCTGGACGCTGACCAGGGAGTCCTGGTGGCGGGGCGACCGGGCAGCGGCAAGAGTCACGCTTTGATCAAGCTCGCCCTGGCCCGGCCCGATTGGCCCGTAGTCGTCGTCGCCCGCCACTTTCAGGCCGACGACCTGAGCCGCCTCACTGCCCAGTTGCGACGCGTCCATACCCCTTACCAACTCCTGTGGGACGACGTGCACGAGAAGCCTGGCCTCTTCGCCGATGCCGTATCCCGGCTGACCGAGTTGGGGGACGGCCTGCGCGTGCTGGCCGCCTACCGGGACCAGTACGAGCCCTCCGTGCGGGAACGGGTGACGCCCGACTTCTGCCGTCGGGTAGGGATTGCGCCTGAACCCCTGCGGTTGCAACCCTTTGACGCGGACCAGGCCGCCTTCGCTCGGCTTTCCGGCGTGCCTGCCGGGCAGACGAGGCGCAGGTCAGTTCCACCTCCGCCAGTGTCTCCCGAATCCGTGCGTTGGCAGGTGGAGATGTAGTGACGATGCAGGCCACGCACCACCCGTCACCCCGAAAGTCCAGGCGCACTTCCTGGACTCCCCCGTTCCGCCACAACCGAGGGAGGACTTCCAGGGCTGCCTTCTCGGTTGCGCTGTTGCAAAACCAGGCTATGTAGAGTCTTGCCATCTATCAACCTCCAATGTATAGTCTCTGTCAGGGAGCCAGCAATGGCGGTTCCGGCATCGCCATCGGCATTGGCAAGAGTGGAGTAGGGAAGTGCAACTGTGACCTTGAGCGCTCATTGCCGAATCACTCCCAATGTCGCCAGCAGACCGACCAGGAACAACGCCAGGAGCACGCCGGCTATCCAGGCAGATCCTTTCACACGGCCTAAAAACCCATCGAAAGCCGGCCCAACCAGGCCCATCTGCCGCACCACGCGTAAGCCTGTCAGTAAACCCACCCAACACACAGGGGTCAATGCGGCAACCAGCACCAACCCCTTGAGAAGTGGAAGCACCCCTCCCCTCCCTCCCAGGAAGTTGACCAGGAGCAACGCCAGGAATACACCAGCCCCCCAGGCATATCTCTCCGCCTGGTCAAACAGGTCGTCAAGGCCCGGTCCCACCAGGCCCGTCTGCCGTATCCGGCGCACGACCACCAGCACGCCGACCCAACATAAGGGTGTCAACGCCGCCACCAGCAGCAATCCCTTGATCAACCGCATCAGTATTGCACCTCATGCAAAGCGCATGCGCTTGCTCTTATCCTGCACTCACGCATCACGTTTCACGCATCACGCATCCTCTACAAAACGCACACGCTTGCTCTTATCCTACACCCCTCTCCAGATCGGAGCACCTATTCCCCGCTTCTGCACTGCCTCCCGGGTTGTAGTCAGAACATCCAGCGGTGCGACGCTGTACTCAGCAGCCAACCGGGAGACCTGCTCCAGCCATTGCCGTTCCCTGTACGAGTGGGGAGCGATAACCAGGAGGAGAAATTGCTCTCCGAAACGACGGTGCTCCGCACAACCACGAAAGTCGTAGTACGCCCGTAACTTGCTGCCCAACCTCTTGATGCTGGCGGTGCCACGATCTATCTCGACGAAGAAAACCCGGTCTCCCCAGCGTATCCGGGCGTCGGGGGCCAGCACCCGGCGTTGTCCGTTCATCGTGAAGTAGACGTAAGCCTCTCTCTCGTCGTACCAGGTAATCTCCCGGCGATGGCGGGAGGCTTCCCGGGCCAGCGCCAGGGTGACCTCTCGCGCCTCCTGGGTGTGCTCGACGTTTCCCACAAAGCGCACCAGGTGAGACACGCTCACCTCACCGTGCCTGGCCGGCCAGCCCCGCGCACGGGCGTAGGCCCGTGCCGGAGCGCCACAGGCGGCGGCCAGGAAAGCCAACCCGGCGTATGTGAGGAAGTAATGTCGCCAGAGCAGATTGGGATCGGCAACGTACTCCCCGACCAACCCCCGGCGCTTGAGATCGCCAAGAGCACGACTGGCTCAGCAGGCTTTCCCCCTCTGCGATCCGCCCAAAGCCTCCCAGGACGGCCAGGATGGGGTCGGCCTCGCGGAAGTCGCCGTCCCGGTAGGTGCGCAGCGGCAGCGCCTCAAAGCGCCGCAAATGTGACATCGAATCAAGAGGATTAAACGAACTGCGCAGGCGGGTTGGGTCGGTAATGAAAGAAGTGAGCCGACGGCTGTTTGCGCAAGCGCCGCCATTGGACTATAATGGGGAGGGAAAGGAGAGCTTGCTATGAGCCAGACAACTATTTCCCTCAGCCCGAACGAATTACAGGTCCTCGTCCGCCGCGTGGTGCGAGAAGAACTCACCCGTCTGCTGCACGTCCCGGTTCGCTCTATCCTCGAAGATTGGAGACAGGAAGGGCCGGACGACCCGGCCGAAGACGAGCTGCTTCTCAGAGAGGCGCTCGCTGTGCTCCAGGGATATGGAGACAAGCCGGATGCCTGGATGGACTGGGAAGACTTCGAAGCCGAACTGGATAGGGCGGAGGCGGCTGGTGAGTTACCGGGTTAAAGTTCCCCCGGAGGTACGGAAGGAAATCAAGGCCCTGCCCGGGCACGTGCGCGCCCAGGCCCGTCAACTCATTCGTGCCCTGGGGGAGAATCCTCGTCCCTCTCGTGCAAAAGAGTTGCGTGGCAAGCCGAACATTTACCGCATCTGGTTGGCCGGACGTTGGCGTATCGCTTACGAAATTGATGATGAACTGTAACGCATTCGTATATTGAGAGTGCGTTGGAAGGAACGAATAGACTATGAGAGTTTGAGGCCATCAGAGTAGGCATAAGCCAAAGGTGTGCAAACCGCCAACAAACGGATGGGCTATAGGCGGGGCGGGTCGCCGTCCATGGTCGCGCGGGCGTGCGCGCTGGGGAGGCGACCTCGGCGGAGGGGGGGGCATTTCCGTATATAAGCGATTAAGAGGGGCTTGACTGATGAACAATGATGTTACCGAAACTACTCAGACAATCTGTCCAACACCAGGGTGCGGTGCGGTTCTTCCTGTCGCGCCTATGGGTGGTATCACTTTATTGCACGCTTCGTTTCCAGATGATTTGAGACAAGTGTCTTATTTTCTAACCACTGGGGTAAACCGTGTTTACTGTTCACAGTGTCATCAGTTTGCAGCAACTCACCAGTTAGTAGCTTTATGTTTCGTCAGATCAATTCGCACTTGGCTTTTCCTGATTCTGACGGATTCTGTGGTCTGCAAGGCCCCAAGTTCTCCCTGGACATCTTGGCAAGTATGCGGTAAGCTAGCCCAGTTCATATCTACAGGGAGCGCTTACCATATGTCTTCAATAGGCCGCAAGAGGAACTGTAGTCGGGAAAAGAACTTCGACCCTCTTGCCAACAAGTCTAAACAAATTTGCGTGTTCATCGACCCGGAAGAATACAACAACTTCTTGTTTGATCCTGAGGCGTTTCGTCAGTATCTGGACAGTGCAATCGAGCAGCATCCAGAGCTATTCCTGGCTGCCATTCGGCAAGGATACAAGCTGCACGATGTTCTTCCTGAGTCAAAGAAAATGCCAGGGATTCGCCTGCGGCGCATTGAACTGCACACAGGATCTGTCTTTACCATTCGCCCTTCCTTTGTGATGCCTTACATGACGGGCTACACCGACGATGTGGAAAAGCCCTTGTTTCTGCGCCGATGGGGTGTTCCTCATTGGGCCTTGGCCTACG